>CAMKFB010000038.1 GCA_946411735.1 uncultured Selenomonadales bacterium
ACGCAAGCTCCGCTTGACATTGCCGAGCGATTGTCTTGCGCTGACGACTTACGAGACGCTTCGGGATTATCAATTTTCGTTCGCGGCGGTCGAGTGGAGTTGCATCGTCGCCGACGAAGTGCAGAAAGCGAAAAATCCGTCGGCGGGGATAACAACGGCGCTGAAGGCGATGCAATACGACTACGCGATCGGGCTGAGCGGAACGCCCGTCGAAAACTCGTGGACGGATTTGTGGAGCATAATGGATTTCGTGCAGCCGGCGTGGCTGGGCGACCTGAAAAGTTTCAAGGAAAGATATCTGCAGCCGCTGGCGACGGATTACGGCGCCGCAAATATTGAAAAGGTCGGCAGGCGATTGAAACGAAATTTGGAGCCGCTGTTTTTGAGGCGAATGAAGAGCGATCACCTGTCGAGCATACCGCGAAAAAATATTTTTCGATGTCCCGAGCAGATGCCCGATTATCAGCGGCAGTGTTATTCGACGATATTGGAGGCGGCGCGGTGCGACGACGAAATTTCGCCGTTGAAAGTGATCGCCGCATTGCGAGATGTGTCGTTACATCCCGACTTGAGCACGAAGGCGTTGGAGAGTTTTTTCGAAATGCCGGCGGACGAAGTCATCAACCAATCCGCTCGATTGAAAAAAACTTTTGCGATCCTCGACGAGATCAAACGTCGAAACGAAAAGGCACTGCTCTTCGTCGTCAGCCGCAAAATGCAATTGATCCTCTCGCGCTTGATCGATCAGAAATTCGATATAAAGATTCCTCCGCCGATTAACGGCACAATGAACGGCGCTTATCGACAGCGTCTCGTCGATGAATTTAACAGCTCCGTCGGGTTTAATGTGCTGGTGCTGTCGCCGCTGGCAGCAGGCGTCGGCTTCACGATCACGGCGGCGAACAACGTCATTCATCTCAGTCGGACGTGGAACCCTGCGAAGGAGGATCAAGCCACCGACCGCGTCTATCGCATCGGTCAGACGCGCGACGTTAACGTGTACGTGCCGCTGGCTCGTCATAAGGATTTCGGCGTCAACGGCAGTTTCGACGAGAAGTTGGACGCGCTGTTGGCGCATAAAAAATCTCTGAGCGACAAGGTTTTGTTCCCGACCGAGGACGGCGTCAAAGACGGGCTGGCGATTTTCAATGCGCTCAAAAATCCGACCGCCGCGCCGCTGCCGACGTGTTGTTGGAGCATCGAAGATGTCGACGGCGTGACGGGCGAGGCCTTTGAACAAATCACGACCGATCTGTATAATTCGATGGGCGGCTTGACGGCGACGAAGACTCCGACGACCAATGACAACGGCGCGGATGTGGTGGTGCTGTCGAACGCCGGCAACGACGGGCTGTTGATCCAATGCAAGCATGTCGGGAACATCAACAGTGGTTTGGGGAAACGCGCGATACAAGAAGTTCACACGGCGATTGCCGCTTATGAGAACATTCATCGCGGCGTGAAGTTTCAGGGCGTCGTCGTAACCAACGCCGAGGGATTTTCGCCGGGCGCCGTCGAGTTGGCGCGCCAAAATAATGTACAGTTGATCGCTCGAAACGAATTGAGCGAGATGCTGAGTAAAAATCACGTCTTAAAATTTTAGGCGGGTGATCCGATGATTGATGAAGAACTGATAAAAAATTTGCCCGAGACCACGGGCGTTTACATCATGAAGGCTGTCGACGGCGAGATCATTTACGTCGGCAAGGCGCTCAACATCAAAAACCGAATCCGTCAGCACGCGCTCAATAAGTCGATCAAGGAGCGGACGCTGGTCGAGCACACCGCCGCCATCGATACTCTAAGTGCCGGCTCCGAGGTCGAGGCGCTGCTGCTCGAGTGCGAACTGATCAAAAAACATCAGCCGCGCTATAACGTTTTGCTCAAGGACGGCAAAAATTATCCCTGCATAAAGCTCACCAATGAGCCTTTCCCGCGCGCGTGCATCGTGCGTCGCATCGTCGACGACGGCTCGAAATACTTCGGTCCTTACACTAACGCCTCCGCCATGCACGAGTCGCTCAAGCTCATCCGAAAAATCTTTCCGCTCCGAACCTGCAAACGCTTCCATAAACGCCCCTGCCTCGAGTACCACATCAAACGATGCCCGGCGCCGTGCGTCAATGCCATCGATCAAGATGCTTATAATGAAATCGTCAACGCCGTCGCCTTGTTTCTCGACGGTCAGACTCAACAGCTCGAGGACGATCTTATATCGAAAATGCAAGCCGCTGCCGATCGTCTCGATTTCGAGGACGCCGCGCGGATCAGAGATAAAATCTTCGCCGTCAAAAAGCTCGCCGAGATCCAAAAGATTATCAACGCCAAACGAATGTCGGAGGAGATCGAACGCGATCCCGCCGTCGGCGTCGATCAACTTCAACAATATCTCGGCTTGAGCCGCCGCCCGACTCGTATGGAGTGCTTTGACATCTCCCACAATCAGGGCAGTGAGACTGTTGCATCAATGGTCGTGTTCTTCGACGGCAGCCCCGAGAAAAAATCTTACCGCCGTTTCAAAATCCGCTCGACCGAGGGCAAGCCCGACGACTTTCAATCGATGCGCGAAGTCGTCACGCGCCGCTATATCGGCTCCGATCAATTGCCCGATCTGATCGTCATCGACGGCGGGCTCGGTCAGCTGCACTCCGCTCTCGAGATCATCCGCGCGGAGCATTCGACCGTCCCGGTCGTCGCGCTCGCAAAACAATTCGAGCTCGTCTTCGTCGAGGGCTCGAGCGAACCGATCGAACTGCCGCGCGACTCCGACGCACTCTATTTAATGCAACGTATTCGAGACGAGGCTCATCGATTCGCCATCACCTACCATCGATTGCTCCGTTGGAAGCGAAATTTGAAACCGTCGACAAAAAAATGATTGACGTGCGCCGCGGTTATGATACAATAATAGAAAATAAACGGGAGGCGGATGCAGTGAAGTACGTGTGCAACGTGTGCGGTTACGAGTACGACGAAGAAGCCGGCGATCCCGATAACGGCATCGAGCCGGGCACGAAGTTTGAAGACTTGCCGGAGGATTGGATTTGCCCGCTGTGCGGCGTCGGCAAGGACGAATTTTCCGAGGCATAAAAGATTTTTTTTGATATCACTCAAGGGAGGAATTTTTTGATGAAAGTTACAATCGTAGGTGCGGGTAATGTCGGCGCGACCGTCGCCAACGTCATTGCGACCAAGGGTTTCGCGAGCGAAGTCGTTCTCATCGATATCAAAGAGGGCGTCTCCGAGGGCAAGGCGATGGACATCATGCAGACCGCCCACCTGCTCAATTTCGATACGACCGTCACCGGCGTGACCAACGATTATTCCGCGACGGCAGGCTCGCAGGTAATCGTGATCACCAGCGGCATTCCGCGCAAGCCCGGCATGAGTCGCGAAGATTTGATCGGCGTCAACGCAAAGATCGTCAAGGGCGTCATGGATTCCGCGCTTCAGCATTCTCCGGACGCGATTTTCATCATCGTCTCCAATCCGATGGACGCCATGACTTATCTCGCGCTCAAGAACTCCGGCTTGCCGCGTAATCGCATTCTCGGACAGGGCGGCATGCTCGACTCGAGCCGTTTCCGTTATTTCCTGTCGAAGGCGCTTCAAAAAGCCGGCTACAATGCCACGCCGACCGACATCGACGGCATGGTTATCGGCGGGCATTCCGATAAGACCATGGTGCCGCTTGTCAGCCTTGCGACGTACAAAGGCATTCCGATCACTCAACTGTTGAGCGACGAGCTCATCACCGAGGCGGTCGAGCAGACGAAAGTCGGCGGCGCCACCTTGACGAAGTTGCTCGGGACGTCGGCGTGGTACGCGCCCGGCGCGGCGGCGGCGGCGATGGTTGAGGCGATCGCGCTCGACGCAAACAAGCTCATCCCGAGTTGCGTCTATCTCGACGGCGAATACGGCGAAAAGGATCTGTGCATCGGCGTGCCGGTCATCCTCGGCAAGAACGGTCTCGAGAAGATCGTCGAAGTCAAACTCGAGGGCGCTGAGAAAGAAAAATTCGATGAGAGCGTAGCCGCAGCACGCAACACCAACTCCAAACTCGGCGACGCGCTCAAATAATTTTCCCGCTCCTCGATCACAATCGAAAAAATAAAAGTCCTGCCAATCGGCGGGGCTTTTTTGGTTGATATTAAGTCGGGCGTGTCGAATGACGATAATGTTATCGGACGCCTGAACTAAGGAAGGAGATGGCAGTCATGATTGAGAAGATCGAGAGAATCGAAAGAGTTGCGCGCATCAAAGGGATTGACAGCGACAACGACAAGCGGTTCAACCGCAAGAAAGGTCGCAACGACACCGGCGACAGAAAAAAATTCGAGAGTACCTTAAGTGCAGCGGTCAAGCGCAAAGAAGAGCTCGCCAATCGCGACGGCGAAGCCGCTCATTTGGACTTGCGCAATCTGCCTCTCCACAACATCGCAACGCATTCGCTGTTCTATAACGTGAGCACGCTCGACGATCTGCTCGCGTACGCCCAATGATCGGAAGTGATTGGCAATGACGGACGAACAGTTCATGTCAATCGCGCTGGAGGAAGCGTCGGCGGCATTCGACGCGGGCGAGGTACCAATCGGAGCCGTTCTCGTGACAGAGGACGGCTTTATCATTTCTCGAGCGCGCAATCGGATAGAAGAACTTGACGACTCGACGCAACACGCGGAGCTGATCGCGATCAGAGAAGGCAGTCGAGTGCTCGGGCGGCGGCTCAAGGGCTGCACGCTTTACGTAACGGTCGAGCCATGCCCGATGTGCGCGGGGGCGCTGGTGTGGAGCCGCGTTCGACGGTTGGTGTACGGGGCGCCGGATTCGAGGGCGGGCGCGGTCGAGTCGCTCTTCAATGTCGTCGACAATCGAGCGATGAATCATCAATTGGAGGTTCGCGCGGGCGTGCTCGAGGAGCAATGTCGGGCACTGATGAAAAAATTTTTTACCGGTCTTCGATGACGTGCGCCGTCAAGAAAATTACCAACTCCGAGTCCGATTTGTTTCGACGGACGCTCTTGAATAACGAGCCAAGGAGCGGAAGGTCGCCTAGGAAGGGAATTTTTCTGATCGAGCGCTCCTCGTCGGCGCCAATCAATCCGCCGATCACGATCGGTTCGCCGTCCTGCATGGTCACGGTCGTGTCCGCCGAGCGATTGTTGAACTGATAGGCGCCCACGTCGGAAATGTATTGAGGAGTGCTGACCTCGGTGTGAATCGTCGCCGTGATCGAGCCGTCCGCATTCACGCGCGGCGTCACACGCAAAATAATGCCGGCGTCTCGATACTCGTAAGAACTCAACCATCGCGCATCCGTTGATATCGTCGTCGGTACCGGCACGCTGCTTCCTACATTGATCGTCGCCTCATGCCCTTGCACCGTCAAGATGTTCGGCTTCGACAGCATCTTCGCCTTGCCTTTTGTGAGCAATGCGCTGATTTGCGCGCCGTAATACCACTCGTGTTGAACGCCGCTCGCCGCCCGACCGAACTGAAAAATGCCATGCGCTTCGGATTTGTCCATCTGATCGCTCCGAACCGAAGAATTTTGAGGGATTGCGGACCAGAACCAATCGACGCCTAAATCCTTCGTCGCCGACTTGTCGATCGCCAAAATCCTTGCCTCGATCGACACCTGCTTCAACGGCACGTCGAGCTCATCAAGTATTTTTTTTGCCCTTTCATACTCCGGCGCCGTCCCGTACAAAATGATCGCGTTCGTCTCCTTGTCGACCACAACACGCTCGTCAATGTTGCGCTGCTCCGTCCGATTGCCGCGCACTGTATATTCCTCCCTCGAGCCGTCGGCATTTCGGATCGTCCGCCGCTCGTTGGCATCCTCGTCGGTCTTGCGCAGATCGAGCGACTTGACAATCACCTCACGGAGCGACTCCGCATTGCCGTAACGGATCAGAAAAACATACGTGTCCATCAGCGCGTTGTAGCCGTATTGCGACGTGACGATCAGTACGCCGTTTTTCTCGACGACCTGCAAATCCTTCGTCATCGCCACGATCTCAAGTGCTTCGCGCGGCTCAACGTCCTCGATCGAGATCGTGATCGCGCCCTTCACCGAGTCGTCCACCATTACGTTGAGCCCGCCCATCTCCGCGATCATCAGCACCGTCGAGTGCAAATCGCCCTCCTGCACGTTGAGCGACATCGCAAAGCTCCGCGCGGAGCATAATAAAAATGACAGCACTAACACTGTCAACATTCGTTTAGCCATCGATCTGCACCTTCGGCAGCTCAAGGCGCTCGCCGTCGTCGAACGCCACGAAATTTTTTCCTATGTCGACGACCTTGCGCCCGTCAAGCGCGTCGCCGATTTTTAAGAGTCGATGCTCAATCCGTCGGCTCGATTGCGCGCCGGACTCATCATCGACTTTGCCGCTCACGACTTCGCGATTGACCACCGCGATTTTTTTGTCTTCGCCGATTGCCGTGCCCTTGAGCGTCAGCAGCACCTTCGACGTCGGCTCGGGCTTGGAAGCGTTGCGCTTTTCGAGAGTGCTCAAGGGCGGGGGCGGCGGCGGAGCGGGTGTCGATACAGGGATTATCAAGGGCTCGGGCGGTGGCTTGGGGAGATCGACCGCGAATGGATTGATCAATTGCACGTCCTCGGAAGCGTGCGCAAGCCCGATGATCTCGGTGCGACGATCGCTTGGCTCGACCGGCGGCGGCGGTTCGGATTCGTCGATCGGTTCTTCTTCGACGAGTTCTATCGGCGGCTCGGATTGGGTATCGTCGAGCGCCAAAAATATTACGAGTACTGCCATTGACAATATCAGGAAGCCGAAGCGGAGGCGATGCTCCCGAAGTTCGGCGAGTTCGTTGTCGAGAAAATCCTTGGGGATCGCCTCGCGCAATCGATCCAACATCATTCATTCACCACTGCTCCAAAATTTTATTTCGCCCTCTGACAAATGTTTATGAGGGCGCCACCGACGCGCCCGCCCACGACGGTTGGCGCCCAAATGTGAGAGAAGTTCCCACCCTGCGTCGGCGGCGCCTTCTCGGCAACCGTCGAGGCGGCAGCACGTCATTGCCAGGCAACCGTCGAAGGCGGTGCCTCTAAGGGTCGAAGGGCGTTAGCCCTTCATGGGTGGGCGGGTGGGAGAAAATTTTTAGGGCGGCTCGGGGCGATCGCGGCTGACCGCAGAATTATGTATGATCTCCTCGACGCGCTGATCGACTGCCAGCTCCTGTTTCAAGAGGCTCTCCGCCGTGTCGAACGCCGCCGGCGAATCCTCCCGCAACCCTTGAATGTACGCCTCCCACGCGCGGATCGTGATCGTCGTCGACTCCTGCCTCAAGCGCGACAGGTACAGCGCCCCGTTCGGCACCCCCACTTGATCCAGCTCCGCTTGGCGAGCCTGCAGCGCCGGGATCACCGTCCCCTCAATATACGCCGCAACGTTTTGCCGCTGTTGATCCGACATCACTCCGTCGCGCGTCTGCTGCATGTACACAAACGCATCTTGCTGATAGCGGAACGTCCCGTTGTATCGATCGATGATCTCCGCCGTCGAGTCGATGTAATCCTCCAGCTCCTGCTTCAAAATCGGCGCCACCACGTCGAGATAATCCCGATAATTTTCGATCCCGACCACCTTCCAATTGGTGCTGTCGAAATTGAAATTCAAACTGCCTACCGTCCACTTGTGATCAAACAGTTCGATCTCGCCGCCGCCGAACGTCCGACTCGAATCCGTCACCTGCTCGAGCGCCAGCTCCAATGTGAACGGCACGCCGGTGTAATCCTCCACCACTTTCAATTGCGCCCGCGCCTTGTCGCCGACGTACTCGACCTTGCCCAGCTCACGAATCGAGGTGTGTCGAATCAGACTCCTCTCAAGCAGCAGATCAAAATCCACTCCCAGCTGTCGCCCCGTCAAAATCCCGCCCGGCAAGACCCATTGACCGTTGTCGAGCCGATACTCAATCACGTCGACCGCGCCTTGCGATATCTGCGGACGGATCAGCACATAAAAATTCTCGAAAAGTATTCGCTCGTTCTCGCTCAGTTGCTTGTCGTATTTAAACAGATCGAGCGTCAAATCGTCGTAGGCGCGCGCCGTGATCGACGGCAGATCCACGTGCTTCTCAAATGTTTTTACGTCGTTGTCCTTTAGCGCCTCGAACGCCGCCTCCATCGCGTAGCTCGGCGTCTTCGTGTAAACCAACAGATACCACACCAGCCCGCCGAGCATCGCCGCAAAAAGAAATACGGCGAATAAGCGCTCCTGCCTCCGCCGTTTTCGTCGTGCCTCTAATCGTTTTCTCCACGTGTAATCGTCCATCTATGTCGGCTCTGCTCCTTATAATCGATAAAACTTCGATTCTGATTTTAGGATTTTCGAGCGCATTTGTCAACGATTGACGATGGCGTTCGATATCAGCCCGATGATTTCGTCGAGATTTTCGAGCCGCGCCGTCAAACAGATTAAAACTATGACCGCCGAAAAAAAATATTCCCTCCACGAGCCGACGGTGAATAATTTGATGCCGTGTTTCGAATACGGCGTGAGGATCGGAACCTTGCCGCAGATCGCGTCCTCGACGATGTGCAGCAGCGCTCCGATCAGCGCGAAGATGATCACGTCGAGGAAGGGCGTGGTCGTTATGAAATTCAAGTTGAGCGTTTGACAGTAATCCTTTGCCAGGAGCAGCAACCCGATCAGCGCCAGGTAGATGATCGGATAATGAGACCACGTCCGATGGCGGCGGCGCCACTGCCAATATTTTGCGTTGTCCTTGGGGGGATCGCCCTCGACGCGGTCGGGAATGACGGCGCCGACGATCGACGAGGCAACGAACAGCGCGTTGTCGGTCGCCGCGTAGACGATGAAGCCCGTTACAATTTGGTGGTTAATCCATTTCATAATATCCTCCCACCCGCCCGCCCTTTGAAAGTTTCACTTTCATGGAATGGGAGGGTAGGCGGGACAAAAAATTTTAGTCAGTCACCGGATCGCTGTAGGAGTCGGTGTGAAGGAACTCCTCCTTCACGACTTGCCCGTCGCGATAATAAACGCGCCAGATCGAAGGCGTCATATAGGAGCCGTCGCTTTCGAGGGCGATCTTGGCGCCGTTGAGGTCGGCTTGAGTGCCGAGCACGTAGACCGTCACGGTCGAGCCCCATGCACTCGAGAGCAGGTAGACGTTGTGCGGGAGGTCGTTACGGAATTTGAAATCGATCTGCCCGTCGGCGACGGTGGCATCACGCCCGGGCGCAACGTAGGTCGAGGGGAAGAAATGCGGCGTCCGAACCGTTGGGGTCAAGCCCGCCAACAGAACGGCGTTGTAGAGCGTCGAGCTCACTTGACAGACGCCGCCTCCGACGTCCTGCTCGGGGCGCCCGTTGATTATCACGCCCGCCGTCTGATAGCCCGCCGCGTAGGTGCGCTCGCCGACCGTGTCATTGAACGAAAACTCCCAGCCGGTCTTGACGATGCGGTCGTTGAGATACGAAGCGGCAAGGGCAATATTGTCGCCGCGCGCGCCGGGGTAATACGAAGTCGAGTACTCGCCGATGATCGAATCGATGGCGGCAATGTCCTCGGTGGTGACGAAGGGCAAAATTTCTTCGGGCTCGAGGGCAATGCTGTCGGGGACGGTGAGCGTCTCGAGCGGCGTCTTGAGAGATTGCGCAACCTTCTCGGTGTCGAGGCGATAACCGCTCGCGCCGTTGACTTTGCCGATCGAGCCGTCGGGATTGAGATAGCAGTATGCGTTCGACGGCTGTTGATTGATCTGCGCGGCAATGTCGTTGAGGCGAGTGCTGAGGAGCTCGGCATCGTAGCCGGCGGTCAGCGTCACGCTCCGACCGTTGAGTGCGCATAGAATTTGGCTCTGAATGTTGTGCGACCAATCGCCGCCGCGCCCGAAGCTGTAAGCCTGCCGCGTTGCCTCATCGACGTTCGCTTTGAAATTAATGTCGGCGGGATTGATCGTAAAGGTCTGCTCGCCGTAAGTGAACGTCAACGGCTTGACCTTGGCATCGCCGACCGATTGAAGGTATTGTTGCGCCTCGGCGGTCGTCATGCCGGAGATGTCTTTACCCTCCGCGCGGACGCCCTTGACGATCGTATCGCTTTCGGCGATCGAGTTTGAAACCGACAACGCGCCCGCGGATGCCAACACCACCGCCGAGGTTGCGGCGATCGAGGCGCCCTTGAGCGACATTAATGCTTTGAAGTCGAAGGCTTCGGCTTTCGCTGTCTCCATCTGAGCCTCTCCTCTCGAAAATTTTTGCGATGAAATGATATACCTTTGACGTGGGCATGTCAATGTGATTAAATAATAGATTGCCGTTGAAAATCGGCGCGCTTGACAATGAAATAATGAGGGGCTGATGCGAATGAATATTGCGGTGGTCGGCGCGGGCTATGTCGGACTCGTGACGGGCGCGTGCTTCGCCGAGATGGGCAATAATGTTTGGTGCGTCGACATCGACGAGAAAAGAATAGATGAGCTCAACAACGGCAGGGTGTCGATCTACGAGCCCGGGCTCGAGTCGATGATTCGCGCCAATCAAAAACTCGATCATCTGCACTTTACGACGAGTTTGACGAAGGCGCTCGAGCACGTCGAATTTTGTTTTATTGCAGTCGGCACGCCTTCTGCTCCCGACGGCGACGCCGATTTGAGTTTCGTCCGTTCCGTTGCCGTCGAGATCGGTCGAAATATGCGCCGTCACACTTATGTCGTCAACAAGTCGACCGTACCCGTCGGCACCGCGCGGCTGGTGCGGGCGATCATTCAACGCGAGCTCGACGCTCGACAATCGGATTTGACGTTCGATGTGATCTCCAATCCCGAATTTTTGAAGGAGGGCGCGGCAGTCGGCGATTGCATGAGACCCGATCGGATTGTGATCGGCACGGATAACGACGAGGCGGCGGAGGTGATGCGTGATCTCTACAGCGCTCACGTCAAGAAAAACGATCGGTTTGTCGTGATGGACATTGCCAGCGCGGAAATGACCAAGTACGTCGCCAACGCCATGCTTGCGACCCGCATCAGTTTTATGAACGAGATCAGCAATATTTGTGAGCGCGTCGGCGCGAATATCAATATGGTGCGCTTTGGGATCGGCTCGGATTCGCGCATCGGATATAATTTTATTTATGCCGGCTGCGGCTATGGCGGCAGTTGTTTTCCGAAGGACATGCAGGCGCTCATTCAACTCGGCAAGAAAAATTCTTACGAGCCGCGCATTCTTGAGGCGGTCGAGAGCGTCAATCGCGATCAGAAAAAAATCATTCCCCAAAAGATCATCGCTCACTTCGGCGCAGACCTCTCCGCGCGGAGCTTTGCGATTTGGGGGTTGAGTTTCAAGCCGGACACGGATGATATGCGCGAGGCACCGTCGCTGACGATTGTCGGAGAGCTGATCGAACGCGGCGCGCGGATCATCGCTTACGATCCGAAGGCACTCGACAATGCTCGAAACAATTATTTCAAGCGATTCGGCGACAAAATCTCTTATGTCGAGAGCAAATATGAGGCGCTCAAGGGCGCGGATGCATTGATCCTCATCACGGAGTGGCGGGAATTTCGGCAGCCGGATTTCGGGGAGATCGCGAAACTGCTCAAGGCGCCGTTGATTTTCGACGGGCGCAATCAATTCAATCCGAAGACGTTGAAGCGATTCGGACTTGAGTATCATCAGATCGGCGTGCAATCGGATTGAATGTGACGGACGCCGTTGCCGTCGAATGTGGGCACGAACTCCGTCGAGGCGGTTCGACCGACTTGAATGAAACAGTTTTTGACGCCGAGCTCGAGCGCGTGATCGACGACCGATTGATACTCGAAAGTGGTCAGTCGGCGATTGAGTCCCGGGAAAAACTCCGCGCGGAACATCGGCGTGTACTGATTCATCAGGCTGATGTAAATGTCGTCGCCGAAAGTTTTGTAGAGCCAATCGACGATTCTAATGCTGTCGTGCCGACGGTTGGGAAGGATCAAGTGGCGAACGATCACGCCGCGTTTCATAAGAGCGCCGTCGAAAATCGGAGCGCCGACAAGATTGAACATCGTCTCGATCGCCTTCGACGCATGACGAAAATAATTCGGAGCGTCACTGATCTCGACAGCGGATTTGTCGTCTAAGTATTTGAGATCGGGCAAAAAAACATCGACGGTTCCGCGCAAGCGCTTGACGGTCGAGACGCGCTCGTAACCGTTGGAGTTCCAAACGACGGGGATCGACAATCCGTTCGATCGTGCGCTCGAGACGGCGGCGATAATCTGAGTCGTGTAATGAGTCGGCGTGACGAGCTCGACGTTGGCGGCGCCGCGCGTTTGTTGCTCGACAAAAATTTGAGCGAGGCGCTCGATTGAAACCTCGACTCCAAAGCCGTCGGCGCTGATGGCGTGATTTTGACAGAAGGCGCAACGCATTGTGCAGTGGGAGAAAAAAATTGTGCCGGCTCCGCGCGGACCGACCAGGCAAGGTTCTTCCCATTGGTGCAGACTGACGAGACCGAGGCGGACAGTCGAGGGAGCGCGGCAATATCCGACGGTTTTCGAGCGGTCGACGCCGCATTTTCTTGGACACAGTTCACATCGGCGGCTCATATTCATCAAAAGCCCTTGCGTTTGAACATCGTCGCCAATTTATTTTCGTCGAAACTGATAATGGTCGGTCGCCCGTGCGGGCAGGTAAACGGAAATTTCGTCTTCAACAGCTCGTCCAAGAGCATTTGCATCTGCCGAAAATTTAATTCCTGCCCCGCTTTGATCGCCGCTCGACACGCCGTCATCGCAAGGCACGCCTCCCGAATGTTTTTCGCCAACACTTTTCGATGTTGATCGTCGTCGCCGAAGGCGTTATCCACCGTCGGCAGGCTCGACAGAATCTCACGCAATAAACCCGTCGCATCGCTGTCGAGCACATCCACCGGCACCTCGATCAGTCGATAATTCCCGTCGCCGCCCCGCTCGAGCGTGAAGCCCAATCGATGAAACAGCTCAAGATTATCCTCGACCACGCGCCGTTCATTCTCGTCGAAGTCGATCGGTTGAGGAATCAACAGTTGCTGCGCCGGAATCCCGTCGGTATAGCCCGACAGCCGATCGAAAATGATCCGCTCATGCGCCGCATGCTGATCGACCAGATACAGCCCGTCGTCGCCCTTGGCCACGATGTAGCACAGCGCCACTTGACCGATTGGCGTGATTTTTTTCGGCTCCGTGCGCTCTTCGAACAACAATTCTTCTTGCGTCTCGACCTTCGGCGCTTCTTCGACCGTCGGTTCGGACTCAATCGGCGGCGGCTCTTCGATCAACGGCTCTTCAATCGACGGCGGCTCAATCGACAGCGGATCGGTCGACGGCGGTTCGATCGGTGGAGTTTCAATCGGCGACTCCTCAATCGGCGGCGGCTCGACGGACGACGTTTTATCGGTCGATGGCGGTTCGGTCGATGGCGGCTCGGGCGGCGGCAGTTCATCCTCCGGCTCGACCGTGAGCGCCGATTGCCTTCGCTCTAACGCTTGCGACACCGCATGCCGCACCGCACGATATATTTCCCCGTCGTCCTCGAATCGCACTTCCGCCTTTTGCGGGTGCACGTTGAAGTCCAGCAACATCGGTGACAGTTCGATCGACATCACCACCAACGGATAACTGCCTTTCGGCACGAGCGAAATGTAGGCTTCCTCGACCGCTTTCGAGATCATTCGGTTGCCTATTACCCGCCCGTTGACGATGAACGTTTGACACGTCCGATAGCTCTTGACGATGTTCGGGCGCGACACCAGCCCGTTGATGCGAAAATTTTTGTCGTTGCGATCCTGAAATTCGATCATCATCATCGACGCGGTGATCTCGTGACCGTAGATGCTCTCGACGCACTCGATCAATTGCCCGCTGCCGGGCGTGCTCAGCACCAATTTATTGCCGTTGATCAATTTGAACGCGATCGACGGACGAGACAGCGCCAACTTCGTCAGGTATTCGTTGATTTTGCTGCTCTCGCTCGCCGACTGCTTTAGAAATTTTTTCCGCGCGGGAGTGTTGAAAAATAAATCCTCGACGAGAACGGTCGTACCCAACGCACAACCTTGCGCCTCGACCAATTGATCGTGCCCGCCTGTCAAGCGCACCAACGTCCCGAGTTCGTCGCCCTCCCGTCGAGTCCACAGCGAAAACTTTGACACCGCCGCGATCGTCGGGAGCGCCTCGCCGCGAAAGCCGAGCGTCGTGACCAATTGCAAATCGGAGGCACTCGAAAGTTTACTCGTCGCGTGAGCGCGGATCGCAAGGCTGGCATCCTCGCGGTTCATTCCGATGCCGTTGTCGCTGACCTTGATGTAAGACTTGCCGCCGTTTTGAATCTCGACGGCAATGCGCGTGGCTTGCGCGTCGATGGCGTTCTCGACCAGCTCTTTGACCACAGACGCCGGACGCTCGACGACCTCGCCCGCCGCTATTTTATTGATGGTGTTCGCATCCAAAAGTTTGACGCTCAAATGCACCGCTCCTTTCAAGCGCCGCCCGCCTCGCGCCGCGCCTGATCCTGCAACTTATAAAGCAAATTCATTGCCTCGATCGGCGTCAGCGTCGTCACGTCGAGTTTCAACAGCTCCTGCGCGATGCTCGACGCGAATAACGATGTCGCCTCCGCCGGCGGCTTTGATGTGGTCGGCTTTTCGACCGACGGCTTTGTTGTCGACGGCGCGCTCGAACGATCGCCCTCGACGTTCTGCTCAAGCTCCTTCAAAATGATTTCCGCGCGTTTCATCACCGAACGCGGCAGCCCCGCCAACTTCGCCACTTGAATGCCGTAAGATTTATCCGCGCCGCCCGGCTTGATCCGTCGCAGGAAAATTATTTCGTTGCCGCGCTCCTTCACCGCCACGCAATAATTTTTAATCTTGTCGTCGGAATCGGCAAGCGCGGTCAGCTCGTGATAATGCGTCGCGAACAAAGTCTTCGCGCGGATTTTTTGATTGATGTACTCGATAACCGCCCGCGCAATGCTCATCCCGTCGAACGTCGACGTGCCGCGCCCGACCTCGTCGAGGATAATCAGACTGTTCTCCGTGGCGTACTTGAGAATGTGCGCGACCTCGTTCATCTCAACCATGAAAGTCGATTGCCCGCTGATGAGATCGTCACTGGCGCCGATACGCGTAAAAATCTTGTCGACAGGGGAAATCACCGCTTCCCGCGCCGGCACGAAACTGCCGATTTGCGTCATCAGAGTGATCAGCGCGACTTGCCGCATGTAGGTCGACTTGCCCGCCATATTCGGTCCGGTGATGATCATCGTCTCGCAAGCGGAGTGATCGAGCCGCGTATCGTTGGGCACGAACAGCCCCCCGCGAATGATCCTCTCGACCAGCGGATGCCGTCCGTCTTTTATATCGAGCCGACCGTTGGCGCGAAGTTCGGGGCGAATGTAATTATTATTGGCGGCGACCTCGGCAAGCGACGCGGCGACGTCGATGAAGGCAATCCTCCGCGCGGAGTTTTGAATCTCCTCGAGCCGCTCTTTGAGATTGTCGCGAATGCCTACGAAAAGATTGTACTCGATCGCGATTGCCTTCTCTTGAGCGCCGAGAATTTTCGTCTCGAACTCGCGCAATTCCTCGGTAATGTAGCGCTCGGCGCCGGTGAGCGTCTGCTTGCGAATATAATGCGCCGGCACCTTCGACGCGCTCGAGTGACGAACCTCGATGTAATATCCGAAAACGTGATTGTAGCCGACCTTGAGCGCCTTGATACCGGTCTTCGTCCGCTCGCGGTCCTCGAAAGCGGCAAGCATCGACTTACTGTCGCGCGCAATCCGACGGTACTCGTCGAGCTCGTCATCGAAGCCGTCTTTGATGATGCCGCCGTCGCGAATCGATGTCGGCGCATTTTCGACGACGCCGCGCTCGATCAGATCGACCAGCTCATCAAAATCGCCCAGCCCGTCCCGACAGGCGATCAGAATGTCCGAGCGAACGTCGAGCGCCGCGCGGAGCTTGGGCAGGACGCGGAAGGAAATTTTGAGCGCGGTCAGATCGATCGCGTTGGCGGAGCCGATCTCGACCTTCGTCATCAGCCGTTCGATGTCGCGCACATCCTTCAACAGATTGCGGACGCTCTCGCGCAGCGAATAGCCGTTTACGAACTCCTCAACGCTGTCGAGCCGCCGATTGATCGCGGCGATATCGGTCAGCGGCGCCTCGAGCCACTTGCGCAGCAGCCGCATGCCCGGCGGCGTCTTCGTTTTGTCGAGCACATCGAATAGCGTATCTTTTTTTGAGCCGTCGCGGACATTGCGCGTGATTTCGAGATTGCGCATCGCCGACGAGTCCAGTTGCAATCGATCGAGCACGTCGAGCCGCGTCAGTTTCGACAGATGCTTCAAATCCTTCATCACGGTCTTGTGCAGGTAGTCGATGAGGATTGCGACGGCGCGCGCCGCCAACTCCGAGACGGGGATGAATTTCTCCTCGAAATGCTCCGTCAGGCGCTTTAGAACCGTGTCGTCGCTCTCCTTGAGCCGCGTGACGGTGCAGCTTTGCATGCGGAGCTTGAGGAATTCGTCGAGCTTCTTTCGGAAAGTCGGCTCATCGACGAGCAAAAGCTCCGACGCCGACAGCCGATACAGCTCGTCAAACAACTGCTGCTGTCGATCGGCGCCCGAGTACAGATCGTAAAAACATTCGCCGGTGGAGATGTCGGCGCCGGCGAGCGCGATCTCATTGCCCGACTCGATCGCCAGCGCGATGTAATTGTTGACGGCGTTGTGGAGCGTGTCGTCGGTGAGAATGGTGCCGGGTGTGACGACCTTGATAAGGGCGCGATCGGTCAGCCCCTTGAGCTTGGGATCGCTGACCTGCTCGACGACCGCGACCTTATATCCTTTTGCGACGAGCTTTTCAATGTAAGAATCGCCGGCGTCGTGAGGCATGCCGCACATTGGCGCGTTGCCCCGCTTGGTGAGCGTCAAGCCCAGCTCCTTCGAGCCGATCTTGGCGTCCTCATAAAACATCTCGTAAAAATCTCCAAGGTGAAAAAAAAGGAGCGCGTCCTCATTTTGTTTTTTCGCCTCGAAATACTGTTGCATCATCGGCGTTACTGTCATCCGCTCGCCTACTCTCAAAAATTTTTCCCGCCCGCCCCGCCCTTTAAATGCAACGCAAAAAAAAATCAGCAGATGCGCTCCGCCCTCAACAGCCACGTTTGCGGCTGAGTGATGCGCACTCGAATGAAATCGCCCGCGCGCTCCTCGCCGTGAGTGAACAGCACCAACTTATTCGTCCGCGTCCGACCGTTGAAAATTTTTTCGTCCGTCCGACTTGCGCCTTCGACGAGCACCTCAAATTCTTTGCCCGTCAACCGTTCGTTAATCTCCCGACTGATCTCGTTTTGCACCGCCATCAGCCGCTCGAGACGCTCGTGTTTGATCCGATCGTCGATCTGATCGTCGAATGTCGCCGCCGGCGTCCCGCTCCGTTGCGAATATATAAAAGTATACGCCGCATCGAAGCGCATCTCCCGCACGAACTCCAGCGTCCGCTCGAAATCCGATTCCGTCTCGCCGGGGAAGCCCACGATCAGATCGGTCGTGAGCGCGATCGACGGCACCTCCGCGCGGAGCTTTTCGACCAGCCGCCGATATCGCGCGACCGTATAGCCGCGGTTCATTCGTTGCAGCACTCGATCGGCGCCGTATTGTACCGGCAGATGAAGGTGTTCGCAGATTTTTTCGTTCGACGCCATCACCTCGATCAGCTCGTCGGACAAATCCTTCGGATGCGATGTCATAAAACGAATCCGTCTCAGCCCGTCGACTGCAGCGACTTCTTTCAACAGTTGCGCGAAGGTTGCGCGCCGATGATCCTTGCCGTAGGAATTGACGTTTTGCCCGAGCAGAGTAATCTCGACGGCGCCGTTTTCGACGGCGGCGCGGACTTCGCGAACGATGTCTTCGGGCTGACGTGAGCGCTCGCGCCCGCGCACATACGGCACGATGCAATAGGTACAGAAATTATTGCAGCCGTACATGATCGGAATGAACGTCGAGCGGGCTCCGCGCGGAGCGAAAGCATCCTCGACGATCGGATCGCTGACGCCGTCGACCTCAACAATCTTTTGATGAAACGACTCGAGCTTTTGAACGATGTTGACCAGCTCCATCTGTCGACCCGTGCCGAGAACGAAATCGATGTGCGGCGCGCGCCTCATCAAAGAGTCGCCGTCCTTTTGAGCCATGCAGCCGGTGACGCCGAAAATCAGCGACGGCTTTTGTAGTTTCAGGCGTTTGATTTCGCCGATCTTGCCGAGGATTTTTTCTTCGGCGGACTCGCGCACGCTGCAGGTGTTGATGAGGATCAGATCGGCATCGTCGATCACGTCGGTGGGCGCGTAGCCGATCGATTGCAGGCGCGCGCTCATCCGTTCGCTGTCGGCGACGTTCATCTGACAGCCGTAAGTAATGATTTTTAATTTCTTATCCATAAAATCATTTTAACACGTTTTTCATCGACGTCAAATTTTTTTTTGCAACCGATCGATGACAACTCCGATCGAAGTGAACAACGCGAGCATGCCGATCACGAGCGCGGCGTACAATCCCGGCGCGAGTTGCGTGGCGGGCGTGCCGAAGATGTGATGCATCAGCAGGCGATCGAGCAATTGATCCATGTAAACGCCGACGAGTCCGGCGACGATCAGAACGGCGGCGATAATTTTTTCGACGGTCGGATTGAGCGGGAGAATTTTTTGCAGGCGTTGATGAGAACAGCTCCAATTTCGTCCGAGGTGGAGCCCGATTAAAATCATCAGCGCGAACGGGAGCGAGGTGTGAAGGTGATGGATGAGGATATTGCGCTTGAGTTCGAGCCCGACGAGCCCGCTGAAGATATGATTCGAAAGGATGATGCCGGTGGCGGTGATCGTGATGATTGAGATGAACATCAGCGCATCGACGGCGATATAAAATTTCGGGATCGATTGGAGCGTGCGGAGGTTCCAAGCGATGTGGACGGCGAGCGCGACGGCTCCGACGACGCCGAGGATCTCGTGCAGCACCTTCGGCAGTGCATGGAAATTCATGACGGCGATCAGAATTGTGATCATAATGATATCGAGACAAAATTTTTTCATGGCATTCTCCTATATTTTTCTCCCGCCCACCCGACCTTCGGCGGCGCCCACATAAAAATTTTTTCCGACGCCGCTTTTGTGGTATAATCAGCCGAAAAAATTTTTGGGAGGCGCATTATGGCTCATATCAACGACAATTATCGCAAGCTGCCCGGCAATTATCTCTTCAGCGAGATTGCCCGCCGCGTTGCCGCGTATCAATCGGAAAATCCTTCGGCGAAGATCATTCGGCTCGGCATCGGCGACGTCACTCAACCGTTGCCTCAAGTGTGCGTCGAGGCGATGAAACGCGCCGCCGACGAACTTTCTCACGTCGAGACCTTCAGAGGCTACGGTCCCGAGCAGGGCTATGAATTTTTGCGCGCGGCGATTGCCAACCACAATTATATACATCGCGGGCTTGACGTCAACGCCGACGAGATTTTTATCAGCGACGGCTCCAAGTGCGATTGCGGCAATATCCAAGAGATTTTCGCGCTCGACAGTCGCATCGCCATTGCCGATCCCGTCTATCCGGTCTATCTTGACACCAACGTGATGGCGGGGCGGACGGGTTCTCTGATGAGCGACGGGCATTTCGAGGGCGTCACTTACCTTCCTTGCACTGCCGAAAATAATTTTTCGCCGTCGATCCCGAACGAGCACGTTGATCTCATCTACCTGTGTTCGCCCAACAATCCGACGGGAACGACGCTGTCAAAGGACGCGCTCAAGGCTTGGGTCGATTATGCGCGGGCGAATGACGCGATCATCCTCTACGACTCCGCTTACGCCGCTTACATCACCGAGCCCGACGTGCCGATTTCGATTTACGAGATCGACGGCGCGCGCGATTGTGCGATCGAGTTCCGCTCGTTCAGCAAGACGGCGGGCTTTACCGGAACGCGATGCGGCTACGTGGTGATCCCGAGCGGCTTGACGGGCGAGGCGTCGAACGGTGATCGAGTTCCGCTCAAAAATCTCTGGCTCCGTCGACAGACGACGAAGTTCAACGGCACCGCTTACATCGTCCAGCGCGGCGCCGAGGCGATTTACACCGACGAAGGTCAGGCGCAAGTCAAAGCGCTTGTCGGCTATTACATGGAGAATGCGCGGATCATTCTCGAGGGTTTGAGGAAGGTCGGCTTGACCGCGTACGGCGGCGTCAATGCTCCGTACATTTGGTTGAAGACGCCCGACGGCGAGGGCAGTTGGCAATTCTTTGATCGGCTGTTGCGGACGGCGAATGTGGTCGGCACGCCGGGGGCGGGCTTCGGACCGTGCGGCGAGGGCTATTTCCGCTTGACGTCGTTCGGGGATCGCGACAAGACCGTTGAGGCGATGGAGCGGATTGCGGCGACGGGCAAATAATTTTTTTTTGGTGATCGAGCGAGGGGGTGCGCGAATGTTTTTGGAGGAGCGTCAAGAAAAAATTTTGGAACTGCTGGCGACGGACGGCAAGGTGCTGGTGAAGGAACTGGCGGAGCGCTTCGGCGTGACGGAGGATTCGATCCGCAAAGATTTGGGCGCGCTCGAGCTCGACGGGAAATTGAAACGAACTTACGGCGGGGCGGTGGCAATCCGCGAGAAACTGCACGTGGCGGAGGCGAATAAGCGGCGGACGATCGACGTCGAGGCGAAACGGAAGATCGCGGCGACGGCGTTCAAATTGCTAAAGCCCGGCGACATGATCTATCTGGACGTGTCGACGATCAACATCGCGTTGGCGGATTTGATCGCGCGGGCGGACGGCGATTTCAAAATCGTGACGAACATGATCGACGTGCTGTTGATATTGGCAAGGGCGCCGAAGGTCGATGTGATATTCATCGGCGGCAAGCTCAATCGAAGTCGCGACGGATTTTGCGACGGGCTTGCGACGGAGATGATCTCGCGGCTCAAGCCGGACTTGGCGTTCGTGGGCGTGGTTGGCGTCGACGTGAAGGACAATGCGGTTTCGACCTATCAGATTGAGGACGGCATCAACAAGGCACGAGTGATCGGCTCGAGCAAAAAAAATTACATCATCGCCGAGGCTCGTAAGTTCAGCACGGACGGCAATTACACCTTCGCGCGCGTCGACGACTTTGACGGCGTGATCACCGATTGCAAGCCGAAGGCTGATGTGCTCGACGCGCTGAGCGATCTCAACGTCGAGATCATTCTGCCGTAAAAAAAATTAACCGCCGTCGAGGGCGGTTTTTTTATCGCTTGATCCAGCCGAACGATTCAAAGCTCTGTCGATACTCGATGCGCTCATAGAACGCCTTCATCGTGTTGGTCTGCTGAAAAATCGGCACGCGCTCGAGCGCATAAGCATTGCTGCCGCGGTCGACGTTGCCGTACTTGATCGTATACGCCGCCTTATATCCGACGTCGCGCGCGATGCTTGCGATGTGGAGGTTGTAGGTGCCGGTGGGATAAGCAAGGAACTCGATCGGATGCCCGAGATTTTCCTCGAGCATCTGTTTCGATTCGAGCAGCTCCGCGCGGATTTCGTCATCGGGGAGCTCCTCGAGCGCGCGATGGTTGAGCGTGTGCGATTGAATTGTGATGCCGCCCTGCTCCATCTCGAGCAGCTGATCCCACGTCAGATAGCCGTAGTTGACGCCGGTGAAGGCGGGCACCACGAAAATCGTCGCCTTGAGCCCGTACTTTTGGAGGATCGGAAAGGCATTGGTGTAGTTGTCGACGTAGCCGTCATCGAAAGTGATCAGCACGGGCTTCTCCGGCAGGACGGTGACGCCGCAAATGCCGTCGTAAAGTTCCTGCGGCGTGATCGAGGTATAGCCGCTGTTGACGAGATAAGCCATCTGCTCGTCGAAGAATTGAGGCGGCATGGTAAGCGGATTGAAACTGATGCCGACCTGATGATAGTTGAGGACGAGAACCTTGGCGCCGTTGGCGACCTGATCGACGGTCTCGGAGGGAACTTCGGCTTTTATCTTTTGAGCGCCGCTCGAAAACACTCCGATCGCCAGCGCCGTCAGCACCAACATCAAAAAAATTTTTTTCAATCGAGACCTCCTAAAATATTTCTCCCCCCCCCCCCCCCCCTCAATGTTTCCCCCTCAAAAACCG
>CAMKFB010000039.1 GCA_946411735.1 uncultured Selenomonadales bacterium
AAACGATCCAATGACATAATTGCGGATTCACTCCCCGTTACGGTGGCGGGACCGCTTCGGCTTTCAACCGAATTCCTTATTGAGTCTTGCGACACCTGATCCGATTCAAAATGAACGGGTTTATGATATGATATGAGCGCGTTATTGTCAAGCGAAAAAATTTCAATCGACGTCAACGTACTCGACTTGGAGCTCGCGCCCGCTTTTGAGGATCAGCACGCCGTCGCACTCGGGGCAAAAGAAATTATAGTGCTCGACGCGAAAAATTTTTTGACAGCGATTGCATTGGGCGGTGATCGGGATGCGCTTGATTCTGAGCGCGGCGCCCTCGGCGGGAGTGCCGCGCGTGATCACATCGAACGCCAGGTTGAGCGCCTCGAGCTCGACGCCGGACATCTCTCCGACCTTGAGACCGATTGCCTTGATCGACCGGCAATGATTTTTTTTCATAACGTCGACGGCGATCTTCAAAATGCCGTCGGCTACCGACATCTCATGCATGAGACTGAAGGCGGCGAATTTTTTTCACGGCTTCGGGAATCCGCTCGAGGATGTCGCTCGCAATCAGCCCCTCCGACTTCGCCGCGAACGCCAGATCGCCCGCCGTCCCCTGCAAATACACGCCCGCCAACGGCGCGAACGGCGTCAACTTGATCAGCCCCGCGATCGCTCCCGACAGCACGTCGCCCGTGCCGCCCGTCGCCATGCCCGCGTTGCCCAACGGCGATATGAAAATTTCTCCATTCGGATATGCCACGACCGTCGTCTCGCATTTCGCCACGAAGATCGCACGATATTCTTGCGCTGCCTCGCGCACCGTCGCCACCAAATCTTTTCTCAAGTCGCCGACCGTTTTGCCCAGCAGCGCCGCCAATTCTCCCAAATGCGGCGTCAAGATCGGAATCTGTTTGCACGCCTTGAGCTCGTCGAGCTTGTCGTTGAAGGCGTAAATGCCGTCGGCGTCGAGCACCAACGGCTTGTCGAGCGTCGGCACCAATTTTCTCACCAGCGACAGCGTTTCCTTCGCACGCCCCAGCCCCGGTCCGATCAAAACCACATCGGCTTTGTCAGTGAGCTCCGATATCTGCTCGAGCGCCTTGTCGCCGCCGAGCACGCCCATTTTCGTTTCGACGATCGGCGCCGTCATTACCTCCGTCAACTTCGTTTCGAAAATCGGATTGAGACTTTCGGGCGTCGCCAACGTAACCAACCCCGCGCCCGCCTTCAGCGCCGCCATCGATGCCAACGACGCCGCTCCCGTCAAGCCCTTCGAGCCCGCCACTGCCAAAATTTTTCCGCACGAGCCCTTGTGAGCGTCGCGCGGACGTTCCGGCAGAAGTGTAATCGCCAGCGCGTCGTCGATGAGCGTCTGATGAATGTCTTCGCTCAACAATTGAGCCGGCAGTCCGATGTCGTCGACCACAATCGAGCCGACCAGCCCCGCGCCCGGGCTGATGTAATGCCCGACCTTCGGCAGCCCCAGCGCTACCGTGCACGCCGCTTTGACCGCCGCATCGCCGCATTGCCCAGTATCCGCCGCCACTCCCGAAGGGATGTCGATCGAGATCACCGGCTTGCCGGCATTGTTGACCAATCGGATCAATCGCAGCGCGTTCGGTCGAAGCTGACCGCTGAAGCCCGTGCCCAAAATCCCGTCGATCACCGCGTCCGCAAAGCGCAATTGCACTTGCATGCGCTCCCACGCCCGATCGCTGTCGAGTATCTGAATCTCGACGTTCATCGCGCGCAACACTTTTATTTGAATTTCGAGCGAGTCGGAGCGACCGTTTTTGCCCTCGAGCACGAAAACTTTTGCGCGCGCGCCGCGATTGGACAGATATCGAGCCGCAACAAGCGCGTCACCGCCGTTATTGCCCGAGCCCGCCGCCACGCAAATCGTCTTCTTCTCGATCGAGCCGAGCACACGCGCGACTTCCTCCGCCACTCGACGTCCGGCGCTCTCCATCAGCGACAACTCCGGCAGCCCGTAATTTTCGATGACGCTCTTGTCGACATCGCGCATCTGTTGTGCCAATGCTATTTTCAATCCGCTCACCTCAAAAAATTTTCTCGCGCCGATTATATTTCATTTACAGCAAACTTTCAAGCACGCAAACCGCCGTCGCATAATTTTTCGAGTGGCTCAGCGACAGATGAATCTTGACGCCGTCGCCGACCAACTCCGCCGCCCGCCCGTGGAGCGTGATGTGCGGCTGACCGTTTCGATCGTTGATGATCTCGACCTCCGTCAACGACGTGATAATCCCCGTGCCGACCGCCTTGAAAAAAGCCTCCTTACCGGCGAATCGCGCCGCGTAGGAGGCTGCACTGTTGATATTTTTGCCGCCGCAATACGACTGCTCAATCGCGGTGAAGACGCGCTCTCGAAAATGATTCTTCTCGACCGCGCGCCTCACCCGCTCAATCTCTATAATGTCCGTCCCGATGCCGATTATCATTTCGCTACCAAATCCGTCTCCGATTGTTGGATGATGCCCTCGTTCGGATTGAACCGCAGGCTCCGCGCGATCAGTATTTCGACCCGTCGGTTGGTTTGCTTGCCCTCCGGCGTTTCGTTCGTCGCTATCGGTCGATACTCCCCGTAGCCGATCGCCGAAAACCGCGCCGGATTTAAATCCGCGTTGATCGACAACAAATATTTCATGAATGTAAGCGCGCGCGTCGATGACAGCTCCCAGTTCGACGGGAATTGCGCGGTATTGATCGGATCGGTGTCGGTGTGACCGCTGATCAGCACACGCTCCGGCACCGACGCCAACAGCCCCGCCACGATCGGTCCGATCCGTTGCGACTCCGGCACCAAATCCGCCGACCCCGAAGGAAACAGCGCTTTCTCTTTGATGCGGATCATCAGCCCTTCCTCCTCGAGTTGCGTCGAGAGCTGATCCTCGAGATTGTTCTGTCGAATATACTCCTCAAGCTGCCGCTGAATGTCCTCGAGCGCCTGATTTTCTTGAATGAATGCCGCGTTGCCCTGATCCTCGTTCGAGATGAACTCGCGCTGCCGGCTCGGATTCGGTCCCGCTTGATCGAAGAACGACGGTCCGCCCATGTTGAACGCCGACGTGAACGCCTGCGCCAACAGCACCATTTTCGTCTGGTCGGTCTGCGAGATTGCGAACAGCGCGATGAACAGCGCCAACAACAACGTCATCAGGTCCGAATACGGCAGCAGCCAGGCCTCGGACATTTCTTCTTCGTGCGCGTGCCCCTTCTTTTTTCTCGCCATTAGTTTTACCTCTCAACAAATTTTCAACGGGATCAAGCGCCGCCCTTGAGTGCGTCGCGCTGAGTCTGCGGGATGAATACCATCAAACGCGCCTCGATCTGCGTGGGCGAATCGCCCGCCTGCAGCGACAGAATGCCCTCGATGATCATTCGCTTGTAGCCGACTTCCTCCGCCGATCTTAACTTGAGCTTGTTGGCGAACGGATGCCAGAGGACGTAACCGGTGAAGATGCCGAGGATTGTCGCGATGAACGCCGCCGCGATTGCGTGACCGAGTTCGTTGACGTCGTCCAAATGTCCGAGCGCCGCGATCAGTCCGACCACCGCGCCCATAACGCCCAGCGTCGGCGCGTACGTTCCCGCTTGTGAGAATATCGAGCGCGCGTCGGCGTGGCGCTTCTCCATGATCTCCAGCTCCGCGTCGAGCACGTCCTGCACGAACTCGGGGTCCATGCCGTCGATGACCATCGACAAGCCGTTGCGGAAGAAGGGATCGGGGATATCGCTGACGCGGCTTTCGAGCGCGAGTATACCTTCGCGACGCGCGACCTGCGACAATTCGACGAACAGTTTAATCAGCTCCGCGCGATCCTGCCCTTCGGAGGTTTTAAAGATGAGCTTGAAAAGAGCCGGTGCCTTTGCAAGTTCCGTCATCGGGAAGGCGTTGAAAAGGCAGGCGAAGGTTCCGCCGATGATGATCAAAAAGGCGGCGGGGTTGTTGAATGCGGACAACGGGGCGCCCTTAAGAATCATGCCGATGAAGATTGACGCCGTGCCGAAGATTAGTCCGATGAGAGTAGATTTTTCCAAAACCGATTACCTCCTCCGGTCTCGAGGGTTGCTTTACGTCATTAAATTACTTTTTTTATTCAATGCCGGAAAAAATTTCCCTGCCGCCGAAAAAATTTTTTAATCCCGCCCGCTTGGGCAGTTTTTGATGTGGGCGCCGCCGACGCTCCCACCCCCCGAGTGCGGCGCCCAACAAAGAACGAGATCCCACCCTGCGTCGTCGGCGCCCTCTTTTTTGATGCGACAGCCCTGCCCGTCGTCAGCGACCTCCAACTTACAGCGCGGTTACCATCCTGCGTCGGCGGCGTCCAGCTTTTTTGATGTGGCCGCCCGCCCGTCGTCGCCGCCCTTTTTTTGATGCGACAGCCCCGACCGTCGTCGTCGCCGCCCTTTTATTTGAAAAAAATTTTTTCATGGGTGGGTGGGTGGGATGAAAAAATTTTTTTCCGCCCCCCTACGATCACGGTCGGGCTCAAATGTCAAGATTTTGAACCAGCAGCGCATTCTCCTCAATAAATTGTCGGCGTGGCATCACTTGATCGCCCATCAAGACCGTGAACAGCTCATCCGCCTCCGCCGCGTTGTCGATTTCGACCTTGAGCATCGTCCGCGTCGACGGGTCCATCGTCGTCTCCCACAACTGCTCCGGATTCATTTCGCCGAGCCCCTTATACCGCTGCACCGTGATCCCGTCGCGCCCGACCTCATCCAATTTTCGATTGAGCTCATCGTCGCTGTACGTGTACCAATGATTTTTCCCCTTGCGAATCTGATAAAGCGGCGGCTGCGCAATGTACACGTGCCCGTGCTCGATCAGCGGCTTCATATATCGATACAGAAACGTCAACAGCAGCGTTCGAATGTGCGCGCCGTCCACATCCGCATCCGTCATTATAATTATTTTTCCGTACCGCCGCTTCGACAGATCAAACTCGTCGCTGATGCCCGTCCCGAACGCCGTGATCATCGTCCGAATCTCCGCGTTGGCAAATATTTTATCCAGCCGCGCCTTCTCAACGTTCAGGATTTTTCCTCTCAACGGAAGGATCGCTTGGAAGCGCCGATCGCGCCCCTGTTTCGCCGAGCCGCCCGCGCTGTCGCCCTCGACCAAATAAATTTCCGCGCGGTCGGGGTCTTTGACGGAGCAATCGGCCAGTTTACCCGGCAGCGATGAAACCTCCAACGCATTTTTCCGCCGCGTCAACTCCCGCGCCTTGCGCGCCGCCTCTCGAGCACGCGACGCCATTACCGCCTTCTCGAGTATCTGCTTCGTGACGGCGGGATTCTCCTCAAAGAACTCGCTCAATCCCTCCGTCGCAATCGCCGCCACGATCGTCCGCACTTCCGAATTGCCCAGCTTCGTCTTCGTTTGACCCTCGAATTGCGGCTCCCGTACCTTCAGACTCAACACCGCCGTCAAGCCCTCGCGCACGTCCTCGCCCGCCAACGTCGAATCGGAGTTCTTCAACAGGTTATGCCGCTTGGCAAATTCATTCGCAACGCGCGTCAGCGCCACCTTGAAACCCGCCAGATGCGTGCCGCCCTCCTCGGTGTTGATGTTGTTGACGAAGCTGTAAATATTTTCCTGATAACTGTCGTTGTATTGCACGGCAATCTCGACGAGCGTGTCGTCCTTGCGCCCGTTGAAGTAAATCGGCGTCGGATTGAGCTTCTCCTTCTTTCGATTGAGATGCTCGACGAAGGAGCGAATGCCGCCCTCGAAATGAAACGTCTCGA
Source organism: uncultured Selenomonadales bacterium (assembly GCA_946411735.1). GTDB lineage: Bacteria > Bacillota > Negativicutes > Selenomonadales > Selenomonadaceae > Quinella. The sequence continues at coordinate 5,776 of CAMKFB010000039.1, forward strand.
CCTTATTGGCGGCGCGCTCGTCGGCAAGAGTGATGGTGATGCCGGGATTGAGGAACGCCAATTCCCTCAGCCGATGCTTGAGCGTGTCGTAATTGAATTTCGTGATCGGAAAAATCTCATCGTCGGGCGTGAAGGTGACGGTCGTGCCGGTCGATTGCGCCTCGCCGATGATCTCAAGCGGCGTGGTGACGTTGCCGCGCTCGAAAGCGATGTGATGAATCTTGCCGTCGCGCCGAACCTCGACATCCATCGACTTCGACAGCGCGTTGACGCACGAAACGCCCACGCCATGGAGCCCGCCGCTGACTTTATAGCCGCCGTTGTCGCCGAACTTGCCGCCGGCGTGGAGCATCGTCAAAACGACCTCGACGGCGGGCTTGCCGCTCTCGTGCATATCGACGGGGATGCCGCGCCCGTTGTCGCCAACGGTGATCGAGTTATCGGCGTGAATCGTCACGTTAATCTCGCTGCAGTAGCCGGCCAGCGCCTCGTCGATGGAGTTGTCGACGACCTCATAAACAAGGTGATGGAGCCCGCGCTCGGACGTCGAGCCGATATACATACTCGGGCGCATGCGAACCGCCTCGAGCCCCTCGAGAATCTGAATTTGATCGGCGGCGTATTCGCCCTTGACGGCGGCGACTTCGGCGGTCTCGATATCGCGGTGAATTTCAATCTCTTCGTCGTCATCCTCCTCGTCGTCGGTCGGAATGTGCGCCGGAATCTCCTCCTCCTCGTCGTCGTCATCGTAGAATTTTTTATCGTCGTTCAAAATCATTTCTCCCTTCGTCAAAAGTCGTCGGCATGCCCCGGCAGATCGAATCGCAAGCGTCGCATGGTTTTTCGAACGGCATCCGCGCTCAACTGATCGGGCGGCACTTGACGGTAGATCATCACCAGCCGCTTGACCTGACTCGGATCGCGCGTGTCGATCGAGCGCGCCAAATTCTGCACCAGCGACGATCTTACACTCGAGACCGTCTCGGGGCGGCACCAACCGATCATATGCGGCATCCTCAACTGCAACTCGTTACGAATCTCCGCGTACGTCGACCACGGCACGTCTTGAATGATTTCGCCGATCGTCCGTCGAAACTGCTCGAGCTCTTTTCGTTGACAACCGTCGCACAGCACCTCGGTCGGCGGCACGAGCAGCTCACATTTCGCGCAATGATGCCAACCGTGCTTGAGCCGACACTTGTGCAAGCGCGCCCGCGCCAACGAAGTATCGAACATCACCGCGCGGAGCTTTTCGTTTTCAATCGGCGCGGCGTTACGCTCGACCTCGGCAATTTCTTCTTCGGTCAATGTGATATTCGGAAGGTCTTGCGCGACGATCTCATCGGGCGTCAAAAATTGCGGCTCGTCAATCTTCGGCGGCGCCGGTATTTCGAGCCGATTGTTGATCCGAATGTCGTCAAGCAGATTGCACTCGGCGGCATCATTTATTTTTTTGAGGATGTCCGCCTTTTTGAATTGAAACTCCGTCCGCCACGTTGCGTCCTCGACTCGGACGAATAGAATTTTGTGCTCGATCAGCGCCGGCTTGATCTTTTCGGCGATCCGCTCGCCGACGAGCGACGACCATTGAAAGAATACCGCGTGCTGCAGATATTTGATGTAAAAATCCTTACCGAGCGCCTTCAGGCTCGACTTGAGCGTTTGGTCGGCGGTTGAAAACATTGATTCACCTCGCAATGATTGTCGCGTTGTCGACATCGAAAACGGCGGAGGGCTGCTCGATCGGCTCGAGATCGACGGCGGTGATGAACGTTTGAATGCGCTTTTGACGGAGGAAGTCGAGCAACTTCGATCTCCGCGCGGAGTCAAGTTCGCTCATCACATCGTCGAGGAGCAGGACGGGATAAGTGCCGGTCTCGTCGTTAAGAAATTCAAGTTCCGACAGCTTGAGCGACAGAACGGCAGTCCGCTGCTGACCTTGGGAGCCGAACAATCGGAGTTCGCGTCCGTTAATAAAAAATTTGAGATCGTCGTGATGCGGACCGATCGAAGTCGAGCCGCGGGCGATATCGACGGCGGCGCAATCGTTTAGCATGCTATGATAGCGCGCGGCAAGCGTCGATGTCAAGCCGCTGTCAAATTTAAAATTGCGGGCGTCATAAGTGATAAACATTGTCTCGCGCCGATTGGAGAGCGCCGATTGAATGTCGCCGGCGATGGCGCTCAACTTCTCAACGACCTCGAGCCGCTTGACGACGATCCGCGCGGCGACTTCCGCCAACTGCTCATTCCACAAATCCAATCCGCTCGAGCGGGCTGCGCCTTCCTTGATCGATTTGAGCAGCGAATTTCGTTGGGCGAGGATTTTATTATACGTAATGAGATCGAAGAAGTAAGCGGGCGATGCCTGAGAGATTTCGGCGTCGAGGAAACGGCGGCGGGCGGCGGGCGCTCCCTTAATCAAAAACAAATCCTCCGGTGAGAAATAAACGACGTTGAATTTGCCAATCAGTTCTCTGATGCGGATCGGTTGCTCGTTGAAAAATAATCGGCGGGGCTTTTGACGGTTGAGCTCGAAAGCGATGGAGTGTTCGACGCCGAATTTTTCAAAGGCAAGTCGGACTGCGGCGGACGGTTGCTCCCAACGGATCAGCTCGATATCTTTCGAGGCGCGTTGCGAGCGACCAAGCGCCGCATACTCCATCGACTCGATCAGATTGGTTTTGCCTTGAGCGTTGGCGCCGACGAAGACGTTCAATCCCTCCGACGGCTCGAGCGATTGCTCTGCGTAGTTTCGATAATCGTTGAGTGAAATGTGTTTGACGCGCATGATGCCTCCCAAAAAAATTTTTTCGCCAAGGTATTGATATTTGTTATCAGCTGTGATACACTACAGTCAGCTTTCGTAAAGCTCTCCTAAAATATAACAAAACATACGCTTATAAAAGACTCCGCGCTGCTCACGCGGGGTTTTTTATTTCCTTGATCAAAATCGGAAATCGAATATAATAGATGATTAATTTGACTGAGAGGGAGAGGATGGCATGCAGCACAAGTGCAGGGTGACGGTGCTTGACAAGAAAGTCTACGTCGAATATCAGGAAAAATATTTGGCTGATCCGCGTTCGGGGGCGTGCCCTTTTTACAATATCGGCGACGAATTTATTTTTGAGCGGTACGGTTCGGACGACACCTTTTGGACGATGGGCAAGGGCAGTCAGTGCGCGGAGGCGTGGGATTGCATCAGTCGATATGTTTATACGGCGCTGCAGGGCGGAGCGATTATGCGCGGCTGGACGAACGACGAGCGGCTGATGATCGCGTGCTGCAACGATGGGACGCGTCCTGTGATTTTCAAGATTGAGCGGCTGGATTATAAGGCGGTGCATTTCGATCGCAAGCTCAAACCGGCGGAGCGGTCGGAGATCGTCGAGAAGGTAAAATTCCTCGGGAAGGTGACGGCGGCGGATTTTCATCGCGACGGCTTTTTGGAGGTATTTCTCGACGAGGACATTCCCGACAAAACTTTGACGGCGATAATAGAGTCGTGCGGCGACTTCAGCATCACTCAGATCGATTGAACCGAGGAGGAACAAAATTATATGGCATCAAATTTCATTCAGAACATCATCGACGACGATCTCAAAAACGGAAAATATCCCAACGGCATTCACACGCGTTTCCCGCCCGAGCCCAACGGCTACCTGCACATCGGGCATGCCAAATCGGTCTGCCTCAATTTCGGTCTGGCGCAAGCCAATCACGGACTCTGCAATCTTCGTTTCGACGACACCAATCCCACGCGCGAGGACGTTGAGTACGTCGATTCGATCCAAGAGGATATCAAATGGCTGGGCTTCGATTGGGACGATCGAAGGTATTACGCCTCCGATTACTTTCAACGGCTGTTCGATTATGCTGTCGAGCTGATAAAGCGCGGGCTGGCTTATGTCGACGATTCGAGCGCCGATCAAATTCGTCAGATGCGCGGCACGTTGACCGAGGCGGGCGTTGAAAGTCCCTTCCGCAATCGCCCCGTCGAGGAAAATCTCGATCTGTTCAATCGAATGAAGGCAGGCGAATTTGCCGACGGCGCCCGCGTCCTTCGCGCCAAAATCGATATGTCCTCGCCGAATATCAACATGCGCGACCCCGTCATCTATCGAATTGCTCACGTCCGGCATCATCGAACGGGCGACGCGTGGTGCATTTATCCGATGTATGACTTCGCGCATCCGTTGAGCGACGCGATCGAGCACATCACGCATTCGGTCTGCACGCTCGAGTTTGAGGATCACCGCCCGTTCTATGATTGGCTGCTTGACGTGCTCGGCTTTGATCCGAACAATCGTCCGCGACAGATCGAGTTCGCGCGGCTCGATTTGACCAATACGATCACGAGCAAGCGCAAGCTCCGTCAGTTGGTCGAAGAAGGGCACGTGCGCGGTTGGGACGATCCGCGCATGCCGACGTTGAGCGGACTGCGACGACGGGGCTTCACGCCGACGGCGATCAGAAATTTTTGCGAGGAAATCGGAGTCGCGAAGGCTAATTCGATGGTCGACATCGCAATGCTCGAGCACGAAGTTCGCGACGATCTCAACCGCAATGCCGATCGAGTGATGGCGGTGCTCAATCCGTTGAAGGTGGTGCTGACAAACGTTGAGGGCGTGGAGCAATTGACGGCGGAGAATCATCCCGAGCGCGAAGACACTCGTATGATCCCGTTCGCCCGCGAGATTTTTATCGAGCGCGAAGATTTTATGGAGGATGCGCCGAAAAAATTTTTCCGTCTCAAGCCCGGCGGCGAGGTTCGACTCAAGCACGCTTATATTATCAGATGCGACGACGTAATAAAAGATGATGCGGGCAATGTGGTCGAGCTGCACTGCACGATTGATCCCGATTCGAAGTCGGGCGGCGCCACCGCCAATCGCAAAGTCAAGGGCACCATTCATTGGGTGGCGGCGGATTATGCGCTCCGCGCGGAGGTTCGATTGTACGATTATCTGATCAGACCCGATGCGGGGGCAGACGAAGATTTTATAGCGTCGCTCAATCCGGAGTCGATGATCGTGATCGAGAACGCGCTGATCGAGCCGAGCGTGAAGGGCGCGGCGCCGTTGACGCGCTATCAATTTTTGCGGACGGGATATTTCGTCGTGGATTACGACTCGAGCGAAGAAAAATTGGTGTTCAATCGGATCGTCGGGCTGAAAGATACTTGGTCGAAGGTGCAATCGAAAGGATAATTTCCCCCACCCGCCCGCCCTTTTTGGGGGCAAGCCCCCATGCGAAGCGCCGGCGGCTCCGAACGGTCGAATGCGACGGCGTTCAAAGCTCCGCGCGGACGGTCGAAGTCGCTGAAAGAATAAAAGACGGGCGCTGCCGGCGCGGGGTGGGAACTGCCGGCTCAGTTGGGCGCCGCGCTCCAAGGGTGGGAGCGTCGGCGGCGCCCTCATAAGCTGTCCGCCAAGATCAGGTGGGCGCAATTAAAAGGAAGTGATCGCATTGGCTAAAATTCCGAAGAACCTCACCGATAAGGACATGGTCAAAAATTATATCGAGGAGCAGACGATCGAGGATAAGCTGCTCGCCGCCGAAAAAGAGGCGGAACGCGTCCGCGCGGCGCAAGCGCTGAGAGAACCGCCCAAGCCTCTGGCGCAAGCCGGTCTCACCGCCGATATCGCCGACAAGCTCGGTCGAGAACTGCTCGCGCTCAAAATGGAGCTTTTGAGCTCCGGCGTCAAGACTTACGACTTCAAAATCAAACGCGACGGCGAAAAAATTACGATGACGGTCACCAACAAAAAGTTCTAAGGAGTGTCCGATATGAGCTCGACAGTGACGGCGATCGTCATATTCATTGCGGCATATGCGTTGATCATCTCCGAAAAAGTTCACCGCACGATCGTCGCCATGGTCGGAGCGATGTTGATGGTGCTGTGCGGCATCATCGATCAAGCCACGGCGATCAAACACATCGACTTCAACACGCTCGGGCTTTTGATGGGCATGATGATCATCGTCAACATCACCGGCGAAACGGGTTTATTCAATTTCCTTGCGATCCGCGCGGCGAAAATCGTCCACGCGCAACCGCTGAAACTGCTCGTGGCGCTGTCGATATTGACGGCAATCTGCTCGGCGCTGCTCGACAACGTGACGACGGTGCTGCTGACAGTGCCAATCACATTCTCGATCACGCAACAGTTGAAAGTCGACGTGAAACCATTTTTGATCGCGCAAATTTTGTCGGCGAACATAGGCGGCACGGCGACGCTGATCGGCGATCCTCCGAATATGATGATCGCCTCGGCAGTCGGGCTGAGCTTTATGGATTTCATCATCAACCTCGCGGCGCCGGCGATCGGGATTTTTCTGATCACAATCGCGCTGCTGATTTTGATATATCACTCGGAGCTGCACACGCAACCGGAGCTGCAGGACAAAGTGATGCGCATCAGCTCGTTGAGCAAGATCACCGATCAAAAATTGTTGGTCAAATGCCTGACGGCGTTGGCGCTGACGTTCGCGCTGTTCTTTACGCACAATCGCTTGGGGTTGGAGACGGCGACGTCGGCGCTGACGGGCGCAGGCTTTTTATTGCTGTTGACGGCGCGCAACGACAACGCGATGGTCGCCAAGACGCTCAATCGAATTGAGTGGATGGTGATCTTTTTCTTCGCCGGACTCTACGTCTTGGTGGGCGCGCTGGTCGAGACGGGCGTGATAGAGCTGATGGCGGCGCGGCTTATCGAATTTACCTGCGGGTCGGTGAGCATGACGGCGATATTGATTTTGTGGTTGAGCGCGTTGGCGTCGGCGTTCATCGACAACATCCCGTTCGTGGCGACGCTGATCCCGTTGATCAAAGACATGGGCTCGATGGGGCTGACGAATCTCGAGCCGATGTGGTGGAGCTTGGCGCTGGGTGCTTGCCTGGGCGGCAACGGGACATTGGTGGGCGCCTCGGCGAATGTGGTGGTGGCGTCGATTGCGACGCAAAAAAATAAGGCGCTTGCCTTCATGGATTTCATGAAGATCGCCTTCCCGCTGATGATCCTGTCGATAATAATTTCAACCGCCTACATCTGTTGGCGATACCTGTAAAATTCTATTGGTTGCGCTCGAACAACACGCGAAGTCCCGTCAATGTCAGGAAGTGATCGATTTTGTCGATCGTCTTCGACTCTTTGAAGATCATCTTCGCCAGCCCGCCCGTCGCGATCACTTTGATTTTTTCCGCGCCCGCTCCGAACTCCTCTTTGATCTTGCCGACGATCGTATCGATCTGTCCGACGTAACCGTAAATGATCCCTGCCTGCATGCCTTGGACGGTGTTGTGGCAGATTATTTTTTTCGGCGGGATCAGCTCGATCCTCGGCAACTTCGCCGTCGCATTGAAAAGTGCGTCCGCACTCGCCATGATCCCCGGGGCGATCACTCCACCCATGAAATCGCCGTTCGGCGCCACCACATCAAACGTCGTCGCCGTGCCGATGTCGACCACGATCAACGGTCCGCCGTATTGCTCGTAGGCTCCGACTACGTTGACGATCCGATCCGCGCCGATCGCTCGAGGGTTTTCGTAATTGATCTTGATGCCCGTTTTGATCCCCGGTCCGACGATCAGCGGCTTGACTTTGAAATAGCGCTCGCACATCTTTGCGAACGGCACGATCAGCGGCGGCACCACCGTCGAGATGATGATGTCTTTGATGTCGCCGATCGACACGTCCTGATATCGAAACAGGTCGTTGATGAGCATGCCGTACTCGTCGCCGGTCTTCTGTCGATCGGTCGAGATGCGCCAGTGCTTGTCGAGCGTCTTGCCGCGATACGTGCCCATTACGATGTTGCTGTTTCCAATGTCGATGACCAATAACATGCCCTCACGCTCCATAATTTTTGTATCAATTTTATTTATCGAGGCGCGTTGAGTCAATCAAAATTTGACTGAACGGGCGGCGGCAATGTATAATCAGCGTACTTTTTTTGAAAGGGAGTTTGTTCTTATGCCGACTGTTCCCAAGAAGGCGTTTGTGTTTTTCAACTGCGACGAGAATAAATCGGAGGCGTCGATGAATATTTTCTACAACCGCATCGTCTATCGCGATATGACGACGGCGCGGCGCGCGCTCTGGAAAAAAATTCGTGAGGAGCGCGATGCGGAGAAAATTTTTATCGACGAGAGCGATCTGTCGACGGTGCGGACGATGATCCTTGAGGGCGATCCGACGGCGGCGAGTACTCTGATGAAATTCGGGGCGATAAAAGAGATCGAGTGCATTTGAGGAGGATCGACGATGAAATACCGTGCGGCGATTTTCGATATGGACGGCACGTTAGTCAATTCTCTCGAGGACATTGCCGACGCCGTCAACGAGACGCTCACGCATTACGGTTTGGAGCATCACACGCTCGAGGAGTATCGCTACTTCGTCGGCAACGGCGCTCGCAAGCTGATTGAGCGGAGCGTGGGCGCGGCTCGGTCGGCGGATAAAAAGTTCGTCGATGAAGCGCTCGAGTATTACGACGGCTGCTATCAACGGCGTCTGACGATCAAGACCAAGCCTTATGACGGCATTCTTGAGTTGTTGGAGCGATTGAAGAAAAAAAATATCCCGCTCGGCTGCATCAGCAATAAGCAGGATTTTTGTGTGCGGGAGATTGCGGAAAAAATGTTTCCGGCGGGGATATTCGATGCGGTGATCGGCGATCGAGCGGAGCTGCCGCGCAAGCCCGATCCGACCAAGGCGCTCAAGATCGCGTCGGAGTTCGGAGTGGAGCCGTCGGCAGTGGCGTATTTCGGCGACACTTCGGTCGACATGCAGACGGCGATCAACGCGGGCTTTCTGCCGATTGGTGTGACGTGGGGGTTTCGACCGCGCAGTGAATTGGTCGAGAGTGGCGCTCAACTGATCATCGATCGCCCGCTCGAGCTTTTTGATCACATCGAATTTGAGCGCTGATTACGGCTTAAGATATTTATCCTCCAGGCGATCAAGCGTTCCGTCCATTCGCAGTTCCGCCAGCACGAAGTTGATGTAGTTGAGGAACTCCTGATCGCCCTTGCGCATCAAAATCCCGCACGAATGTCGAGTGAACGGCGCGTCGATCAGCGGCGCCGCCAAATTTTTATCCGCGCGGATGTATTGAAGCGCCTCGACCGTCTCGGTGATCATGATGTCGGCTTTGCCCGATGACACTTGCGACGGTATCTCCGCATTCTTCTCGAACACTATCAGTTGAGCATGTTTCAGGTTGGCGCGCGCAAACTTTTCGTTCGTGCCGCCCGGATTGATCATCACTCGGACGTCTTGTCGATCGATATCGGCGAGCGTCCGAAATTTTTTTGCGTCCTTTTTTCGACAGAGGATCGTCTTGCCGAACAGCCCCACGCCGTAGCCGTCCGACATCGCCATCGATTTCGCCCGCGCGTAATTCCTCGATATCCCGCACAGCGCTATGTCGAATTTGCCCGCGAGTGTGTCTGCCGTCAGAGTCGGCCACGTCGTCGGCACGTACTCAATCCGCACGCCGAGCGACTCCGCTATCAACTTCGACAGCTCCGCGTCAATACCCTCGTATTCGCCCGTCGACGGGTTGAGATATGACATCGGTCGATAATCGCCCGTCGTTCCGATTCGGATTGTGCCGCGCTCCGAGATTTCCTCCAATTGCCCCGCCTCGACACTCGACACCAACGCAAGCACTGCTATCAACGCCGCCAAAAATTTTTTCATGCCGATCACCTGTTCTCGAGCGCGGTGATCTTGCCGATCCGACGGTTGTGGCGCTCGTCATTTGAAAAGGGCGTCTCGATCCACGCGCGGACGATCTCCTCCGCCGGTCCGAAACCGAGCACCCGTCCGCCCATCGCCAGCACATTGGCATTGTTGTGCTCACGGGACTTCTTGGCGGAGAAAACGTCATTGCACAGCGCACAGCGAATGCCCTTGATCTTGTTGGCGGCAATCGAAATGCCGATCCCCGTCCCGCACAACACTATCCCCCACTCCGACCGACCGCTCGTGATCTCGGCGCAAACCTTTTCGGCAATATCGGGATAATCGACGGAGGTTGTGCCGAACGTGCCCACGTCGTTCACCTCGATGTCGGGATATTCGGCGAGCACCGCCTTGACCGTCTCCTTGAGCTCCACCGCGCCGTGGTCGCTTCCGATTGTCAATTTCATACTGTCAGCCTCCTCAAAATTCATTCCTCTGATTCGTATGATTCCTTCAACAGCCGCTCCTGTTCTTCCTTCTTTTGTCGATCGAACCTTCGGCTGGCAAAAATCATCGGCATCGACACGCCGATCGCTATCGCCAAGATAATCAGCGCCGCGTCAACTCCCGCTTGGATCGCCGATATCAACTGCTCGGTCGAGATGGTTCGGATGTTGATGATGGCGAATAACATTCGATAGATAAGCACGCCCGGGATCAACGGGATCACCGACGGCACCGTCAAAACTTGCGTCGGCGCATGGAGCCAATGAATCGCGTAGATGCCGATCACGCCCACCAGCGTCGCGCCGATGAACGTCCCCGCCACCGACGACCACCCTAATGTGAACACGCAGAAGTTTCGCGTGCAAACCGCTATCACCCCGCCCATGCCCGCGCCGAATAACAATCGCGGCGGCAGATTGAACAGCACCGAAAAACCCGCCGCGCCGAAAGCCGCGCAGAAAATAAATCGCGCGTAATCATTCTCCGGCACCATGTGCAGTTGCGTGAACGCGTCGACGCTGACCGCCTCGATCGCCAACACGATCCCGAACGTCATCCCGCCGATGATCAGCGACGTGTGAATGAACCGCGCGGCGCCGCTGATCAGATAATTGTTGATGAGATCGCTGATCGAATTGATGAGCGGGATGCCCGGGACGAGGAATAATGCCGCGGCGATGATCGGATGCCACGGCGTGGTCGTCGGAAGATAATGCGCGAAGAACGCCGCCGAGGTCGCCGCCAACGCCGCCAGCGCCGTCGTCATGTAGGCGTTGACGCCCGCCTTATGGCAATAAATCTGCACCGCCTTGCCGAAGATCGCGCAGAGTGCGGTGTAGAAAAATGCGTTGACGTCGCAGCCGAACAGCCCGCAGAAACAGCCGCAGGCAATGCCCGTCGCGAAGAGCACTTGAGGCTCGGAGTAATAGCGCGGCTTGGAGGCGATCGTCTTGAGATTGTCCTCGTACTCCTCGAGCGTGTAGTGGTCGCGGAGCGCGCGCCACGTCAGTTTGCTGATCGCCGAGATGATCCGCATATCGACGGCATGTTTGAGACATTTTCGGAAGTTGGTATAGGAGTGGGTCTCGTCGCTGATGTTGAGCATCAGGGTCGTGTACATAATGTGGAGATTGAACTGCTTCTCGTCGATGCCCATGTAGGCGGCAACGCGCGTCATATCGCGGACGATGCGGCGGGTATCAGCGCCGTTCTCCATCAATAATTGCCCCGTCGTGAGGAGCAACTCGGTTTTTTTGCCGATGGCGGCGTAGGTCTCGTGGAGGACGTTTTGATGCTCGCGATAGGATTTCGTCTCCGTCAATTCGATCACCCCTGTCGGGAGAAAATTATTTTTTGAGCCGCGCGCTGAACTTGTCAATCAGCTTCACCGGCTTGTAAGACTCCTTCGCTTTTCGGAGATTCGGCAGCCCCATGTCCTCCTCGCGGTTGATGTACATCATCTTCGACCAAGCGTCCGCCGCAAACGCCTGATTGATCGCCGCATATGCCCCGCGGATCTCGGGATCCGCCTTCTCGACATGGATCACCGCCGTGTCCTCATTCAACTGCTCGCCGAACGTGAACGCAATGATTCGATCGTTGAGCCGAATCGCCCCGCCCTTGAGCGCGAAGTCATCAAAGTTGTCGAGCACCTCTATGATCGCATTGTGCTCGTCGTCAAGGAACGGATCATCAGGCAGCTCCGGACTGCGGAGCGCGTACCAATTCTCCAGCTCCGCGCGGCACTGAGGAATGATCTCGCGCGTGATCGACACATACTCCGCGAACGGATAACTCTTGCGAAACGCGTTGAGATGATTTTTTTTCGAGTGAAACTTGCGCCCCGCCAAATTGATCAAGTCGTCGGCAAGATACACGTAGTCGAAATTATAATCAATCCGCTCGACCTCGAACTCCGCGTCGGGATATCGATTGAGCTCGTCGACAAAGAATTGCTCGACGCCGCCGATCGAAAACTCCAAACCGTTGGCGTCAAACCAATCGAGCAGCGTCTTGATCGCCGACTGCATCTTGTCATCCGAACCGAAGGGCTGAAGCGCAAACGTCCCGTCATGCCAATCGGCAACCATGTAAATCACGCCGTCGAGCTCCGTCCAACGCGTTTTATACGGCTTGCGCCACATATACAGGTTGGTAAAATTGAAATGCGCGTTTTCGTAGCGCCGCGCTCGAAAATACTTGTCAAAGGTCGGCTTATCCGCCTTCTCGAGTGCCTTGAACTCTATGACAATCAACTCCTGTCAATCAAAATACTTGACGCCCGCCTCGAAAATCGGCTGGAACTTATTGCCGTCGATGTTTCGATAGAGATCGTCGTCGATGCGCTCCGAATGCGCCATCTTGCCGAACACACGACCGTCGGGCGAAGTGATCCCCTCGATCGCCGCAACCGAGCCGTTGGGATTGAACGGCAGCTCCGAAGTCGGCTCGTCGTGAGTATCAACGTACTGCGTCGCAATCTGACCGTTCGTCGCCAACCGCGCCAGCCAATCATCATTCGCAACGAAGCGCCCTTCACCGTGAGAAACTGCAACCGTGTGAATGTCGCCGACCGCGCAATTCATCAGCCACGGCGAACCGTTTGAAGCGATCCGCGTCCGCACCATGCACGAGACGTGTCGACCGAGCGAGTTGTGAGTCAGCGTCGGATCCTCCGCGCGGAGCGGACGAATTTCGCCGTAAGGAAGCAGCCCGAGTTTGATCAGCGCTTGGAAGCCGTTGCAGATGCCGAGGATCAGCCCGTCGCGCTCCCTCAACAGGCGCATCACTTCTTCGCTCAAGCGCGGATTGCGGAACATCGCCGCGATAAATTTGCCCGAGCCGTCGGGCTCGTCGCCGCCGCTGAAGCCGCCCGGCAACATAATAATCTGCGCGCGCTTGACGCCCTCGACCAAAGCGTTGACGCTCTCCTCGACCGCCGTCGGCGTAAGATTGCGCACGACGATGATCTCGGGCTTGCCGCCCGCTTTTTTCCACACTCGAGCGCTGTCGTATTCGCAATTCGTCCCGGGGAAGACGGGAATCAGGATTTTGGGCTCAATCTTATCGGTTCGACGGCGCCCGTTGAAAATTTTATTCTCGACGGAGATTTTTTTGTTCGTCTCGACGGATTTAATTTTCGTCGGGAAGATTTTTTCCAAGGGCGTGGTATAGGCGCGCTTGAGTTCGCCCAACGTGATCGCGAAACGCCCGAAGATGACAAGCGGATCGCTGATGGTTTCGCCAAGCTCGATAAAATTCTCGACGTCCGAAAGATCAACGCCGTCCGCCGCCTCGACCACCATCGTGCCGGCGCGACTGTCAAACATGGCGTCGAGCGACCAGGCGCCGGTATCGAATTTGAAGCCGATGCGGTTGCCGAGCGACATTATTGAAACCGCGCCCGCAACGCCGCCCGCGTCGGAGCTCATCGCCGAGATGATTTTTTTCGAGCGGATCAATTCGTGCACGGTGACGAACATCTTCTTCTGCTCGTCGTAGCGCGGCAGCCCGAACTTGTCGCGCGGAGCCGGCACCAAATAAACTTTGTGGCAGGCGCCTTTGAACTCCGGCGAGATGAGCGCATCCGCTTCGCACGGCGCCACCGCGAACGAGACCAACGTCGGCGGCACGCTCAACTGCTCGAATGAGCCGCTCATCGAATCCTTCCCGCCGATCGCTGCCACGCCGAAGCCCTTTTGCGCGCTGAACGCTCCCAACAACGCCGTCAACGGTCGACCCCACTTTTCGGGATCGTCGCCGAGTTTTTCAAAGTACTCTTGGAAGGTCAAATACGCGCGCCGAAAATCCGCGCCCATCGCCGTCAATTTCGCCAAAGAAAATACCACCGCGTCGACCGCCCCATGGAACGGGCTCCACTCGGAAATGTTCGGATGGAAGCCGCACGTCATCGCCGTCGCCGTGTTCGTTCGACCGTCGACCGGCAGTTTCGCCGCCATGCCCTCCGCCGGCGTCAATTGATAGCGCCCGCCGAACGGCATCAGCACCGTCGCCGCTCCGATTGTCGAGTCAAATCGCTCGACCAGCCCCTTCTGACTGCACACGTTGAGATCGGATAAATTATCCAGCCACTCCTGCTTGACGTTGTTCGTCGAGCGCAACGGTCGAAAATGCCTCGGCGCCCTGATGAACGCCTTGACGTGTTGTTTGACGCCGTTTGTGTCGAAAAATTTTCGGCTGATATCAACGATCGTCTTGCCGCGCCAACGCATTATCAGCCGCCCCGTATCCGTCACCGTCGCCGTCTGATACGCCTCGAGATTTTCCGCGTCGGCAAGTTTTATAAAAGTCTCGACGTCATCCCGCTCGACCACGACCGCCATGCGCTCCTGACTTTCACTGATCGCCAGCTCCGTGCCGTCAAGCCCGTCATACTTCTTCCGAACCGCGTCGAGATCGATGTCAAGCCCGTCGGCAAGCTCGCCGATCGCCACAGACACTCCGCCCGCCCCGAAATCGTTGCACCGCTTGATCAGCCGCGCCGCCTCGGGATTGCGAAACAGCCTTTGTATCTTGCGCTCCGTCGGAGGATTGCCTTTCTGCACCTCCGCTCCGCACGTCGAAAGACTGTCAAGCGTATGCTCCTTCGATGAGCCCGTCGCGCCGCCGATTCCGTCGCGTCCCGTCCGTCCGCCGACCAGCAAGACCACATCGCCCGCCTTCGGTCGTTGGCGGATCACGTTCGACTTCGGCGCCGCCGCGATCACCGCTCCGATTTCCATGCGCTTGGCTTTATACCCTTCGTGGTAAAACTCGCGCACCAGACCCGTCGCCAGCCCGATCTGATTGCCGTACGAGCTGAAGCCCTGCGCCGCCCCGCGCGTGATCTTTCGTTGAGGCAGTTTGCCCTTGAGCGTTTCACTCAACGGCTGTCGCGGATCCGCCGCGCCGGTGATCCTCATCGCCTGATACACATACGACCGCCCCGACAGCGGATCGCGTATCGCTCCGCCCAGGCACGTCGCCGCCCCGCCGAATGGCTCAATCTCCGTCGGGTGATTGTGCGTCTCGTTTTTGAACATCACCAGCCAATCCTCGAGCCGCCCGTCCACATCCGCGCGCACCACGATCGAGCATGCGTTGATCTCCTCCGAATCGTCGAGATCGCGTAACTGCCCGTCATACTTGAGCGCCTTCGCCGCAATCGTCCCGATATCCATCAGCGTCACATCGCGCTTGCGCGCGCCGTACACCTTCTGCCGGTCGCTGAGATACGCCTTATACGCGTTCATTATCGGCGGCAAATAATACTGATCAAAATTCTCGTCCGCCTCGAACGTGATCTCATCAATCGCCGTGTTGAACGTCGTGTGACGGCAGTGATCGCTCCAATATGTATCAATCACGCGCAGCTCGGTGATCGTCGGCGCACGTCGCTCCTCATCTCGAAAATATTTCTGACAGAACTCGAGATCGTCAAAGGACATCGCAAAACCTTGCGCCTTCAAAAAATTTTTCAGCCCGTCGCCGTCCAAGCGATTGAAATCCGACAGAATCTCGACATCCGCCGGCTCCTCCGACTTCATCTCGAGCGTCAAGGGCATCTCTGACGACGCCTCACGACTTTCGATCGCATTGATCAGATAATGCTTGATCCGATCGAGATCGCCCTCGTCGCAATCGAGCGCAACAATCCGCGCGGAGCGCACCGTCGGACGCTCCCGACCGGTGATCAATTGGCAACATTGAGCGGCGGAGTCGGCGCGCTGATCGAATTGCCCCGGGAGATATTCGATCGCAATGATTTTTTTGTTGGGCATCGTCGGCAGCTCCGTCGTCAAGCGATCCACATTCGGCTCGCCGAACACTATTTCTTTGACTGCATCGAACTCCGCATCGTCGAGCCCCTCGACATCATACCTTTGAAACAGTCGCAGCCCGCTCACATCGAATGTCTCGCGTAAGTCGTCGAGCAGCTGCCGCGCCGGCACGTCAAAGCCTTCGTTTTTCTCTACAAAAATTCTTCGTACACTCATCAGTCATCACCGCAAAAAATTTTTCGTTGCAAGCATTGTAGCAATATCGACCGCCGATATCAACCGCTTATTGACAATCCCCGCGCCGAAAAGATATACTGCAGGGAATTTGAGTAAAGGAGTCGGCGATGAGAAATTACATTCGGATTGCGCGCCCCGACCATTGGATC
>CAMKFB010000040.1 GCA_946411735.1 uncultured Selenomonadales bacterium
GCTGATGGTGATGTTCGACGCGTTGAGGTTCGCCTCGTTGATCGTGACCACGCCGCTGTCGCTGACCGTTATGCCCGTCGTAGATTTGACTCCCGACAGAGTGAACAGATCGGTCGCCGCCGAAGCTGCCGTGTACTTGATCGCGCCGTCGACCAACTCATAGCCCGCCGTTTTCGACGCCGATTGATAGGTCGTGCTACCGTTGGTGATCGCGGTGAAGGCGGCAGCCGTTTCGGTCGGAGCATTGATCCCCGTCGCAAGCGCCAACGTGTAGCCCTTGCCCTCGATGGTAATGTCTTTGCCGTCAAGCGCGGTGGAGTCGATCGTGACCGTGCCGTCTTCGCCGACCGTAATCTTATCGGTCGAGGCAACTCCCGTCAGCGTGAACAGATCCGTCGGCGCAACCGCCGCCGTGTAGTTGATCGCTTTACTGTTGCTCGACAGCTCATAGCCCGCCGTTTTCGACGCCGATTGATAGGTCGTGCTACCGGCGGAGATCGCCGTGAAGGCAGCTGCCGTCTCAACGGGAGCATCGATCCCCGTCGCCAGCGCCAACTTATATCCTTCGCCTTCGATGGTAATGTCTTTGCCGTCAAGCGCGGTGGAGTCGATGGTGACCGTGCCGTCTTCGCCAACCGTAATCTTATCGGTCGACTTGACGCCGCTCAGCGTGAACAGATCGCGCGCGTCGACTGCCGCCGTGTACTTGAGCGTTTTACTGTCGCTCGACAGCTCATAGCCTTCGGTTTTCGACGACGATTGATAGGTCGTGCTACCGTCGGAGATATCGGTGAAGGCGGCCGCCGTCTCAACGGGAGCCGTAATGCCGTCCGCCAGCACCAACTTGTAATCGTCGCCGGTGATGGTTACATCGCGCTTGTTGAGATTCGACGCCGTCAACGTGACGGTGCTGTTGTCGCCGTCCACAACAACCACAATGTCCGTCGTAGACTGCACGCCCGTCAACGTGAACAGATCCGTCGGCGCAACCGCCGCCGTGTAGTTGATTGTCTTTTTGTCGGTCGAGAGCGCATAGCCCGCCGTGTTGGAGACCGATTGATAGGTGGTCTCGCCGTTGACGTTGACATTGGTGAAATGCTCCGCCGTCTCGATCGGCGTCACAACATCCGTCGCCAACGCCAAGGTGTAATTGTTGTCGCCGCCGAGCGTCACCGTCTTGCCGTCGAGATTCGCCGCCGACAAGGTCATGACTTTATCGGTGCGTGTCGCGCCGTCGAGCATCTTAACGCCCTCGAGCGTGATGGCATCGGTCGTCGCCGTCAGAGCGCTCAAGTCGAACGCGCCGTCTGTGACCGCCGTGTAAACGGTGTACTTGCCGTTCTCGCTCACCGTCAGCCCGACATCCTTGACGTACTCGTAACTCTTGTTGCCGTAAGTGAAACCATCGCCCGCGTCGAGCCCGCCGACCGTCGTCAGCTTGCCGCCCGACGCCGTCACCGTGATCGCGCCTGCGCCCGAAGTCAATTCATCACTCGTCGCCGTGATCTTTCCGCCGCTCGAAACGTTGACCGTGCCGCTGTCGAGCGTCGCGCTGTCCTTCGTCGCTTTGATCGTCAACGGATTGGCATCCGCCGCCGTGTACTTCACGCCGTTGACTTCGTAGGTTGTCCCCGCCGCCGGCTTGATCTCCACGCTCGTCGCAAACGGAACCGTCACAGTCGTCGCCGTCGCAGGCATCTTGATCGACGTGATGCTCGTCGCCGCCGCATCGACTGCCTCGCTTAACGTAAACGTCGTGCCGCCCGCTATCGACAGTTTTGCGTATTTGTTCGTCGGATTCGAGCTGTTGTCGACCACAAGATACTCGCCCGCCGTCGTTGCATTCGTCAAGTCGAGCGTCTTATTATCGACCGCAAACACCGTCGTCCATGTCGTCGAAGTCAGCGCCGCCAACGCAAAGCCCTCGTTCGTGAGCGACTCGGCAATTTGCGTCGTGCCGTCGACCGTCCTCATCAGCCCGAGCCCCGTCATCTTATAGACGGTCTCGTTTATCGTCAAAGATTCGCCCGCGCCCAGCCCTTCAATTCGCGTGAAGTAGCCATCGGTCGCCGTTAACGACACATTACTGCCGCTGCTGACCTTCAGACTGTCGTTGGTCGACCCGAGCTCGACATCGCCGCCCGTCGCATCGACCGTGATCGTGCCGGCGTAGAGCGTCGCACTATCCTTCGCGGTGTCGAGCGTCAAATCGCCCGTCCCGTTGAAAGTCGCATTATTGACCGTGACCGTGCCATTCACTTTGACCTTGCCGGTGTAATCGACCGTGTAAGCGCCGTTGTTGATCGTCGCCGTGCCGAGTTCATTCGTCGGCGCCGTCAAACTGTCGAGCACGGTGTAATTGCCCGCCTTCGACGTCAAATCGAGTACGCCGTCGGTGCCGGGCGCGACAACATTCTTCCAACTGCCGTCCAAGGCAACGCTCTTTTCTTTGATCTCGACGAGAGAAGTGTCGGAGCCGTCGGTTTTCAACAAGCCGAGCGCCGTCGCCGTGTAAGTTGCGGTGCCGATGGTGAAAGAATCGTTGTCGTCGAGCCCGCCGACAGACGTCAGCTTGCCGCCAGACGCCGTAACGGTAATGTCGCCGGTGACCGCCTTCAACTCGTCGCTGCCCGTCGCCTTGACAGAGCCGTTCGCATCGACCGTGACCGTGCCGCTGTCGAGCGTCGCGCCGTCCTTCGACACATCAAGCGGCAATTCGCCCGTGCCGTTGAAGACTGCATTATTGACCGTCGCCGCGCCCGTCACTTTGACTTTGCCGGTGTAATCGACCGTGTAGGTGCTGCTGTCGCCGACCGTCAACGCGCCGAGTTTTTTCGTCAGATTGCTCGTGCTGTCGACGATCGCGTAATCGCCCTTATCCGTCGGCAGCGTGAGCACATCGCCGGCAGGCGCAATGAGATTGCCGAGCTTCAGATCGTCGATGGTCAAGACGGCATTTTCAAATCCGCTCGTCGCCAACCCCGAAATATTGTTGCCGTTCATCTGCGCCAACCCGATGTCCGCGCCGAAATACTTGTAAGTCTTGGCATTGTCGCCGGTGCCGACGGTGAACGATTCGCCATTGGTATCGATGCCGCCGACCTTAGAGAATTTACCGTCGACCGCCGTTGCCGTAAGCGCGGTGGTGTCGCCCGCCTTCAGAGTGTCGCTCGTTGCCGTGAGCGTGCCGCCCGCATTGACGTTGACCGTACCGGCATAAAGCGTCGAGCCGAGCGTAGGATCCGTTTGTCCTTCGAACGTCGTTTTGAACGTCAATGCATCCGTTGAGGACGAGTACTCGACGCCGTTGATCGTGTACGTCGTCTTATCGGTCGTCGGAGTGATGTTGACATCGGTCGCGAACGGAACCGTCACAGCCGTCGCCGTCGCAGGCAGCGCAATCGACTTGACCGCAGTCGCCGTCTCGTCGCTCGGATCGCTGAAGGTGCAAGTGCCGTTGCCGATTTGCAACGTCGCGTATTTATTCTTCGGAGCCGTCACGTCATCGACGATGATACATTTGCCCGCCGCCGATTTAAGATCGAGCGTGCCTTCCTTGTCGGGAGCGATCATCACCGACCACTTTGCACGCCCTAAATCTTTGGTCGCGACGCTCCAATCGGTGGCAGATTCGTCGGGCTTGAGCGCGTCGGCAATCGACGTTATGCCGTTTTCGAACCTCGTCAAGCCGAATGCCGTCACGGTGTATTGGGTATCGTTGTAGCTGAAGGCTTCGCCGCTCGCCAGCCCGCCGATCGAGTCGATATAACCGGCACTAGCCGTCGCCGTCATTGCGGCGGTCGCCGTCAAGTTGTCATTGGACGCCTCGAGCGTCTCATTCGCCGCCACATTGACCGTGCCCGCATACAGTTTTGCTTCCTTGCCCTCCGCGTCGGTCGCAAGCGTAAAATCACCCGAACCGTTGAAGGGCTTGGCGTTGACGTTGACGATGCCGCTGACCTTGATATTGCCCGCGTACTTGACGGTGTAAGATTTGTTGGCGGCGATCGTCGCGGTGCCCTTCTTCTCCGTCGGTGAGGAAGTGTTGTCGACGATTATGTAATCGCCCGCCGTGCCGTCAAAAGTGACAACGCCGTTGGAGTCGTAAGAGATCAGCGTCTTCCATGTCGCCGAAGACAGATCGCTTATCGTGACGTCGCCGGTGATCGACTCGGCAAGCAAAGTTTTTGTGCCGTCGATCTTCGACAAGCCGAGCGCCGTCATCTTGTACGTGACGTTGTCATAGGTGAAGGATTCGCCCGTGCCGATGCCGCTGATCGACGTGAGCGCGCCGTTCGATGCCATCGCCGTGAGCGAAGTGTTGTTGCCCGCCGTCAAAGTTTTGCCGTCATTCGTAACGACAGAGCCGTTTGCGCCAATCGTGACGGTGCCTGCGTACAATTTTGCATCGTTGCCGTTCGCATTGGTCGTAAGCGTCAACTTGCCCGAACCGTTGAAAGTCTTGGTGTTGACGGTGACGGTGCCAGACTTGACTGTGATATTGCCGTCATATTTGACGGTGTAGGTGGAGCCGTTGATCGTAACCTCGGACGCCTTCGTCGGAGCGGTTGCGCTGTCGAGCATAACGTAATTGCCATCCGCCGTGGACGACAGATCGGTCGTGGTGATGATATTTTCGGTGGCGGTGTTGAGATTGAATGTGCCGCCCGAGAAATTACTTGTCGGAATGAGCCCGCCGATCTTACCGTCGCTGCCGACCACAGCCAGTCGACCGATGTTCGAGAAATATTTGTAGGTGCTGCCGCCGACGGTGAACGACTCGCCGTCGCTATCGATGCCGCTGACCGTTTTAAACGAGCCGCCCTCTGCCGTCGCCGTGATCGTAGTGCCGCTTGCCGCCGTCAACGTGCCGCCGACCGATGCCTCGACGGAGCCGTCGCTGACCGTGACGGTGCCTTCGACCAATTTTGCTGTCGAGCCGTTCGCATTGGTCGCAAGCGTCAAATCGCCTGTGCCGTCAAAGGACGAGCCGTTGACGTTAACGGTGCCGTTGACCTTGACACTGCCCACATAATTGACGGTGTAAGAATTGTTGGCGGCGATCGTCGCGGTGCCCTTCTTCTCCGTCGGTGAGGAAGTGTTGTCGACGATTATGTAATCGCCCGTCGCCGCCGAACTCAAATCGAGCGTGCCACCGTTGACGGCAGTGATCAGCGTCTTCCATGTCGTCGATGTCAAAGCACTTACCGTGACATCGCTGGTGATCGACTCGGCAAGCAAAGTTTTTGTGCCGTCGATCTTCGTCAAGCCGAGCGCCGTCATCCTGTACGTGACGTTGTCATAGGTGAAGGATTCGCCCGTGCCGATGTCGCTGATGGACGTGAGCGCGCCGTTCGATGCCGCCACCGTAACGCTCGTGCCGCTTGCCGCCGTCAATGTGCCGCTGCTCTGCGTCGTGACGGAGCCGCCGCTGACCGTGACGGTGCCTTCGACCAATTTTGCTTCCTTGCCGTTCGCGTCGGTCGTGATCGTCAAATCGGTTGTGCCGGTGAAGGATTTGGTGTTGACGGTGAAGGTGCCGGACGACAATTGGATATTGCCCGCGTAATTGACGGTGTAAGAGGTGTTGCCTTCGGCAGTTGCTTTGCTTATGCTGCCGAGGTTTGCAGTTATATTTTCGATGTTGTCGACGACGACATAATTGCCATCATTCACGGCGCTCAAACCGAGAACATCGTCAACCGGCTCGAGGAGATTCCGCCAACTCAGCTCTCTCACTTTAAACCCTTTTTTGGAGCTCGTACCGTTCGCGAGCAATTTGACGTTGTCCTCAACTTTCGTCAAACCAATCGCCGTCATCGTGTAAGTGATCTGTTTGCCGGTGGTAATGTTTTCTTCCTTAAAACTTTCGCCCGTCTCCAGATAGTAGATGTATTCGTACATGAAAGTCATGCCGTCCGACGCAGAACCGCCCAAGTAGGAGTATCTGAATCCGTTGTGCTCAAACGTGCCGCCATTGACATAGAGAGACGAAACGCCATATTTAATATCAACCGAAACGGTGCCCTGCGTCAGAGTCAAATAGGTGTTCGTATCCGCAACCACTCTTGCGTTGCTGTCTTTCGCCGTTATCTTGTAATCGCTATAGGTGCCGCTACCGGCTCCGAGCACGCGGAAGTTTTTTTCTTCGTTCTCCGGAAATGTGAGCGTTTGCGATTCATGCGATGCGTTGTAACTCAAGATCAAACCGCTGTCTTGCCCTATGTAGGTTTCGATCGGAGTGTAGAGATCGCCGTTGATGATAAATCTGAAACCGTACGGCGACTCGAGAGACGCCCCTCTGTTGCGAGTAAAGGTAATATTGGTGGGGTCGCCGATCAATGTAGCGCCGTTTTCGGAAGAAGGATTGTCGACAATCTCTTGCCCCGCAGTAATATTATTGACCGTAAACCACACACCATAATCTCTACCGTAGTATTTGACTTCTTGCGCGAATGCGCTATCCGTGCCGTAGCCCGGGGTGTTGAACAGCTTGGAGAATTTCGCCTTTGTGACTGTATTTTCGGTTACGAGCTCACAATCGAGCGCCAAGGGATTGGTCGGAGGATCCGCAGAGTTTATGTCTTCAATCGTCACGTCGCCGTTTGTGCCGTTGACGGATGCCTCCGAACCGATCATCACGTTGCCGATCGAAGCACCGGAGGAGCTTGCATCGAGCGGATTGCTGATGGCATTGCCGTCGGCGTCCTTGGCGGTGATCTGCGCGGTGCCGCTAATCCGGATGTCACCGATGGTCGCCCTGGTGCCGGTGCCGACGTCGATGCACGAACCCAAGCCGGCGTTGGTGATGTCAACCTTGACGCTGCGACCGATGAGAATATTGCATTCAAGCTCTTCGGATTGGTTGCCGCCGATGATCGCGCTGCCCGCATTGGCGTTTGAAGACGACGCCGTCAATGTCCCGTCGCCGAGGATTGTAAAGTACTCGCCGTCGCAATGTATAACAGCCTTGTCTTTCGCCGACGTTCCGGTTTTGCGGAAGGAGTTCGATTCGCTGATGACAAGCCTGTTTTTGCCCTTGCCGAAGCTGATCAGCGGGGCTGTATTCTCCGATGTGAGGTTGACATTTTGAACGGTTAAGAGGAGATTGGGGGCGTTGCGCGCATCGATGGTCACGTCCTCCAAGGTCGCATCGCTGTCGCCGATGAGCTTGACGTTCAATAAATCGCCATCGAGCGTAATTGTGCCCTTGAAATCCTTCGGAATGTGGTAGACGCCGCTCATCGAGATCTCGTTGTTGTCCGCGCTAAGTTCGAACGGCTCGCCTTCCGTAGGAGTCGTGCGCGTAGTCAACTCCTCGCTGAAGGCGAAAATGTAGCCGTTTCCCTCGTCCTTTGCGATCTCTTTGAGCCCGAGTACCTTGACGCCGGCTGCATCGACGTTCTCGGGGTTTTCGGGCATGGCGAGATTGCCCTCCGTCAACGTAATGATGCTTTTCGCTGTTTTGTTGATGATGCCGGTGCTGATCTCAATGCCTTCGACCGAAACGATTCCTTCAAGAGTGAACAATTTGGTGGGACTATCTTGCGTCGACGCCCGCTAGGTGATCGAGTTGCCGTCGATAAAGCCGCCCTCCGTGAAATAGCTCGAGCAGTCGACCTTGCGTATAGTGGATGTTACGACTTCTCCGGTTCCTTCGGTTCCATATAACCGCCGCCGTCGAAGGTGCCGTCGAACTTATGAGTCGCGTCGCCGATGGTCAATCCGCTGCTCAGATCGAGTCGGCGGTGAGTTTGAAAGTGAGATCGGCGGTGTCGAGATCGGCGGTGACAATCGCCGCAAGGTTTTCCAGGTCTTTCGCCGATTGGATCAATCAGGCACCGCTGTCATCGGTCTCGAACGTGTAATCGCCGAACGTCTTTGTCTCGAAGAGTTGGAGGTCGAAAATGAAGTTGCTCATATCGTCGGCGTCGCAGTAAGACGCGCCTGCCCACCGCCCAGACTATTTTCATGCTTCAAATCAATCATATTAAACACTCCTAAATTTTATTCGCGCCACTCGAACTCCATCAGCCCGATGTGAACTGTCATGCCTTCCTTGACGCCGCGCTCGCGCAGCGATCGATCGACGCCCTTCATGCGCCAGATGTATTGGAATCGACGCAAGCCCTCGTCGTCGTTGAAATTCGTCATCGCCACGATCTTCTCCAGATTCTTGTTGCGGACGATAAAATCTCCCGCGTCGTTGCGCTCGATCACGATCGGATCGTCGTCCTCGCGCACGTCGAGATCGATCACAGTCACGCTCCCGACCGTCGAAACGATCTCCGCCGGATGCTCCTCCAGCCACCGACCAACGTACTTCATCAGCTCGTCGAGTCCTTCGTGCGTCACCGCCGATATCGCAAAAAATTTTATGCCTTCCGATTCCGCCAACCGCTCCAGCGCCGGCAAATGCTCCGCCGCCGTCGGCAGATCGATTTTGTTTGCGATCAACAGTTGCGTCCGTTCCGTCAGCGTCTCGCTGTATCGACGGAGCTCCGCGTTGATTTTGTGATAGTCCTCGATCGGATCGCGCCCCTCGAGCCCCGAAGCGTCGACGATGTGAAGCAGCAGCCTCGTCCGCTCGATATGCCGCAAAAATTCATGCCCGAGTCCCACGCCGTCCGCCGCGCCCTCGATCAGCCCCGGGATGTCGGCGATCACAAAACTCTTTTCATAATCCGTCTGCACCACGCCCAGCACCGGCGTCAACGTCGTGAAGTGGTAATCGGCGATCTCGGGGCGCGCGTCGCTCACCGCCGCGATCAAACTCGACTTTCCCACGCTCGGATAACCGATCAGCCCCACGTCCGCCAACAATTTTAATTCCAATAACAGATCGCGCGCCTCGCCGGGCTCGCCGTATTCGGCAAATGTCGGCGCTCGACGTGACGAACTTTTGAAGCGGGCATTGCCTCGCCCGCCTCGACCGCCCCGCGCGATCACCTCCCGCTGTCCTTCCGATATCAGATCGGCAAGCACTTCGCCCGTCGCTTGATCCTTTATCAGAGTCCCTGCCGGCACCTTGATCACCAACGGCTCCGCGCTCCGACCGACTTGATTTTTCACGTCGCCATGCCCGCCGCGATCGCCCTTGAATATCCGCTTGTATCGAAAATTTAAGAGCGTGTTCAGATTCCGATCCGCCTCGAAAACGATGTCCGCGCCGCGCCCGCCGTCGCCGCCGTTGGGACCGCCCTTGGGCACGAATTTCTCTCGACGGAAGGACGACTTGCCGTCGCCGCCGTCGCCCGCCTTCACTATGATCTTCACTCGATCTATAAACTGCAAATCTTTCACCCCTCAACCGTCGAACGGATTGACGTGCACCGTGCAGTGCTTGACGCCCTCAAAATCTCGCTCAATCCGTTCGTGCACCGACTCCGCGATCTCATGCGCCGCCCGCAATGTCAAATCGCCGTCCACGCTGATCTCCACATCGACGTAGCTGCCGGCGCCGAACTGCCGCGTCTTCAACAAATCCAGCCGTCGAACGCCGTCGATCCCCTCGATCGTCCGCCGCATCGACAATTCGACATCGACGTCGCACGCCCGATCCGTCAGCTTGTTGACCGCCGCAAAAAATATCTCCGCCGCGCTCTTGACAATGAACACGCTGATCACCACGCTCGCCAGCGCGTCCATGAACGCGAATCCCATCCGCGCGGAGCCGATGCCGATCAGACTGCCGACCGATGACATTGCGTCCGAACGATGATGCCACGCGTCCGCGATCAGCGCCTCCGATTTGCACTCCTCGCCGACCCGCCGTGCATATCGATACATCCATTCCTTGATCGCGATCGAGACCACTGCCGCTATCAATGCCGTCACGCTCGGCAGCGGCGCCGACTCGTATTCGCCGTCGAGCAACGTCTGCGCGCCGTTGAATCCGATCCCCAGCCCGATCGCCGCCAACATCAGCGCCAATGTGATCGCGCCTACGCTCTCGAATCGCTCATGCCCGTACTCGTGATCGTTGTCCTCGGGCTTGCCGGAGATTTTTACCGCCAACATCACCACCAGCGTCGAGAGCACATCCGATGCCGAGTGCACAGCGTCCGCGATCATCACCATCGAATTGCCCAGCACGCCCGCCACGAATTTGCCCGCCGTCAAAAACACATTGCCCGCCAGGCTCAAATACGATGCCCTTAAAATTAATGCCGTCGAGTCGATTGCAGGTCACCTCAATCCAAAAAAAACCGATCGCAAGTCGCCGAGACTCGGATCGGTTTTAAAACTTAGTTGTTAGATTTATGCTGCTGCTTCGACGGGATAAACGCTCACTTGACGATTGTATTTGCCCTTGCGCTCGAACGCCACCTTGCCGGCGATCTTCGCAAACAGAGTGTCGTCCTTGCCGATGCCGACGTTGTGACCGGGATGAAAATGCGTGCCGCGCTGGCGAACGATTATCGAGCCCGCCGTTACGACCGTATTCGCCTGCGCCTTGACGCCCAAGCGTTTGGAATGACTGTCGCGCCCGTTGCGCGTGGAGCTCACGCCTTTTTTGTGCGCGAACAACTGAAGATCAAAAATCATTTTGCTCACCTCTGACTGTTTCTCCGACTCGGCTCACCTGAAGGGCGTCCGGTCTCAACTTTTCGATCTCGATCAGCCCAAGCAGCATCGTTTGAAACACCGCCTCCGTCAATTCGTCCGGCTCGTCGTCGAGTATCACTTTGAAATCACCCGACGCCTGCTCGAATCGCACTTGACGCTTGAGATGTTTCACCAACGCCAAATACGCCGATTGCGACAGCGATGACACTCCCGCGCAATATATGTCCTGTCCGCGCGGAGCCGTGCCGCTGTGACCGAGGATCGCGAAGCCGTCAATCTTGTCGCCGTTGGAATGTATTTCCGCCTTAATCATCACGCGCTGATCTTGTCGATCTTCACCCGAGTGAACGGCTGGCGATGCCCCTGACGACGACGATAATTCTTCTTCGATTTGTATTTGAAGACGTGGATCTTCGGACCCTTGCCGTTCTTCTCGACCGTCGCGCTGACCTTGGCGCCCGCAATCGTCGGACGACCAATCTTGACGTCCTCACCGTCGACAACAGTCAAAACCTCATCGAAGTCGACCGTCGCGCCTTCCTCAACGTCGAGCTTCTCGATCACAATCGAATCGCCCTCGCTGACTTTATACTGTTTGCCGCCCGTCTTGATTATCGCGTACAAACCTATACACCTTCCCTCAGTGTGCTCGCCGACTTCGGCTCGGACTCGCGCCCGATTTTTCGCCTCGCCGCGCGGCGCGAAGAACATATCACACTTAAAAATTTTTGTCAAGCCGATCGATTTTAATGTTGCAATCCAAAAAAAAGTGTGTTACTATCGATTTTGTTTGTAAGGAGCGATTAATTTTTTTTGGAGTATGAAAGGAAGTGGGCGCGAGTCCGCTTTTTCATTTTATCGCATCGGAGGTGTTCGAATGGCAAATCGAATTGAGACCGCCGTCGAGAATCTTGCCGGCGAGATCATCAAAAATTTTCCCGCGCTCGAGTTGGTCGATGTCGAGTTCGTCAAGGAGCGCGATTGGTTTTTGCGCGTGTACATCGACAAGGAGGGCGGCGTCGATCTCGACGACTGTCAGGAGTTCAGTGAGAAGCTCGGAGCCGCGCTCGATAAGGCGGATGTGATCGACGAGCAGTACATTTTGGAAGTGTCTTCACCCGGGCTTGATCGAGTGCTCAAAAAACCGCGCGACTTCATTCGCGAGAAGGGAAAATCCGTCGAGGTCAAATTCTATGCTCCGCTCGACGGACAAAAATCGATCGTCGGAGTGCTCGAGGGTGCCGACGACCAATCGCTCAAGCTCGAGGGGCGCGAGCCGTTGCCCCTCAAATCGATTGCTCAAATCAGATTGCACATTGAGTTCTAAGGAGTGAATGCTTTGCCTGTGAGAAAAAGTTCCGCGTCCAACCAAAATGTGATGTTCCTCGACGCCATCAAGGCGCTGTGTTTCGAGCGCGAGATTTCCGAGCAGGATTTGTTTGACGCCATCGAGGCCGCGCTGGTCGTCGCTTACAAAAAGAATTTCGATACCGCGCAAAACGTTGAAGTCAACATCGACCGCGACAACGGCGCCTACCACGTCTACGCGCTCAAAACCGTTGTCGAGCAGGTCGAGGATAAGATTACGCAAATCTCGACGATAGATGCACACGCGCTCGACCCGCGTTATGAGGTCGGCGACATCGTTCGTCTCGAGGTGACGCCGAAAAATTTCGGTCGGATCGCGGCGACGGCGGCAAAACAGTTCGTCGTCCAACGCGTGCGCGAAATCGAACGCGGCATTTTGTTTCAAGAGTTCAGCGGCAAAGAAAACGACATCGTCTCCGGCAACGTCGTCCGCATCGAGCACGGTGACGTCATCATTGACATCGGCAAGTCCGAAGCGATTTTGCTGCCGGCCGAGCAGCTCCCGAACGAAACATATAATATCGGCGACCATGTCAAGGCGTATATTGCCGAGGTCAAAAAGGGCGCCAAGGGACCGCAAATTTACGTTTCGCGCACGCATCCCGGTCTGCTCAAGCGGCTTTTCGAGATTGAAGTTCCCGAGATCGCCGAGGGCATCATCGAGATCAAATCGGTTGCGCGCGATGCCGGCACGCGCTCGAAAATCTCCGTCGTGTCCAATGACGAGAACATTGACCCCGTCGGCTCCTGCCTGGGCGATAAGGGCATTCGCGTCCAAGCGATCAACAACGAGATCGGCAACGAGAAGATCGACGTGATCGCGTGGAGCCCCGATCCGGTGTTCTTCGTGTCGAACGCGCTGGCGCCCGCAAAGGTTCTCTCGATTGCGATCAACGAGCGGGAAAAAGTCGCGCGCGTCGTCGTCCCCAATCAACAACTTTCGTTGGCGATCGGTCGGGAGGGGCAAAACGCTCGGCTCGCCGCAAAGCTCACCGGCTGGAGGATCGATATCAAGTCGAAGGATCAGGCCGACGAAAGTCCGCTCGGCGAGGATTTTGTTTTGACCAAATTCAAGAAGCAGAAGCAGAAGAAGAAGAAAGCCGACGCTCCGCCCGTCGAAGACGCAACGCTCGAGGGCAACGTCGAAAGTCAAGCGACTCAACCGCCCGCCGTCGAGGGCGAAGCGCCTCAAAAGAAAAAGAAGAAGAAGAAAAAGAAGAAGACCCCCGATCAGGCGTTCGATCAGGGCTTTGAGCAGCCGCTTGCGACGAATGAGCCGTCGCAGCCCGCCACAACGTTCAATTTCTTCGATGACGACGACGATGACTGAGAAACTTATCAAGCAAAGATCGTGCGTCGGTTGTCGCACGGTCAAAAACAAGTCAGAGCTCATCAGATGCGTGAAAACACCTTCGGGCGAAGTAACGGTCGATCGCAACGGCAAGGCGCAAGGACGCGGCGCTTATCTCTGCCGCAACGCGGATTGCCTCGTCAAAGCGCGCAAGAAGCGTCTGCTCAATCGGGCGCTCAAGACCGCCGTCGACGACGCCGTCTATGACGAACTCGAAAAGATAATCGCTCCGTAGCACGCGGGGCGGATCGGAAATTTTTTGATCAGCATTTCCAGAAGGGGTGGAGCAATGTCAAAAACGTCTAAACCCAAGTATAGGATTTTTGAGCTCGCCAAGGAGTTCAATCAGAACAGCAAGGTGCTCATCGATTTTCTCAAAAAGCACAAGATCAAGGTCGCCAACCATTTCAGCGCGGTCGATGGCGAGGCGTATGAAATGCTCAAGACGAATTTTGCGCGTCGACCGAAGCCGGCGGATCAATCTGTCGCCGCACAACCTGCACCCGCGCCTCAACCGACGGCTCCTCAACCGCCGACTCCGCCTCAACCGACGACTCCGCCTCAACCGACGGTCGCTCAACGCCCCGTCGAAGCTCCGCCCGCCCCGAAACGTCCCGAGTCGCGTCCCGAGCCGCGCCCGCCTCAACGTTCCGATCAACGATCCAATCAGAGATTGGAGCAAAGATCGGATCAACGCGGCAGAGTGCAACGGTCGGATCAGCGTCCGTCTCAGCGTTTCGAGCAACGCGATCAACGGTCGGAGCAAAGATCGGATCAACGTCCGGCGCAACGGTTCGATCAACGCGATCAGAGATCGGATCAGCGCCCGTCTCAACGCTTTGAGCAGCGCGAGCAAAGATCGGATCAACGCGATCAACGCGATCAGAGGGAGCAACGGTCGGAGTCACGCGGCGATCGTCAGCGTCCTTCGGCTCATTCCGAGCGCCAACATGATCGTCACGCTCCCGTCGAGCGCGGTGCCGAGCGCAATGATCGTGTCGAGCGCGAAGAGCGCGATAAGAAACGCTCCGACAATCGAAACCGCAATCGCGCAACCGACGGCGCCGAGCGTTCCGCTCGAGGCGGTAAAGCTCCGCGCGGAGCGGGCGTCAAAAATGCGGGGCAATCTCCGAAAACAAATGCGTCGCAAACGGCGGCTCCTTCCAACCGTCCGCCGCGCAATCGCAAAAAGCCGCGCGGTCAACAGCCCGTCGTTCATAAGGTCGAGATCGCCCGCCCGACTCATATCAAGGTCGGCGAGTCGATTGCCGTCAAAGATTTGGCGTCGAAGATGAGCTGTACCGCCGTCGAGGTCATCAAAAAGTTGTTCATAATGGGCGTGATGGCCACGATCAATCAGGAGATCGATTTCGATACCGCCGCGCTGGTCGCCGCCGAGTTCGGAGTCGACGCCGAGGAGC
This sequence comes from uncultured Selenomonadales bacterium, assembly GCA_946411735.1. Taxonomy (GTDB): domain Bacteria; phylum Bacillota; class Negativicutes; order Selenomonadales; family Selenomonadaceae; genus Quinella. The sequence continues at coordinate 14,710 of CAMKFB010000040.1, forward strand.
TGCCGCCCGAGGTCGATCCCACGCTCATCCCCGAGATCGAGCACAACCCCGCCGATATGAAACTCCGCCCGCCCGTCGTCACGGTTATGGGTCACGTCGACCACGGCAAGACCAGCCTGCTCGACGTCATTCGCAAGACGCACGTCACCGCGCAGGAGGCCGGCGGCATCACCCAGCACATCGGCGCCTATCAGGTCAGCATCAACAACAAGAAAATCGTGTTTCTCGACACGCCCGGCCACGAGGCGTTCACCGCAATGCGCGCGCGCGGCGCCCAGGTTACCGATATCGCCGTGCTCGTGGTCGCCGCCGACGACGGCGTCATGCCGCAGACGATCGAGGCGATCAATCACGCCAAATCCGCCGGCGTGCCGATCGTGGTCGCGATCAATAAGATGGATAAGCCCGGCGCCAATGCCGATCGCGTCATTCAAGAGCTGATGAATTACGAGCTCGTGCCGGAGAATTACGGCGGTCAAACGATTATGGTTAAGGTGTCGGCGAAAAAGCAGACCGGCATCGAAGACCTTCTCGAGCACATCATTCTCGTCGCCGAAATGGAGGAGCTCAAGGCCAATCCCAACAGCGCGGCGCGCGGCGTCATCATCGAGGCGCAACTTGATAAGGGGCGCGGGCCGGTCGCAACCGTGCTGGTGCAGAACGGGACTCTTCGCGTCGGCGATTCGATCGTGGCGGGAACCACTCACGGCAAGGTTCGCGCGATGATCAACGATCGCGGCGACAGCGTCAAAAAGGCGGGACCGTCCGTCCCGGTCGAAGTGCTCGGGCTAAACGACGTTCCTGCGGCGGGAGATATTCTCGCGGCGCTTGACGAAAAACTTGCCAAGTCGATCGCGGAGCATCGTCTCGACAAACAGCGCACTCAACTGATCCGCTCGAAAAAAGTTTCGCTCGACGATCTCTTTCAGCGTATTCAAGAGGGCTCGATCAAGGATCTCAACATCGTCATCAAGGCCGACGTGCAGGGCTCGATCGAGGCGCTCTCGGGCGCACTGTTGGCGCTCAACAAAAACGACGAGGTTCGCGTCAACATCGTGCACTCGGGCGTAGGCGCGGTCAACGAGTCCGATATCATGTTGGCGTCGGCGGCGAATGCGCTCATCATTGCCTTCAACGTTCGTCCCGACAACAATGCCCGCCGACTCGCGGACTCGGAGAATATCGACATTCGCATCTATCGAGTGATCTACGACGCGATCGGCGACGTCAAGGCGGCGATGAGCGGCATGCTCGCGCCGAAGTACAAAGAGGTCATCCAAGGCAAGGTCGAGATTCGCAAGGTCATGAAGTTTTCGAAGGCGCTGGTCGCCGGCTCCTACGTGCTCGAGGGCAAGATTTACAACAACTCCAAGATTCGCATCCTCCGCGACAACATTGAGATTTTCGACGGCGCGATCGATTCGCTCCGCCGTTTCAAGGACGAAGTCAAAGAGGTGTCCGCCGGCTACGAGTGCGGCATTTCGATTGTCGACTTCAAGGATTTTCGCGAGGGCGATATCATCGAGGCGTATAAGATGGAGGAGATTGAGACTTCGATCGCGGACGCCAATCGCGAGGCGGAGGCTCGTCACGCGGCGGAGGGTAAACAATGAGACTGCGCGTTGAAAAACTGCAGGAGCTTATCAAACAGGAAGTCAGCAAGATGCTGCTCAAGGAAATAAAGGACCCGCGGATCGGCTTCGTCACGGTCACGGACGTGGAGATGACGGGCGATCTGCGCGAGGCAAAAATTTTCGTGAGCATCATGGGCAACGAAGAGCAAGTCAAAAATTCGTGGGCGGGGCTGCAGAGTTCGCTGGGCTTCGTTCGACGTGAGATCGGTCATCGGATCAGATTGCGGTTCACGCCGTTCGTTTCGTTTGCGATCGATAAGTCGCTCGATTACGGCGAGCACATTCAAAAGCTGCTGCTGCAGATCGAAAGGGAGTCGGCGGAGAAAACAGATTCGGCGTCGACCGTCGGATCCGCGCTCATCGCAATTATGTTTATGATCTTCAGCCTGGTCGTGCCGTTGAAGGCGGAGGCGGCGCAAAAAGAATTGGTGCTGCTCGACACCGACATGGTTGATATCTTCGACGACGGCGTGGCAATGATGATGCTCGCCAAATCTCCCGACATAAAATTGCTCGGCGTGACGGTTTCGACCGGCAACGATTGGGCGCAAAACGGTACAGCCTCCGCGCTCCGTCAACTCGAGGCGATCGGCGTTACCGACGTGCCGGTCGTCGAGGGCTCAACGCCCAAAAACATTCGCAAGCGCCTTGCCAACCTTCAAGCCGAGATCGAGCAGTTCGGCTACGGCTTCGATCAATACACCGGCGCCGCCGCCAATGTCGAGCCCGAAAGTTGGCGCGCCGCCTATCAAGCGCGCTATCACATCGAGCCTACGCTCAAGCCGCTTGCCGCCTCCGCCGAGGATTTCATCATCCTGCTGGTTCGCGCCCATCCCAATGAGGTCACGGTCGTCGAGATCGGTCCATGCACCAATCTTGCCGCCGCGATCAAAAAGGCGCCCGATATCGTGCCGCTGATCAAGCGCGTCATTTACATGGGCGGCTCGTTCTTCCAACAGGGCAATGTCACGCCCGCCGCCGAATTCAATATTTGGTTCGATCCGTCTGCCGCTAAACAGGTCGTCCGCGCGGAGTTCAAAGAACAGATTTTCCTCCCGCTCGACGCTTGCGAGAAGGTCACCATTCATCGCTCCGATTACGACGCGTGGCAGCGCAAAGTCAAATCGCCGATCATCTCCGAGCTTATGACTCGTAAAGCGCAAGTTGAGTTCAGCGGCGTCGATCGGCGTTTCATTTGGGATGTGCTGGCGGCGGCGGTCGTGCTCGATTCGTCGCTTATCGTCGAGGACGAGACCATGCCCGTCGATGTCAACGATGTCTACTCCCCCTCCTACGGCGAGACACTTGCCTATCGCACCGCTCCGCGCGGAGCGCAATCGGCGCGCATCGTCACGGCGGTCGACCAGTTCAAACTCCGCGCCATGCTCGATCGGTTTTTCGGTTCAATTTAAGGTGGTGCATTGAATGCAGTTAGAGTTAAAGGAAGTAGCAAAAAGACTTAAAGCAGCAAAAAAAATCATCGTCACGGCGCACGTGATCCCCGACGGGGACGCGGTCGGCTCGTCGCTGGCGCTCTATCGGATGCTCCGCGCGCTCGGCAAGGACGTGCGGGTGTTCATCGATGACACGATCCGAAAAAATCTCGAGACGCTGCCGGACTTCGATCACATCGAACAATCGACGGACGGCGAAAAGCTCGAGGCTGATCTCGTCGTCATTCTCGACACGCAACTCGATCGGATCGGCGGCGTTCGACAGGCGACGGAGGGACTTCCGCTCCTCAACATCGACCATCACGTCACCAACCAAGGCAAGGGCGTCGACCTTTACCTCGATGCCGACGCCGCTGCGACATGCGAGATTATTTTCGAGTTGTCGAAAGTGCTCAAGGTCAAGCTCGATCGCGAAACGGCGACGTGCCTTTACACGGGCATCGCCACTGACACCGGCTTTTTCAATTACGCGAACACGCGCCCGTCGACGTTGCGTGCGGCGGCGGAGCTGCTCGAGGCGGGCGTTGAGCCGCATAAAGTTTCGGAGCAGATCGAGAAGAAGCCGTTGGCGGATGTGGTCGGCGAGTGTGAAGCGCTCAAGACGCTGAAAATCTTTTTCGAGGGCAAAGCGGCGGGGCTGTTCATCGACGAGGAGCTGTCGAAAAAAATCGAGTCGACGGAGGGATTCATCGATCTGATTCGCATCATCGACGGCGTTGAGGTCGCCTTCCTGTTGCATTGCAAGGCGGAGAATTTCTGTCGAGTGTCGATGCGCTCGAAAACGGTCGATGTGTCGAAGATCGCAAGCACGCTCGGCGGCGGCGGTCACATCAGAGCGGCGGGCTGCTCGATCAACGCGCCCTTCGACGAGGCGAAGATGATCATCACGCACGCGATCGGCGAAGCGATCAACAATGCGCAATGAATTTTTGATCGTCGATAAGCCCGTCGGCGTCACGAGTCAAGCGATCGATCGCGCCGTCAAAAAGATTTTCGACACCAAGCACGTCGGGCATGCCGGTACTCTCGATCCGTTTGCAAGCGGCGTCCTGCCGATCGCGATTGGGCGCGCGACGAAGTTCATCGATTTCTTGACGGATGATAAATCCTACCGCGCGGAGCTGCTTTTCGGTCGAGCGACGGACACCGCCGATCGAACGGGTCAAACGATCGCTCACCTCGATGATTTTGTCATGCCGACAGTCGAGCGGCTGAATGATGTGATCCAATCCTTTGTCGGCACGATCGATCAGACGCCGCCGAAATTCTCCGCCGTCAAGCTCAACGGTCGAAAAGCGTACGATCTGGCGCGCCGCTCGATCGACTTCGATATCCCGACACGGCGCGTCACAATAGATCGGATCGAGCTCGTTTCGAGCAACGGCAATCTCGTCACGCTCGACGTCGATTGTCGAAAAGGAACATATATAAGGTCGTTGGCGGTTGACATCGGAAAAATGCTCGGCTTGCCCGTCACGCTCAACAACCTCCGTCGCACGCGATCGAGCGGCTTTTCGATCGATCAAGCCGGCGCCGTTGAGGAGCTCCGCGCGGAGTCGTTCGTCGAGGTCGATCGCGCCCTCGGACATATACCGTCGATCGAGATCAATCCCAAGCGTCGTCGACCGTTCCTCAACGGGCTGTCGACTACGGTTTCGATTTCCGATCGACCAACCGTGAGAGTGTACTGCGAAAAAATTTTTTTGGGGCTCGGCGCAATCGTCGAGAACGAATTGAAGGCAACGAAATTATTCATAACCGCGGAAGGAGTTGAATCAGATGGCGAACAAGATTTACGCGTTCTTCGGACCGCATTGCTCCGGCAAGTCGACGATGATCTCACAGTTGATGACGATGGGGATCAGTTACGTGCCGATGATTACCACGAAGTATTTTGATGACCGCTACGCCTACAAGCGGCGCCTCTACAAAACCGTCAAGAGCGAAGAATTTTCGGCGGGCAAGTACATCGCGCAGGCTGAATATCAGGGAAATAAATACGGGCTGTTGCGGGCGGACGTGCTCGAGTCGTATCAGTATCACAAGGTGAGCATTATGATGCTGCCGGATGTCGACGGCATCAAGCAGATTTCGAAGTTCATCAATCAGGATTTGACGACGATTTATTTGATGATCGACGATGTGGTGTTCGTCGATCGAATGCTCCGCGCGGGCTGCTCGAATGACGAGATCAAGTATTACGTCGAGTACTCCGAGACCAATAAGGAATTTGAAAAATACAAGGCGGCGGATTACGTGGTGAAGAACACCGGAGCGCCTCGTGCGGCGCTCGAGCAGATACTGGCGATAATGGGGCTGGTGACGTTGGTGCCGCAGAAAGAGTTCGATCAGCTGGTTCGATGAGCGGGCGGATATCGACGGGAGTGATGATTGGTGAGCAAGCTGACGCTCGAGAAGGCGAAGGCGATATTGAAAAAGCACACGACGGAGGAACATCTGTTCGTGCACGCGGCGGCGGTGAGCGCAGCGATGGGAGCGATGGCGGATCACTTCGGCGCGGACAAAGCTCATTGGGCGGCGATCGGCTGGCTGCACGATGTTGATTACGAAAAATATCCGAACGAGTACTGTCAACATGTGAGGGAGTTGCTTGAGCCGGAGGGCGTTGACGAGGATGACATTACGACGATCATCTCGCATGGCTACGGCTTGACGGGCGCCGATATTGAGCCGACGACGGACTGTCAAAAGAGTTTATTCGCGGTCGACGAGCTGACGGGGATCGTGCACGCGTACGCGCTGATGCGTCCCGAGAATATGGTCGGGATGAGCGTCAAGAGTCTCAAAAAGAAGTTTAAGGATAAGAGGTTTGCGGCGGGCTGTGATCGGGATGTGATTGCGCGGGGCGTCGAAAAGCTCGGGCTCGATCTCGGAGTGGTGATGCAAGCTTGCATCGACGGCATGACGGAGCATAAGGCGGAGCTCGGGTTTACCGATTAAAAAATTTGTATGTGGGCGCCGCCGACGCTCCCACCCGTCGATTGCGGCGCCCAACAAAGGATGGCATGCCCACCCTGCGTCGGCGGCGCCCAATCCAAGTCGGCGGCGACCTCGAACGGCGGCTTTCAAGCGGGAGCGACGGCGACTTCGACTGGCAGCTTCAAGCGGGAGCGGCGGCGGCTTCGACGGGCGACCTCAAGCGAGAGCGGCAGCCTTCAACCGTTGCCAACGCGGGGGCGCGGGGGTGCAACCCCCGTAAGCCGGGCGCCCGCAGGGCGCAAAGGGCGGGTGGGTGGGGAAATGAATACTCAACGGCAAATGCTTGCCAAAAAAATTTTTCTGTGCTATCTTATGCAACGGCTGTAAACCTAACTTTTGGGGAGGGTTTTGACGAACATGAAAAAGAAATTACTGATGGGCTTGACGACGGCGCTCGTGGTCGGCGCGGCATCGACAACTTTTGCGGCGGCGAATCCGTTCAGCGACGTCCCGCGCGGACATTGGGCGTATGACGCCGTCACTCAACTTGCCGCCGACGGCGTGATCGAAGGTTACGGCGACGGAACTTTCCTCGGCAATCGGAACATCACCCGTTACGAGATGGCGCAGATGGTAGCCAAGGCGCTTGCGCGCAATCCTCAGGGCACCGATCGCGCCGCTCTCGATCGCCTTTCGGCGGAGTTCGCTGAGGAGCTCAATAACCTCGGCGTTCGCGTTGATGAGCTCGAGAAGTATGCGGATAAAGTCGTGATCCACGGCGAATTGCGTTATCGCTATTGGAGCCGTCGAACCGAGCAATCCGATCGCTCCACTTATAAGAAGAACACCGACAACTTCCAATTCCGTATCTTGCCGACGGCTACCGTCAACGACCATTGGAAGCTGAAGGCGCGTCTGCAGGCCGCCAACAACATGAAGACCAACGAGAGCGGCGACTTCGCGATGAAGTTCGGTTATGCCGAGGGCACCTACGACAAGTTCAAGGTCAACGTTGGTAAGCTGGTGATTTACTCCAATGTCGACGACGGTCTCGTGATCGATGATTTCTTCAGCGGCGCGCAGATCGAGGTCGGCAGCAAGCTGAAGTTCCTTGCCGAGGGCGGTCGTTGGAAGGACGACGACGTTATCAGAGACGACCCCGCAAGCTACGTGGGCGGCGAGTTGTCTTACAACACCGACAGATTTTACCTTGGCGGCTCCTACAGGCATTTCAACAGCGACGATTTCAAGACGCGCGCCGGCTACAACAGGAGCGGCAAGGCGGAGGACGACGCCAATATTTGGTCGGCGGGCATGACGTACAAGATCGGCTCGAGCGTGAAGTTGGCATATTCCTACGCCGACAACACCAAGGCGGACGATTATCACAGCGCT
>CAMKFB010000041.1 GCA_946411735.1 uncultured Selenomonadales bacterium
TTAAAATTTGAGAAGAGAGGATATAAAATGAGTCATAGAAAACTCGGCAGGAACTCGGGCGCGCGGCGCGCTCTGATCAAGAGCCTGCTGATAGCATTCTTCACGCATGAGCGGATCGAAACCACGGAAGCTCGGGCGAAAGAACTTCGCAAGTTTGCGGAGAAGCTGATCACGCTCGCGAAGAAGGGCGATCTGGCGGCGCGTCGTCAAGCGATCTCGATGACGGGCAATGATAAGATCGTGCATAAGATTTTTGAGGAGATTCCCGATAAATACTCCGACCGCGCAAGCGGCTATACTCGGATCGTAAAATTGAGCCCGCGGCAGGGCGATGCGGCGCCGATGGCGTTGATCGAACTCGTGTGAGCGGAGCGCTCGAAATAAAAAAAGAGGGGCGGCGGCCCCTTTTTTGATGCCCGCATCTTGAGGACAACGGGGTAACGGAAAAAATTTTTTCAATAAGGGTGGGAGAAAAGTTTTAGAAGTCGGCAAGGGCAAAAATTTTGTCGAGCTGCTCCCGATCGAGCGTGTCAAGATGCGACAGATCATTCCGCGCTCGATACACCATCTCCAAAATGTCCCAATCCGATTGCGAAAATACTTTGTCGTTCCCGCCGTAATAGTGAAGATGCCGCAACTCCATGTCCAACGCCTCTCGCAATTCCTTGCCGAACTCGTCAGTCGCCGGCAATAATTTTTTCAGCTCGACCAAATTGCGCGCTATCAGCTTCTCCCGAACCGTCTCGACGATCGGCAACGCGAACTGTATCTGCGTCTCCCAGACCGCTCGATCGTAATCCCGCTGTCGATAAGCCGCCCCCATTACCTCGGCGACCAGTCTTCGACCGTCCGCGTATAACTCCGCCCGCGCCAAATTTTTCGCCAGCCGCGCCGATGTGCCCGCCAATTTCGCCGTCAACGTCGCCGTGTAAAGTTTCTCCGTCTGATTCAGCCGCGCCGACTCCATCAGGTTGATCGCAAAGAATTGCACGTCATACGGCGTGATGAAGTCCGTCAGGCGAAACGTGAATTGCGCCGGCAGCTCCGATGTAAAAAATATTACCGTGCCTTTGCCGGCGTCCTCGACTCGATTGAAATCGTTCATCACCTCCGCCAACCACGTCGCGCGCCCCTCGACCTTTACCAGCAGGACGTAGCCGCTCAATATCCGCTTGCGCGCCACGTCCGTCATCATCGACCCGCTCAACAGGTCCGGCATGTAATGCGGCTCGTAACGCTCGACCAGCTCCGTCACGAACTCGTCCGCCGATTCGCCCGCTGTCAAGCGAAGCCGTTCAATCACCGATAAATAATTTCGCCGTCGAAACTCATCCGTGAAGACCGTCAGAAATCCTTCGACCTCCGCCGCGTCGATGTCCACCGCCAACGCATGATTTTTCTCCGCCTCTCGACCGAGCGCTTTCATAAATCGGCGCGCGCCCGGCACTCGATCCCACCATTCCTCCAATTCCGTTCGAGTCAACGGCTCCAATTTTTCATGCATCCGATCGCACCGCCTTACATTCCGACAATCGACTCTCCAATGCCTTATCGTTGCTGCCGAGCATCAATTGGTACTCCCGTCGATAAAACTCGTAATAATCGCCCGCCCGACGCATAAATTTCAGCCCGATCATCTCCTCGAGCAGCCGCTCCCATTGCTCCGCACTCATTTTCTCCAAATCGGTTATGTCACTCACCAGACATATATCCTGCAGCTCGCGCATGTTCGTTTGCGCGTTTTTGAAATACAGCGGCGCATACGCCAGCGCCAGCATCAGCACGTAATAATAATCGTCGCGTCCCTCGCGCAGCACCCGATCCGGCAGCCCGTCGAGCGACACATTCATCCGCTTCAACAATTCGTCGTCAAAATCATACGGCGGATTGTTCGTCGCCTCGAATGTTTTTTGTGCATAACCGTCCGCGATCGCCTCCACTATTCGACCGCAATAATATCGCATCTTCGCCGGAATGTAATTCGCTCGAATCCAAATGCTCCGCATCACACCGACATCGTTCAACCGAAACCCCAAACAGTTCAGCGGCTCGACCGTCAGGCGCGTCGCCTCCCGCTCCGTCAGCGGGCGAAGGTGCACCGCCTCCTCATTGCCTTCCAAGTCGTGATACGCCGTCACGATGTATTTGAACCGCCCCGAATATTCCTCCATCAGGCGCGCCAACGGCTGTAAATTTTCGTCGAGCGTCGCAAACATCAGATTGATGTCGAAGACCGCGATCACTTTGCGAACCTCGTCCGATCTCAGCCGTTCGACCACCTCCGCGCGGAGCCGATCGATATCGGAACCGTCCGAGCGGATTACGTAGCTGTCCTCCTCCGGCTTGTCCTCGAGCGCGATTAGTCTTTCGAGCAGAGCCGTCTTGCCGAGCTCTCGGGCGCCAACCAAAAATGTCGCGCCGTTGATATCGCGCAATGTCTCAAGCTCCCGCTCTCGACCGACGAACATTTCTGCCGTCGGCTCATCGAACGGATTGACGTTCGCGAATGGAAGCGCCGACTTCAACAGCCGCGCACGCCGCTCCGATTGATCGAACGCCGTCAGGTACACCGCCAGCACTCGATCGATCACGAGAATGTCTTTGAGCTCCGCGCGGAGTTTCATCGATTTCGCCAATCTCCGTCGATCACCCAGGCTCAACGCCATGTTCAGCAGGCAGATCATCCCGCATTGCCGCCGCTCGAGCGTCCGCAGCCGCTCCGTCAAATCCTCGACCGTCAGCGGATAATGCACGTAGACGAAATCCAGCCCCGCCGTCCGCAGCCGACTGTTGAACGTCGCAAACGGCACCTCGCACGGCACGCAATCGAATGTCGCATGAAACTCCATTTGATTGTTCGACTGCTTTTTGATCGCCCCGAGCGCCGCGCCCTCGAACGACAGGTGCTTCAACAAAATCGGGATCGAGAACGTCTTTGACGAGATGTTTTGCCACGCCTCCGCAAACTCGAGAAGTTGTTTATCCTTCAGATTACGCTTGAGCCCGATCAAAATTTTTTCGAGCGGCTCATTTTTATTCTTGACGCTCACACTGAAAATCGCCTCGTAAGCGCTCAAAAAATCCTCCAACCCGTCGTCGATATCAAACTTGCCGATGAGCACACCGCTGTTGATGCAATCCTCCGCCACGTTGAGCCGCCCGTCGTCGATCAACTTCTCGACCGTCGCTTGCGCCGACGGCTCCACCTCATTCAATCGAGCACGCAATTCCTTTGCATATTCCTCCGTCCCCGCCGCAATGCCGAAGTTGAGCGCGTCGATGAACCGCTCGAACAGCCCCGCGTTTCGAGTCTCCGTGAAATGATGCAGCGCCGTCGTCGCCGCCATCTCGTAATAATCCGCATCCTCGGGATTGAGCAGCCGCCCGTAATGCCGATCGAGCGCCAACTTTTTCATGAAACCGCCGTGCAAAATATCCAGCCGCTTATCGAGTTGCGCGCTCATCACCGCGCGGAGCCGCCGTCGATCCTCCGAAGGGCGCGTCAATTGCGCGCCGTAATTTTCCTCGAGCCGATCGAGCATCCCGAGATCGTACGTCCGCACCGCCGTCTCGTAGGCAGTCTTGAGCGCCGCCTCCGAAGTGATGCCCTCCAACGCCCGTTCGTACTCGACCAGTCGATGCGCAAACGAATAATGCATCGCCCCGAAATCGTCCGGCTCCGGCAGCGCGTCCGGCGTCAGCTCAATGTACTTCGCTCCGAGCAGGCAATCCCGATAGAACAGCGTCGACTCCCGCTCCGCTATGCTCGAACGCAATTGACTCAAGAAAATCAGCATCACCGACGGCGCGATCAGGTTGACATCGAACTCGCGCCGCATTCCATTCTCGAGCTCCGCGCGGATCTCGTCGATGATCGACAGCGCCTCCGTCTTCGACGCCGAACTGTCGTCGCCGAGCGCATCAAACTGCCGTCGCGCCGTCACATACTCCCGCAATGCCTTGAGCGAACCTTTGAGCGTATTCGTCTGCTTCGTCCGCTCATCGCCCATAAAATTTTCGCTCTTATGCGAGTCGACCTTGATGCTCTCCCAGATGCCGTCGAGATATGCATCGATTTTCTTGGGCGCAAAAATCTTATCCTCCGAAGTCGAGTCGTCCTCGGAAGGGAATTTCCCGTTCGGCGTGAATGAGGCGCAAAAATCCGTGATGTCCTCGAGCGTAACGCCGTCAAGCTCGATCATTCGCCGCAACTCCGCGTCGGGATCGAACAGTCGATGCACCAACGCATTCACGCGCGGATGTCTCATCTGCTGTTTCAACGCGTTGTCCGCGCGGAGACGCATCGTTTGAAGCTCCGCTTCCGCCCGATCCAGCCGCGCGCGCACGCCCGCATGGTCGATGTGCAGCGACGCCGCAAACGCCGCATTCGTTTTGTCGGTGAAATCCTTGAACAGCAGGATCAGTCTTTTAAGCGAAGGGCACATCTTGAGCGCCGCGTTCGTTTTGTCCGACAAGAACGCCGCCTGCCGATTGCGCAGCTCGTAAATCGCGTACATCTCCGGCGCGTACGACTTCGTCACGACGAACATCGTCACGTAAAATCCCTTCAAAAATTCCGCGTCGAGCGCCTCCAACGGCGTCGGTTCCTCAAAAAATTCGTTGCAGAACTCCAACGGCACGAACTCATGTCGATCCGAACTCGACATCGGATCGTTCAATGCCGCCGCCGTCAACTCCAGCAAGCCGCGCGACCAATCCTTTTCTTCGGATTGAAGTCCCGCGCTCAAGCGCAGCTCCATCAGCCCGCGCGCCGCGTTGCCTTTGAGGAACATCACCGTCGCATTCGTCAATATCTGCTCGAGATCGATCTCGATCGTCGCGTCGAGTCCGCTCGGCAATCGAAACCGCTCGGAAAAATCTTCCGGCTCGAGCTCCTCGGCTGTGGTCGGTTCCTCGATCGGCTCGGGCTCTTCGATCGGCTCGGGCTCCTCGATTGTGGTCGGTTCTTCGATCGGCAACGACTCTTCGATCGGAGCCGATTCCGCGGACGGCGGTTCCTCCTTTACTTTTTCTTTCAGAGCCTCAGATTTTTTTTTAGTCCTCTCATATTCCGTCGGATCGAATGAATACTGATTGTCCGACGTCGGCGACGAAAATAATGATATCGCCGAGGGATCATCGACCGGCGCCTTCGGCAGCTCGTCCTTCAGCGTCGACGTCTTCTTTTTGCGTTCGCTCGACGCCTTCGACTTCGGAGGCGGAGGCTCGCCGTCATCATCCGTTTTCTTGCGCCGCCGCCTCCTCTTTATACACTTCTTTCTGTATTCGGCGAATGTGTCAAACGCTTCGTCATTGATATACTTTTCAAGCTCCTCGAACGTGTACTCGTCGCCGTCGCTGCCGATAATCTTGCCGTCGAGGTCGACCGCAAACACATTCTTCACGCCCGTCTCATCGAACAGCCGAAACCACGGCGTCAACTGCGCGCTCTTGAGCGTCGTGCAAAGAAACAGCGCTCGAACTTTATATCCGTCCGTCGCCTCGCTTTTGATGTTCATGATTGTGATGCTCAACTGCTCGGACCAATTCGCTTCGAACAGCATCAGCGCCATCGCGTAGTACACCGCCTGCTGCGCGCGCACTCGAAAGCGCGCTTGCGTCAAGTCGCTTTCCACCACGAACTTTGACCGATCGAACCGAAAGCTCTCGAGAACCCTCATCACCGTAAATTTCCGCATCCAATACGCAAGACTTTGTTTCGGCGCCTTTTTCAAGCCGAACTTGACATCGGGCAACGTCTTCGTCAGCATCTCATAACCGTAATCGTTGATGTAATAAAAAGACCGATCCTGCCACGAAAATTTGTCGGCGACCTGCAGTTTGTGCAACTGCTCAAAAATCAACGGCTTAATGTCGTGCGGATCGGATTGCGCCGTCTCGAGAACAGAGAGCAATTCGAGGCGCTTATCCAACAAAATCCTCAAGCTGCTTCGGAAATCGCCCTCACGACCTCTGATGAAATCCTTTAACTTGATTTGGAACGCCCGCGATGACAGGCGCTTTTTCATCGTCCGCTCCTCGAATTTGAATTTCGATTCATCAACGAGAAGGTCGTTGGTGTCGATGCCCGCTTTTTTGAGCAGGTTCCTCAAAGTCTCGAGCGGCGAAATTTTTTCCCGATCCGCCTCCGCATCATCGGACGCGAAGCTCAACGCACGATCCATCAACAGATACGCCAAAGTGATGTCCTCGAACATCGCGTGCACCTTGGCTATTTCCTCCGACGACGGCTTTTGACGGGCGCGAATTATTTTCGCGACGTATTCAAATTTGAGCCCATCGTTTATAAATGTCTCGGCACCGTCCTTTTCGCCGCGCAACAAAAGTTTTCGTGCCATAGACATGAGATTGCCGGCGACCTTGATCTCCGACTCCTTCGACGAACGGCATTTCAACTCGCTGAAACTGTTGAGCACAATCTTGAGCTCGTTGACGGAGTTTTTTGTTTCCAGATTGTGGAGTGCGGTTTCAATCTTGTCGATGCTCTTCGACGAGACGGCGCCCTTGATCTCGTCGACCGTGGCGAATTGCGCCTGAATGTCGATGATCTCCTCGAGCAGATCGTGAACCTCGTCGGAGTCGGCATCGACGAAGAGATTGTTGTCGAGCGCCTTGACAATCTCTGCTAAAATGGGTTTAAGTTTCGTGCGCGAAGACGTCATTTCGTCGAACAGATTTTTGAGCGCGGCAATCATCTCGCGCTTGTCATTGACGTTATCCAAATTATCACCTCGCAAATTTTTCTTGATCGAAAAAAACATTCGACGGACGGCGGCAAAATCCTGTAGAATTGACGGCAGCGCAAAATTTTTCGACGGGAGTTGGCTTCAATGATCGTTTACATGGTCGACGGCGGCAAGTATTTTTCGCTCGACGATGCTTTGAAACTCGGGTTGCAGACTCCGCGCGGGCTTTACATCAATCTGACCAATCGGTGCGACAACGATTGCGTGTTTTGCCTGCGACGGACGAAGGAGATGATGAAGGGCTCGAGCCTGTGGCTGGAGCGGGAGCCGACGGTCGAAGAGGTAATTGCCGAGCTCCGCGCGGTGCCGTGGTCGAGCGTGAGCGAGGTGGTGTTTTGCGGCTTCGGCGAGCCGACGCTCCGCTTGGCGGAATTGATTGAGTTGCTTCGTTGGCTCAAAAAAAATCAGCCGTCGATGCCGACGCGCCTGAACACCAACGGGCTGGGGGAGCTTGCGCACGGGCGGGAGATCGCGGCAGATTTCGAGGGGCTGTTGGATGTGGCGTCGATCAGTTTGAACGCGTCGACGGCGGAAAAATATTTTGCGTTGACGCGCTCGACGTACGGGATCGGAGCGTTCGAGGCGATGCTGACTTTCGCCGAGCACATGAAAAAATTCGTGCCGAAGGTTGTCCTGACGATCGTCGACAAGGTCAGCCCGCCCGAGGAGATTGAGCGCTGCCGGCAGTTATGCTCCGCGCGGAATTTGACGCTCCGAGTTCGACCGTTTGAAAAATAGTATATAAGGGCGCCACCGACGCGCCCGCCCACGAGTGTGGCGCCCAACGGAGAACAGCATGCCCACCCTGCGTCGGCGGCGCCCGCGTCGGCGATGCCCCTCGAGCCGAGCGGGGGCGCGGGGGCTGCAAGCCCCCGTAAGCCGGGCGCCCGCAGGGCGCAAAAGGGTGGGCGGGTGGGAAAAAAGTTTAGGAGGTAAGGCAATGAAAAATTTTAAGATCGCCGTGATCGCCGGTGACGGCATCGGCCCCGAAGTCATTCGGTCGGGCATCGACGTGCTAAACGGCGTCGCCGCGCTCGACAAAACTTTCGACGTCGAGCTCGAGCACTTCCCTTACGGCTGCAATTATTATCTCGAGAACGGTCGAATGATGCCTGAAGATGCGCTCGACCGCCTCAAAAGTTTCGACGCCATTTATCTCGGCGCCGTCGGCGATCCCCGCGTCCCCGATAATATTTCCCTCGGCGGGCTCCTTCTTCCCATCCGTCAGAAATTCGATCAGTATATCAATCTCCGCCCCGTCAAACTCCTCAACGGCGCGCCTTGCCCGCTCGCCGGCATCAAACCGTCCGATATCGATATGATCGTCGTGCGCGAAAACTCCGAGGGCGAATACGCTAACGTCGGCGCCCGCCTCTACCAAAATTCCCCCAATGAGATCGCCCTCCAGACCGGCGTCTTCAGTCGGCGCGGCTGCCAACGCGTCATTCGCTACGCTTTCGAGATCGCACGTCGCTCAAAAAAATCCGTCACCAGCATCAGCAAGGGCAATGCTCTCGCTTATTCGATGGTGTTTTGGGATCAGATTTTCGACGAGGTTCGTCGCGATTACCCCGACGTCGAAACTCATAAGCTGCTCGTCGACGCCGCCGCCATGTTCTTCGTCAAAGACCCCGCACGCTTCCAAGTCGTCGTCACCTCCAACCTTTTCGGCGACATCTTGACCGATCTCGGCGCCGCGATCGCCGGAGGCATGGGGCTCGCCGCCGGCGCCAATCTCAATCCCGAACGCCAATTCCCTTCGATGTTCGAGCCCATTCACGGCTCCGCCCCCGATATCGCCGGTCGATCGATCGCCAATCCCCTCGCCGCCATCTGGAGCATCTCCCAAATGCTCGACTTCTTCGGTTATGAGCAATGGGCGTCGAAAATCATTCGTGCGATCGAATTTCTCCTCGTCGACAAAAAAACTCTCACTCCCGACCTCGGCGGCTCCGCGCGGACATCCGATATCGCCCCCGCCATCTTAACGGCTCTGCGTAATTCGTAAAAGAGGTGTGATCGATGTACACGGCCCCCGAGTTTAGAATGATTCGCAATCATTGTCCCAACGATTTGCGCGCGCTCCTCGAAAATCTCTTGATCCCCATACCGGATTACGACGCTCAACCCGAATTTAAGATTTATGAGCATCTCGACAAGGCCATCAAGCGCACCCTCTGCCAGCGGATGAAGAGCATCACCGTCATCACCGGCTACGTCAAGCTGCTCAAAATGGCGGGCATCGTCGCCGACGAGAACGCCGATGAAGCCGATTTGGTCTCCGATATTCTCAAAAACGAAGACAAAATCCTCAAGACCGCCGAGAAAAACGTCGCCAAGGTTCCGCCCAGCCTCGAAAAATCCCTCATCACTTACGAGACTTGCGTACTCATCGTACCCATCGTTTTCGGCGCCATTTTCTCGATTATGACTTTCTTCTACACCATGCTCGCCGAGGTTTATTTCCCCGCCGTCACCGTCATCGGCACGCTTGCCGGCGTCGGTTGCCTCGTTTTCGGTTTTCGCGGCGAAAAACGTATGAAGCTCGTCAAGCCCCCCGAGATGTTCGTCAGACCCTTGCGCGAGCGTCTCACCAAATTGGAGGCAACCAAGGTTCTCGAAACTCTCAAGCTCGTCGACAAGATCAACAAAAATATGCGCCCCAAAGTCGAGCAGCCGACGACCGTCAATGTCGCCACCTGATGCCCTATGATTGACGATATCAAACGGCGCGACGCCGTCAAAAAATTTTTTTCCGATTGGAGCGGGCGCGGCTCCGAAAAATCTCACGCTCAACATTTTTGGATCGCTCTTCTCACGGCGCTCGGAATTGAGAACATCTCCGCCACCGTCGAGTTCGAGAAGAAGATCGATCAGCTCGGCTACATCGACGTCTTCATCAAGCCGACCAAGGTTCTCGTCGAGCAAAAATCCCGCGGCATCGATCTCGATAAGCCCGCCCGTCAATCCGACGGCAGTTTCCTTACGCCTTTCGACCAAGCCAAACGTTATGCCGACGCTCTGCCCTATTCTCAACATCCCCGCTGGATCGTCGTCTGCAACTTCGACGAGTTTCGCATCTACGATATGGATCGCGTCGCCGCCGTCGACAGCACCTTCAAACCGCAAATCGTGATGTTCGCTCACCTGCCGCGCGCTTACACTCGTCTCGGCTTCCTCGTCGACCCGAACGATGAAAACATCGAGGAGGTTCAGCTCTCCAAGGACGCCGTCAACATTATGCGCCGCATCCGTCAAGCATTCGCTCGTAAGATGCTCGCGCCCCGCAAATTCAAGCCCGACGTCGACCCCGTCGATTTCCTATCGAGCGATCAAAAAAATATACTCAACAAGTTTTGCGTCCGTCTCGTTTTCTGCCTTTACGCCGAGGACGCCGCCGTTTTCAATCACAATCAGTTCGTCGATTACATCAAAAACGCCGCCAATCAGCGCCGCGCGCTCATCGATCTTTTCACCGTCCTTAACACGCCTGAGGATCAACGCCCCGCCGATTTGCCCGACGACCTTCGCGCCTTCAAATATGTCAACGGCGGGCTTTTCGACGGCGCCGCGCTCAACCTGCCGCCCTTCGACAACGTCACCTCCAACAGCATCACACTCCAAGCACGCGCGCCCGAGGCGAATAAGACGCTCAGCTGGTTCACCATCAATCCGACGATTTTCGGCGCCCTTTTCGAGTCCGATCTCAATCCCGACACGCGCCGATCGGGCGGCATGCATTACACCTCCCGCGACAACATTCATAAGCTCATCAAGCCGCTCTTTCTTGACAGTCTTCACGACGAATTTGATGCCGCAAAACGTAAATCGAAGCAGAATCGTCGTCGCGCACTCGAGGAACTTCAGGATAAAATTGCGTTGCTGACTTTTCTCGATCCCGCCTGCGGCAGCGGCAATTTCCTCACCGAGACTTTCATCAAACTCCGCGAACTCGAAAATGATATCCTCCGCGAGCTGTTGAAGTTGGGGGTCGTCTGCGACATCAAAGTTTCCATCGATCAATTCTACGGCATCGAGCTAAACGATTTTGCCTGCGCCATCGCTCAGACCGCCATGTGGATTTCCGAGCACAAGATGCTTTTCGACACCGAGATTGGCATTCGCGAGCGCGTCTCGTATCTGCCGCTTAAACACTCCGCGCGGATCGTTTGCGGCAACGCGCTCACGCTCGACTGGAACGCGGTGGTGCCGGGCGGCGCCGATTACATTATCGGCAACCCGCCCTTCGTCGGCTACTCGTTTCAGACCGCCCAACAGAAAACCGATTTGCTCAAAGCCACCGCGCTCAACAACAAAAAGCTCGATTACGTCACCGGCTGGTTTTATAAAGCCGCCAAATTCATGGAGGGCAATTACTCCCGCGCCGCTTTCGTCTCGACCAACAGCATTGTTCAGGGCGAGCAGGTTGCGGCGGTTTGGCGCAAACTTTTTGAGACAGTGCACATCGACTTTGCTCACCGCACTTTTCAATGGACGAGCGAATCCGATAACAAGGCGGCGGTGCATTGCGTGATCGTGGGCTTCAGTGTTGCGCCGAATGATAAGCCGCGCATTATTTTCGACGGCGACGAGAAGATCGTTGCGACCAACATCAACGCGTATCTGTTCGACGGTCCGAATGTTTTTGTCGAGACTCGGCGAACCGCCTTGTGTGACGTGCCGAAAATGGTGAAAGGCAGCCAACCGACGGACGGCGGCAACTTGATCATTGAAGCCGACGATTACGATCTGTTTGTTCGACAAGAGCCCCGCGCGGAGAAATTTATTCGACGATTTATTGGCGCCGAGGAGTTTATCAACGGCAAAGCTCGATGGTGTTTGTGGTTGGTGGACGCGACGGAGGAGGATTTGAGGCTGCCGATGATTGCCGATCGTGTTGAGCGCTGTCGACGGACGCGACTGGCGAGTTCCAAAGCTGCAACGCGAAAATCGGCGGCGACTCCTCATCTTTTTACCGAAAACCGTCAGCCGAAAAATAATTTTATATTGGTGCCGATGATTTCTTCAGAGCGGCGAAAATATATTCCGATGGATTTTTTGTCGGCGGATGTGATCCCGTCCAATCTGGTTCAGATCGTCCCCGACGCCGATCTGTTTCACTTCGGAGTGCTCACCTCGAGCGTCCACATGGCTTGGATGCGAACGGTCTGCGGGCGATTCGAACTTCGATACATCTACTCGAACACGATTGTGTACAATAATTTTCCGTGGTGCGGGCGCTCCGCGCGGATCGAAGAAACGGCTCGGGGCATCTTGGCGGCTCGTTCGAAATACCCTTCGCGCACCTTGGCGTCCCTCTACAATCCCGAGTCGATGCCTGACGAGTTGCGCGCGGCTCACGACGCCAACGATTTGGCGGTGCTCGACGCCTACGGTTTTGCTCGGTCGATGTCGGAGGCAGAGATTGTCGCTCGACTGATGGAAATGTATCAGCGCTTGACAGCCGCCCCTCCGACTGATAAAATTCCAATTAAATAAGGGCAACCGACTACTGGAATGGTCGGCGCCCCCAAAAATGTTGGTTGATTATTGCTTGGGGAGACGTAGCGTCAGCCGGGAGATCTGTGCGCTTCAGTTCATTTCAGTGCGCCCCAGAGTGTTGCAAGGAACGTTCCAACTTGGAGCAGGAACGTCCAATCGGTGTTCTTCAGATCGATCTTCAGCGTGAGCTTCAGATTGATCGTCAGATCGAATTTCTTCGAACCGATTTTCATGCTACCACCTCCTTTGCTTAGGAGGTGCCGACTAAGTCAGTCGCCCTTAGCTGAGCGACATTGTAGCATGGAAATCTTTTTATGTCCATAAATTTTTCATTGACGAGTAGAATTTTTTGTTGACGGCGGGCGCGCCGACTGATAAAATTCCAATATAAAAGGACGACCGATATTTCCAACCGTCGGCACCGTCCGGCAATAAAGGTTACTTCATGCCCTCGGGAACGTAGCGGCAGTCGGTACTCACCGGACGCCGATTATTTCAGCGCGCCGTAGAGGGTAGCGAGGAACGTTCCGACTTGGAGCAGGAACGTCCAATCGGTGTTCTTCAGATCGATCTTCAGCGTGAGCTTCAGATTGATCGTCAGATCGAATTTCTTCGAACCGATTTTCATGCTACCACCTCCTTTGCTTAGGAGGTGCCGACTAAGTCAGTCGCCCTTAGCTGAGCGACATTGTAGCATGGAAATCTTTTTATGTCCATAAATTTTTCATTGACGAGTAGAATTTTTTGTTGACGGCGGGCGCGCCGACTGATAAAATTCCAATATAAAAGGACGACCGATATTTCCAACCGTCGGCACCGTCCGGCAATAAAGGTTACTTCATGCCCTCGGGAACGTAGCGGCAGTCGGTACTCACCGGACGCCGATTATTTCAGCGCGCCGTAGAGGGTAGCGAGGAACGTTCCGACTTGGAGCAGGAACGTCCAATCGGCTTTCGCCAGATCACACTTGAGCGTCAGTTTGAAGCTGATCGTCAAGTCGAACCGCTTAGAACCGATTTTCATGCTACCACCTCCTTTATCGGAGGTGCCGACCTCATCGATCGTCTTACGATGGATCGGATTGTAGCACGAAAACATTTTTTGTCCACGATTTTTTCATCGTCGGGCATTTTTTTTTGCAATCGCAAACGCCGAACGGCTCAACTTGCAAAGAGGAGCGGCGCGTGATAAAATCTATTGAGATTTTTTTTTATTGAATGGAGCAACGGAGAGGAGTTTTAAATTTGTTTGGGTCAATGAGCGTCGGCATAGATTTGGGGACTGCGAACATTTTGGTGTACGTGAAGGGCAAGGGGATCGTGCTGCGCGAACCCTCGGTGGTGGCGGTCGACAAAGACACGGAATCGGTCTTGGCGATCGGCGAAGAGGCGCGAGAGATGATCGGTCGAACGCCGGGTAATATCGTGGCGATCCGCCCGTTGCGAGACGGAGTGATAGCCGATTACGACACAACCGAGTCGATGATCCGATACTTTTTGGAGAAGGTCGTGGGGCGCTCATTCATCTTTCGACCGCGGGTGATGATCTGCATCCCGTCGGGCGTGACGGTAGTCGAAAAACGCGCGGTGCAAGAAGCGGCGGAGCAAGCGGGCGCGAAGAAGACGGAGCTGATCGAGGAGCCGATCGCGGCGGCGCTGGGCGCGGGTATCGACATATCGGAGCCTGTGGGGTCGATGGTGGTCGACATCGGAGGCGGTACGTCGGACATTGCGGTGATCTCGTTGGGCGGGATCGTGGTGAGTGAAAGTCTGCGAGTTGCGGGCGACAAATTTGACTCTGACATTGAAGCGTATATCAAGAAGCAGTACAATCTGATGATAGGGGAGCGGACGGCGGAGAATATCAAGGTGACGGTGGGCGCGGCGTTCAAGGGTTCGCGGTCGGTTCGAATGGATGTGCGCGGGCGTGATATATTGTCGGGTCTGCCGAAGAACATCACGGTTGAGACGGACGAGATCGCGGGCGCGCTCAAGGACAGCGTTGACAATGTCGTGGCGTGTGTGCGCCGAGTGCTCGAGGACACGCCTCCGGAGTTGGCGGCGGACATCATGGATCATGGGATCGTGTTGACGGGCGGGGGAGCGATGCTGCACGGGTTAGCGGAGCTGATTCGGCGCGAAACGAACATCCCGACGTCGTTGGCGGACGATCCGCTGTCGTGCGTGGCGCTGGGGACGGGTAAAGCGCTCGAGTTCAATTTTAAATGATGGGGTTGATAGAGAATGTGGAGAGGATTGTACACCGCCGCGACGGGCATGATCACAGAGACCAAGCGCACCGACGTGATCGCCAACAACATCGCCAACGCCGCGACGACCGGCTACAAGCACGATAAGGCGATCCATCGCGAGTTCGAGGCAATGCTGATTCGCCGCGTGCACGATTGGGAGGAGGGCGGCATGGTCGGGATGATGGACGGAGCCGCCGCCGAAATAAACGAGCTCGGCACCAACACCAACGACGTCACGCAGATCAGAGGCTTCAACGCCGATCCGTTCTACCGTCCGACGATCGGTCGACTCGGGCTCGGCGATTTCATTGACGAGATCGCCGTCGATTACACGCAAGGACCGCTCGAGACGACGGGGCATCAGTTCGATCTGGCGATCGTCGGCGACGGATTTTTTACGATTCAAAGCCCGCAAGGTGTCCGCTATACCCGCAACGGCGCCTTCTTCAAAAACGGCGAGGGCTGGCTGCAGGATATTCGCGGCTATAATGTGCTCGACACGGAAGGCAATCCGATTCGCATCCCGCGCGACGTGCGCGACGAGGATATTTTTATTACGGGCGACGGTTCGATCTTCGTGCACGGCGACGACACCGAGCTCGAGGATCCGCCGACGCATCCCGATAATCTGTTGACGGTGGGCAATATCGGCAATCGACAGCTGTTGGCGACGCTCAACTTCGTGCAGTTCAACGATCGGTTGGCGATCCAAAAGCAGGGCGACAATCTGTTCTATCAAGTGCAGGACGCAGAGGGGAACGTGGCGGCGCCGCAACCGGCGACGGGCGAAATTCTTCAAGGCGTGCTCGAGAAATCGAACGTGGAGATCGTGCGCGAGATGGTCGAGCTGATCCACAACCATCGACTCTACGAAGCGGGGCAAAAAGCAGTCACCACGCAAGACACGATGCTCGATGCCTCCGTCAATCAGGTCGGGCGGATCGGCAGCTGATAAATCGTTATAAGATTTAAGTTGGCGGCGGCTTTCGCCGATAATATTGCGGAATAATAATATCTAAGGGGTGTATCGATTATGATGCGAGCATTGTGGTCAGCCGCCTCCGGCATGATCGCGCAACAGACGAATATGGACGTGGTGGCGCATAACCTGGCCAACGTCAACACTTACGGCAATAAAAAGGTCCGCGCGGAGTTCCAAGATTTGTTGTATCAGACGCTCCGCGACGCCGGCGGCAACTCGAGCGCGCAGGGCACGACGTATCCTCAGGGCAAGCAGGTTGGTTTGGGCGTGCGCGTGGCCGCTACCCACCGCGTCTTCACGCAGGGTCCGCTCGAGACGACCGATGTTCCGACCGATGTCGGCATTCAGGGCGACGGCTTCTTCCGCATCACGCTGCCGAACGGCGACTTTGCTTACACGCGCGACGGTTCCTTCAAACTCAACAGCGAGGGCACGTTCGTCACGACCGACGGCTATCATCTCTCCGACGAGATTTCGATCCCGACGGAGGTTTCGCGCGACTCGATCGTCATTGCCCAGGACGGCACCGTCTCCTACACGCAAAACGGTCAGGCAATGCAGGCGGGCACGATTACCGTCTATCGCTTCGTCAATCCCGAAGGGCTTGCGTCGCTCGGCAAGAACCTCTTCCGTGAGACGACCGCCAGCGGCACCGCGGTTCAGGTCGAGTACGCAACGCAGGGCGAGGCTTCCTCTTTGGCGCAAGGCACTCTCGAGATGTCGGGCGTGCAGGTCGTTGAGGAAATGGTCAATATGATCATCGCGCAGCGCGCTTACGAATCCAACTCCAAGGCGATCACCACCTCCGATTCTATGCTCGAGATCGCCAACCAGTTGAAGCGCTGATAAACGGTTGAAAAAAATAGTTTTGCTCTTAGCGCTGATGCTGTTGATGTGGTCGACGGCATCGGCGCAAGTGATCTCGGGCGCGGAGCTCGAGGGGATCGCGGTCGGCAAACTCGAATCGACGCTCGACGAGCGCGGCGACATGCGGCGGCGCGAAATTTCGTTTTCGCGCAGTCTTTTCGACATGAACGTGCCCGACGGCGCGGTCGACATCGTCCCGTCGATATCGGGGACGATCAATTTCGCGGGCTATACGCCGATGATTTTGCGGGTGTTTGTCGACGGGCGCGCGGTTCGAGTGCTCAATTTCGTAGTGAACGTGCGCGTCTTCGACACGGTACTAGTAACAAATCACGAGCTGCGTTTTGACGAGCCGATCTCCGAGTTCGATTTTCGATTGGAAGAAATAGCCGTTGACGGTCGAGCGGAGCCGATTAAGGATTTCAACGCGATCAAAGGGCTGGTGCCGATCAGATCGATCCGCGCGGGCGTACCGGTGACGATGTCGATGTTCCAAGCGGCGCTGGTGATCGAGGTCAATCAGCCGATCCGAATCGTGACGAATTATCACGGCGTGCAAGTGTCGGCGAAGGGCGTAGCGCTCAATCGGGGGCGCGTCGGCAAAATCATTCGCGTTCGAAACGAGTCGAGCGGCAAGATTTTATCGGGGCGCGTCATCGACGCTCAGACCGTGGAGGTGATCATTTGAAAAGGTTAGCGATATTATTCCTCGCCGTGTTTCTGATGGCGCCGATGCTGACGGGCTCGACGGTCGAGGCGAAATCTTTGTGGCGCGACAACGGTTGGGGGCTTTACGCCGATCGCCGCGCGCACGATGTCGGCGACATTCTTACGATTATAATCAACGAGTCGACCACGCAGACCGCCACCAAGTCTCGATCCAATTCCAAGTCGGGCTCGGTCAGTCTCAACGCCGGCACGGGTATTTTCCATTTCCTTGCCGCCGCCACCGCCGGGGGCTCCGACGCCTTCACCGCCGACGGTTCCGCCACCGATACCAGTCAATATCTCGGTCAGGTGACGGTGACGGTCGTCGAGGTGCTGCCCAACGGCAATTTCATCATCGAGGGCAATCAGTCGATTTGGCAAAATCGCGACGAGCACAAGATCACCTTGCGCGGGGTGATTCGCCCCGAGGACATCACGACCAACAATACGATCCTCTCGAGCCGAGTCGCCGATGCGACGCTCAAATTCGACGGCAAGGGACCGCTCAACGCAAAGCAACGACAAGGCATTTTGACGCAGATATTCAACATCCTGTTCTAAAAAAATCGGCGGGCTCGAGCCTGCCTTTTTTATTGACAACGGCGCGTCGACGGTCGATAATGAGATTGGGGGTGAGGACGATGAAAAAAATACTCGCGGCGCTGACGATGCTGCTGATGTTGGCGGCGCTGATGTCGACGGCGTTGGCGGCGTCGGCGGTGACGCGCATCAAAGACATCGCCAAAGTGCAGGGCGTGCGGTCGAACCAACTGATGGGCTACGGGCTTGTGGTCGGCTTGCCGGGCACGGGCGATTCGGACGACACAGTGCAGATGATTCAATCGACGGTGTCAATGTTGAAGAGCTTCGGCATAACGATTAACTCCGACGACCTCGACACGGACAACGTGGCGGCGGTAATGGTGACGGCAACGCTGCCGCCGTTCGTGCGCGAAGGCGACACTATCGACGTGACGGTGTCATCGATGGGCGACGCGGAGAGCATCCAAGGCGGGACGTTATTGCAGACGCCGTTGCGCGCGGCGGACGGCGAGGTCTATGCGGTGGCGCAGGGACCGGTCTCGACGGGCGGATTTATGATCGGCACGGGAGCGGGCAACAATCGATCGCAGCGAAATTTCCCGACGGTCGGGACGACGCCGAACGGAGCGATAGTCGAGCGGACGGTCGAGGACGATATCGGTCGCAACGGTCAGATATCGTTGTCGCTGTCATCGCCGGACTTCACGACGGCGACGCGGATCGCCAACGCGATCAACGCGGCGTACGGCGGGATCGCTCGAGCGGCAAACCCGGGGCGGATCGACATCAGAGTGCCGAATTTTTTGCGGAGCAATGTGGTCGGCTTTGTGGCGTCGATCGAGGAGCTGCCGGTGATGCCCGACAACATTGCAAAAATAGTATTCAGCGAGCGGACGGGAACGATTGTGATGGGCGGCAACGTGACGGTCGACGAATGCGCGATCACGCAAGGCGGTCTGTCGATCAAAGTGCAAAGGGAAGTGGAAGTGAATCAGCCGGCGCCGTTTTCATACGGCACGACGCTCATCACCGACACGACCGACACGACGATTGACGAGGAGCGTTCGAGTTCGATAGTGTTGCCGGCGACGACGAGCATCAGTGATATAGTGGGCGCGCTCAATGCGGTGGGAGCGACGCCGCGCGATTGCATCTCGATCCTGCAGGCAATGAAAGCGGCGGGCGCAATCCACGCCGTGCTCGAAATCGTATAAGGAGAGTGAATACGATGCAGATCAATCATACGAACATGAGCGCGCTGTTGCCGGCGACCACATCAACGAACACCGGCTACGAGGGCTCGAAAGTTATCTCCGAGGACGCAACCTTCACCGAGGAGCTCAATAAGGCGACCGACAAGCTCAACGACGCGACGTCGAAAGTCAAGACGATGACGGCGGAGGAGCTTGCGCAGCGCAATCAAGAGATCAGAGAGGCGTCGACGGAGCTCGAGGCGATTCTGTTGAAGATGATGTACGACGCGATGATGAAGACCGTGCCGAAGGATGAGCTGTTCGGCGACGACAACGCCATGGACATTTGGCGCGATATGTATAACGAGAAAATGACGCAAGCGGCGGCTCAAGCGGGCGGCATAGGGCTGGCGGATTTCATCTACGATCAGCTCACTCGAAAAAATCATTGAGATAAAAAAGGCGGCTCCGCGCGGAGTCGCCGATTTTTTTTCGGTCAAAAATTTTTTCTGTGACCGGTGACGAGCTCTTTCGCCACCGCCAACATCAGCTTGATCCGATTGAGCTGATTGACTTCGCTCGAGCCCGCGTCGCAATCGATCGCCACGATGTTTGCCTCCGAATACGCCGCGCGAAGCTCGTGCATCACGCCCTTGCCCGTGATGTGATTGGGCAGGCAACCGAACGGCTGAAGGCAGATCACATTGCTCACGCCCGACTCGATCAGTTTGACCATCTCGCCCGTCAGGAACCAACCCTCACCCGCCATATTGCCCACGCTCACGTGACGCGCCGCCAATCGAGCCGTCTCTTTGATCGAGTGCGGCGCGCGGAAATGTTTGCTTTTCTCGAGTGCTGA
This sequence comes from uncultured Selenomonadales bacterium, assembly GCA_946411735.1. Taxonomy (GTDB): domain Bacteria; phylum Bacillota; class Negativicutes; order Selenomonadales; family Selenomonadaceae; genus Quinella. Next base: position 19,673 of record CAMKFB010000041.1, read on the forward strand.
CTTCATCGGTCGACGGAAAAATTCTATCAGCTGTATAAAAATCTCCGCCCAAAATCGCTCCGTCCGACTGCCGTCGAGCAGCGCCCGCTTCGCGATCGCATCGTAGGCGATGTACAGAAAGAAGTCCACGAAGTCCGGCATCACCACCTCCGCGCCCTCCGACATCAAAACTTTTTCGAGATGATTGTTGGCGATCGGGTGATATTTTACCAAAATCTCGCCGACGATCCCTACCTTCGGTTTGACCGTTGTCTCGTCGATCGGGATCGCGTCGAATTGCCCGACGATCTCTTTGATCAGCCGTCGATACGACAGATAATTTCCGTCGAGCAACTCATTTTTCGCGCGAATCATGAACTCGTCGAACAGCCGCTCCGACTCCCCGCGCCGAATTTCATACGGCTCCATGCGGTTGCGCACATTCATCAGCAGATCGCCCAGCACCGCCGATTTAATCGCGTCGATCAGGCAATCGCGACTGAGCTCAAATGAATCGGTCTCGTCCGGCAGCCCCCAACACGCAAACACAGGAACCCGCTCAAAGCCCGCAAACCGCAGCGCCCGCCGCAACACGCTGATGTAATTCGTCGCTCGACACGCCCCGCACGTCTGAAACAGGATGATCGACGTGTGCTCGGGATCGCAACGCCCGCTCTTGAGCTCCGCGATCAGCTGACCGATTACCACGATTGCCGGATAACACATGTCGTTGTTGACGTAGCGCAGCCCCAGGTCGATCGCCGCCTTGTCGGGCATCGACGGCACCACCACTTTGTAGCCGTATTTGTTGAGCACCGTCGACATTAAATCGAAGTGAATCGGCGCCATTTGCGGCGCGAGAATCGTGTGCGTGTGCTTGCAATCGGCGGTGAAGCGCGGGCGCTCGATCGGCTTGACTTCGCGATACGCAATCTCCTGCCGACGCTTGAGCGCCGCCAACAGCGACCTCAGTCGAATCCGCGCGGAGCCGAGATTTGACACTTCGTCGAGCTTGATCATGGTGTAAATCCGCTCGTGCGACTCGAGAATTTCTTTGACTTGATCGGTCGTGAGCGCGTCGAGCCCGCAACCGAACGACGACAGCTGTATCAGCGTCAGCTGCGGATTTTCGGCGGCAACTTGCGCCGCGTGATACAGCCGCGCGTGATAGCTCCACTGATTGACCACCGACAGCGGCGGCTCCGAAACCGGCAGGTGATAAACCGCGTCCTCGGTGATGATCGGCAGCCGATACGACTGAATCATCTCGGGGATGCCGTGATTGATCTCGGGGTCGATGTGATACGGTCGACCGATCAAGAGGATCGCGTGCTCGCCCGTCCGCTTTATCCGCTCCAAAATGTTCTCGCCGTATTGCTCCACGTCTCGACGGTAATGCTCAAGCTCCTCCGATGCCGCGCTCACGGCTTGCTCGATCTCCTTCCGATCGATCGACGGAAATTCCTCGGCAAGCCGCTTGGCAAGTTTCTTCGGATCGTGCACCGGCAGGAACGGCTGAATGAATTTGATATCGCGCTCGCGAAGAATATCCATATTGCCGCGAATATTTTCCGCGTACGACGCCACGATCGGGCAGTTATAAAAGTTGTCCGACCGCGTGTCGAAATTATACGGCTCGCACGGATAAAAGATCGTCCGAACCCCGCGCTCGATCAAATCCATAATGTGACCATGCGCCAACTTCGCCGGATAACACAGCGAATCGCTCGGGATTGTCGACATGCCGCGATAATACAATTCGGCGCTCGACTTGCCACTGAGCTCCACTCGATAGCCCAGCCGCGTGAAAAACGTGAACCAGAACGGGTAGTTCTCGTACATGTTGAGCGTCCGCGGCAGCCCGATCGCTCCGCGCGGAGCCTCGTCGAGC
>CAMKFB010000042.1 GCA_946411735.1 uncultured Selenomonadales bacterium
CGCCCCGCCACCGAAAAATTTTATCGGCGCAATTTCTTGTCGCTGCTCGTGACGTGGGAGCTGTGGATCGTCCTCTACAACTTTTTCATCGGTTGGCTCGACGCGTCGAATTTTCAAGCAAACGTGCCGCCGGAGTCTCATTTCTTTTTCGTGCCCAAGCCGCTCGAGATCGATACTCTCTTCCGAAATATGATCTTCGTCGAGGCGGTCGGACTCGTACACGCGTGGTACCTTGCCGCCATTCTCGGCATCTACATTTTTCTCCCGATCGTCGCGCGCGCCCTCAGCACTCTTTCAAACCGCGAACTCTTGACTTTGACGGCGATTGCGTTTATATATTATTTCATCGTGCCGAGCGTCGACCACTTCACCGAATGCAAACTCGAGACGTGGATATCGCTCAGCTTCTCGGGAGAAATTTTCGGCATCTACGTCGTGCTCGGCTACATCATCCGCCGTTTCGAGGCGACGCTCATTGCTTGGAGATATCCTCTGATCGTCTTTTCGATTGCCGCGATCGCGCTGACCGCTCAAATTCAAATCGACGCGTTCAAACACGGCGAGGTTTATCTGGTGTGGCACGACTTCTGCCTGCTGCCGCTTGCCTCGATCGGATTGTTCGTCGTCTTAAAACATTGGGCGGCGAGCGGTCGATTGATCGGAGTGCCGGCACGATATTCGTTCGGCATCTATCTGTTGCACGCGCCGATTTTGATGTGGCTCCTCCGATTCAATCCGTTTCCGACGCTCGAGCGCGGCGCGACGGTTGTAATCTGGTTCCTGTTGATAATGGCGCTGTCGAGCGCCGCGATCAAAATTGTCGGCGCGGCGCCCGCCTTGCAAAGGCTTTTATTCCGTGTTCGATAGAAGTTTCGGGAGGGATGACGTGAACTATTTGAAGCGATTTTTCGACGGAGTGCAACGCGACCTCCGATTGTTCATATTCTTGGTGCTGCTGCTCGAGACGTATCGGGCGCTGTTCATCTCGATGATGTCAAACTACATGGCGCCCGCGACCACCTCGGCGGACGTGCTGCAGGCGATGTGGACGGGCTTGCGCTTGAGTTTGAAAACCGCCGGCGCCTTCACGCTGCTGTCTTTGATTTTCGCGACGATCGCCGGCTTCGGATTCAAGGTTCGACTGGCGGTCGGCGTGTTCGCGTCATTCGTGTTGTCGATTTTATTCCAAGCACGCTTCCCGTACTATCGAGAGTTTCAATCGACGTTCGGGCTCGAGGTAATCCACGGCATTCACGACGACCTCGGCTCGGTGCTGATGATGTTTTTCGAGAGTTACGGACTGATATGGCGGCTGATTGTCGCCGTCATTCTGACAATCATCTGCATTGCGATCCTCAGCCGCATACTCTTGATCAAGACGATCCCGCTGCCGACCTTCACGAAGAAGGCGCACGAGATCGGATTTATCGCGGCGATGATTGTTTCGCTCGGGCTGATGGGGCTGTTCGTTCGCTTCGGCGGTTCGTTTACGTACGCGAGCGGAGTGAATTGGGAAAACTCGGGCGTGACGAGCGATTCGTTTTTGAATGAGTGCATACTCGACGACGTTCAGGCGTTGTATCGAGCGCGGGCTATGGACAAGCGCATGGCGGCGGGCGACATCACGGGCGTCGAGAAGGACAAAATTTGGGAGTATGCGAAGGCGATCGCGGGGCATGACGAACTCGAGTCGAACGATCTGTCGGAATATCTCGTGCGACATGCGGGCGGCAATTCGATCGAGCAGCCGCGGCACATCTTTATAATTTTGGGTGAGACGTGGATGCAGTGGCCGATGCTCGGCAAGTTTGACGACTTGCACGTGGCGGACGGGATCAAGTCGCTGATTGCGGAGGACAATTGCTACTACAGTCGAAATTTCCTGCCCAACGGCGATTTCACATCGACGGCGATCACGGGGCTGGTGACGGGGCTGTCGGATGTCAACATTCGTGTCAACTATCAGCCGCGCACCTTCGATGAGATTTATCCGACGTCGATGGCGGAGCCGTTCAAGCGGCTGGGCTATGCGGTGGATTTTTGGTACGGAGGCGTGCCGTCGTGGGACAACATCAATCAGCTGGCGCTCGCGCAGGGCTTTGATCATTTCTACGGTTATCCCGACTTCCACGGGGTCAAGCAGAACACTTGGGGGACGACGGACAAGAATTTGTTCAATGCGTTGGAGGATCACTTGGCGGGGGAGCCGCCGACGGTGCATTTGATAATGACGACGAGCAATCACCCGCCGTATAATTTGAACTTGACGGCGGAGGGCTTCGACACGACGAAGGTGCGCGAGGAGATGTCGAAGTTCCCAAATGTCGACAACGCGCAGGAGTTGGCGGTGGAGCTGGGGCATTATTGGTACATGGATTTGGCGACGACGACATTCGTGCGGAATGTGAGCGCGAAATATCCGGGCAGTCTGTTCGTAATCACGGGTGATCACGCGGTACGAACCGATCCGGGCACGCGACCGACGCTGTTCGAGCATCAGAGCGTCCCGTTCGTGCTGTACGGGACGGGGATTGACAAAAAGATATTGCCGGCGGACGCAGTCGGAGGACACACGTCGATCGTGCCGACATTAATAGAATTGATAGCGCCGAAGGGGTTCGAGTATCGCTCGATCGCGCCGCCGCTGTCGAAGAGCAACGGCGCGGGCTTCAATCGGGATGTGTACATAAGCGCCTCGACGATCGGCAAGGTCGACAGCGACACGGTAGAGCTGCTGCCGACTTTGGCGTCGAAGGAGCTGCCGCAAATCAACATGACGGAGGAGCGCGAAAACGCCAAGCGCGTGGTGTCGATGATGCGGACACTGTCGTGGTGGCTGCTCAACAACGGCACTCGGCTCGACGCCGTCCCGCGCGCGGAATGATCACTCCTCGCTGTCGGTGGCAGCGTTGTCGAGCTTGGCGTGCAAAATCCTCCGAACCGATTGATCGATTCGCTCCTCGCTGATCTCGCCGCGCTTGACCGCCTCCAATATCCCAAGGTAAACGCTCTGCTCATGCGCGTACTCGTGACACACCAACGCGATATCCGCCCCCGCCAGGATCGCCTTCACTCCGACCTCATGAAACAGATTGTGATTTGCCGCCGCTCCCATTTCAAGGTCGTCGGTGATGATCACGCCATCAAAGCCCAGCCGCTCCCTTAACAGCCGCGTCAACACTTCGCTCGACAGGCTTGCCGAGTTGTCGGGATCGAGCGCGGGATATTTGATGTGCGTCGCCATAACCATGAACCGATTGTGCGGGTGATTATCGATAATTCGTTTGAAAGGCACCAAGTCAATCCGATTGAGCTCCTCGACCGAGGCGTCGATCGACGAAATTTCTTTGTGCGAGTCGACCACGCCCTTGCCGATACCCGGGAAATGCTTCAGACAATAGGTGATGCCCGCGTCCTCGTAGCTCCGCGCGGAGGCGTCGACAAAATCAGCCACCAATTGAGGATCGGTGCCGAAAGAACGATCATCATTTTGAACGTCGGCGACCGGCGCGAAATTAACGTTCACTCCGATCGAGCGCAACATCGTCGAGGTGCGCGTCGCCCACTGCCGCGCCTCCTCGAGCGAGCCGCCCTGACCGATCGATTGTTGAGACGGCGCCGACTCGATCAGATGTCCAAGCCGCGACACTCGACCGCCCTCTTCGTCGATCGCGATGAACAGCGGAACCTTTTCATCCGCCTGCGTTTGAATGTGGTCGACCAGTTGCGCCGCTTGATCGAGCGACTCGATATTGCGTTTAAACAAAATCACGCCGCCGAAATGGAACTGCCTTAGCATGTAAAGCGAGTCCTCGTCAACATCCGTGCCATGGATTCCGATCATCACCATCTGCCCGATTTTTTCCGTCAGCGACATCGATTTCAACATCTCGTCGATCGGATCGGGTCGGTCGACCGTCGTCTCGACCGTGATCGGATCCGCCTCCGACTCGTGGTTGCAGCCGATCGACAGGAACGTCATTATGAAAAATAACAACGTCGAAAAGATTTTTCTCATCACCGTGCCTCCTTTTAAAACGATAACGATTGCTTCTGATTGCAATCATATCACGTGCCCGCCAATTGTCAAAAAATTTTTTGCGAAACGATTGCATTTTGCCGCGCGCCTGTGATAGAATACCGTCGTAAGTTCAAACGGGGGTCGAAAGGCGCCCGAGGGTAAATATATTTTGGGAGGTAATGCATATGCCTTTGATTACGACTAAAGCGATGTTCAAGAAGGCCCACGAAGGTCAATTCGCTATCGGCGCATTCAACGTCAACAACATGGAGATCGTCCAGGGTATTACGAACGCGGCTGCCGCGCTCAACTCGCCCGTCATCCTCCAGTGCTCTGCCGGCGCTCGCAAGTATGCGAACCATCAGTATCTCGTTCATCTCGTCAAGGCGGCTCTCGAGGTCAACGACATTCCCATCGCGCTGCATCTCGATCACGGTCCGGATTTTGCAACCTGCAAATCCTGCATCGACGGCGGCTTTACCTCTGTCATGTTCGACGGCTCGCACTATCCGTTCGAGGAGAACATTGCAAAGACCAAAGAAGTCGTCGAGTACGCGCATGCTCACGGCGTAATGGTCGAGGCTGAGCTCGGTCAGCTCGCCGGCGTTGAGGACGATGTCAGCGTCGATGCCGACAAAGCTCATTACACTAAACCCGAAGAGGTTGTCGAGTTCGTTTCCAAGACGGGCTGCGATTCTCTTGCGATCGCGATCGGCACCAGCCACGGCGCATTCAAATTCACGCCGGAACAGTGCACCCGCAATCTCGAGACCGGCGTTCTCGAGCCGCCTGAGCTTCGCTTTGACATCCTTGCAGAGATCGAAAAACAAATCCCGGGCTTCCCGATCGTCCTCCACGGCGCATCTTCCGTCATCCCCAAATACGTCAAGATCATCAATGACAACGGCGGCGCGCTCAAAGATGCTGTCGGCATCCCCGAGGCTCAACTCCGCAAAGCTGCCAAGTCCGCAGTCTGCAAGATCAACATCGACTCCGACCTCCGTCTTGCCATGACCGCCGGCATTCGCGAGCACTTCACGCAGCATCCGGATCACTTCGATCCGCGTCAGTATCTTGCTCCGGCTCGTACCTACATCCAAGAGCTCGTCGAGCACAAGATCAAAGAAGTTCTCGGCTCCGACGGCAGCGCTCCCGCAATCATGGAGCTTGCGAAGACCCTCTGATTCGATTACAAACCGATCGACAATCCGATCGATCGCTGAGACGATAAAGTTTTTGCCCGCGCGGATTTTTTCTGCGACGGGCTTTTTCTTTGTGTTATAATATCCGAAAACGGAGGGATCGCTATGATAAATTTGATGCGGCGCGAGTCGTTTGAGCGCGCCAAAAAAATTAAGCTGATCGTCATGGACGTCGACGGCGTCTTGACCGACGGCGGCATTTACATCGGCGAGAACGGCGAACTTTACAAGCCCTTCAACGTGCGCGACGGGCTCGGGATCAACATTGCCTTGCGGCTCGGTTTCAAATTCGCGATCATCACCGGTCGCAAGTCGAAACAACTCGAGATTCGCGCCAAGGAGCTCGGCATCAACGATGTTTTTCAGGGCAAAATCGACAAGCGCAACACCTACAACGATATCAAACAGAAGTTCGGGCTCGCCGACGAGGAGATTGCTTATATCGGCGACGACCTGATCGACCTGCCGATTATGGCGCAAGTCGGCTTCCCTGCCACCGTCGCCGACGCCCCGAGCGAAGTCAAAAATTATTCCTGCGTCGTCAGCGATCTCAACGGCGGGCGCGGCGCCGTCCGCGAGGTGATTGAGTTCATACTCAAGGCGCAAGGGCTGTGGCAGGACATTGTCAACAGTTATCTGATGTATTGAAGGTGATAGTTTGAATCTGATGGATTTAACCGACCAATTTGAGGGATTTGACGAGCTGCGCTGCTGCACGATTATTTGTTGTGCCGACCACGGCGTGGCGGTCGAGAATGTCAGCGCCTATCCTCAATCGACCACCGCTCAAATGGTGCGCAATTATCTTGACCCGCGCGGAGCCGCCGCCAATGTGTTTGCGAATTTCGCCCGATCGGATTTGTTGGTGGTGGATGTGGGCGTCGACGCCGATTTGAGCGATCTCGACGATCTGCTCGACAGGAAGATCGCGCGCGGCACCAATAACATCGCTCAAGGTCCGGCGATGACGCTCGAACAGGCGGAGCGCTCGATAGATATAGGGATTGAGCTTGTCGAGAAGGCGATCAAGGGCGGCTATAATTGCTTCCTGCCGGGCGAGATGGGCATTGCGAACACGACCTCGAGTGCTGCCGTCGCCGCCGTCCTGCTGCAAGTCGATCCGAAATTCGTCACGGGGCGCGGCACAAACATTTCCGACGAGCGCTTTGATCACAAGCTCGAGATCGTCCGTCAAGCGATCAAGGTCAATCGGATCAAGACGAAGAAGGCGCGCAATCCGATCGAAGTGCTTGCGAAGGTCGGCGGTTTCGAGCTCGGTTGCATGGCGGGGATAATTCTCGGCGCGTATCGCAATGACGCGGTCGTAATCCTCGACGGCTTCAACACTTCGGTCGCCGCTCTCATCGTTTACATTCTTGAGCCCGATTGCACCGCCAATCTGGTCGCGTCGCATATCGGTCGCGAAGCGGGGCATCGATTGGTGCTCGACGCGCTTGATATTCAACCCGTGCTCGATCTCGATCTGGCGCTCGGTGAGGCGATCGGCTCAAGCATTATTGCGCGCCTCGTCTACAATTTGAAGTTTGCGTTCAAAGATGCGCCCGTCGAGGAGCCGGATGATGAGCTGGTCATTGAAGCGTCTATGGTCGGCGATGCGATTTTCGATGACGATGACGACGAGTTTGACGACGACGACGCCGACGATGACGATTTCGGCGTCGAGTTCAACGTGTACAACGGCGGCGGCATGGATATGCGATTCAACTCCGACGTGCGGGAAGATTTTTCGATCGACCTGAAGCGGATGAGTCGCGAGCACATTGCGGTGACGGATCGGACGTTTACTTTTTACTTGAACACGATGCCGACTTTGGCGCGGGCGCCGATGGAGCGGGCGCAAAATCATTTGGACAATCTGTCGAAGCCGTGTCGGAGTCTGGGGCTGCTTGAGGAGATTGTGGTGCAGATTGCGGGCATCAGCGGCGAGGAGCTGCCGAGCGCGCATCTTGGCAAGGAGCTAATCTGTTTCACGGATAAAATTTTCGACGCGGACGAGTTTGACAAAAATCTGGAGAATCCTGAGTGGGAGGATCACTTGAATCCGTTGGCGGCGGTGAGCAATACGGCGGAGGATTTCAACGTGCCGGTGACGTTCGCGGTTCTCGACGAGTCGGCGGATTTGAGTGCGGCGTTTGACTTCGGGCGCTCGACGGCGGAGGATGTCAGTTTCAAGACGCCGGTGATCGGGCTGACGACAGTAAACGACGCGGATGCTTATGAGGATTTGGGCGAGGACTTGGTCGAGGCGCTGTTGACGGAGCGTGGCGAATTGAAATACAACGCGGACGAATTTTTGAAGCACGTGCCGAAGGAAAGTCAATCGCTGGTGAGCGCGGTGGTCGGCGCAATCGTGGCGGCGGCGCACAACTCGAGCCTGGTGGTAGTCGATCGCGGGGCGGTGGAGCTGATCGCTCAATACGTCGAGGAGTTATGTCCGGCGGTGCGACCGTACATTCTGCACGCGGAGCGACTGGTGTTGCCGGACGCAGAGGGGCTCGACGATGAGTTTGACGGCGAGGTTGCGTGCATAGCGATGATGATAGTGGACGCAGCTTTGAAAGCGGCCAATGATATGAAAACGTTCGGCGACTCGGGTGTGCCGACGGCGATTGACGGGATTGGCAACTTTCGCCAGTTTAAATAGTTACTCCCACCCACCCGCCCATGAAAAAATTTTTTTCAAAATAAAGGGCGCTGCCGACGCAGGGTGGGAACCGCTCCGTAAGTTGGGCGCCGCGCTCGGGGGCGGGCGCGACGGCGGCGCCCTTTTTCTTCCGTCACGCACCCGCATAGCACGGGCGGGAGAAAAAAACGGAGCCCCGTCGAGCTCCAAAATTTTTTTATCGGTTAACAGGTTTACCTGTTGAGGGTGGGTGGGCGGGAGAAAATAATTTTTTTAGGCGCTCAGTCGAGTTGCGTGGTGTATATCTCGCCGCCGCGAATAGTGAAGTTCACAAACTCCGACATCGCGCTTTCATTGTTCGGCGTCACGAACTCGAAACAGTACAGGTATTCGCCGTCGCCAAGCTCCTCCTCAGCAAACTTGAGCGTGTCGCCCGCCGTGAACGTTTCGACCTCAACCTCCGTGAAGTCCTCGTCATCGCCCTCGGTCGAAATCCCGTAGTGCAACGTCGTTATCCGATCGCCACGCTCGATCTTAATCAGATGCTTGTCGACCACGCCGACGTTTTCATTGAGCGGACGCGCCCCCAAAATCTGATATTCCTGCTTGTTATAATCGTAGGCGATCTCCAAATTACAGCGCCGCCCGTTGAGCTTGATCGGCACCGAGTAAAGATCGTAATCGTCATACTCCGCCGCCACCTCAACGTACACCGGATGCTCGTCAAGCATCAGCCACGTGCCGTCGAACTGATCCCGCGCAAGACCCTTCTCCCAATCGACTTCGACGGATGTGTCGCTGCCAAGATACAGCGCCACATTGCTCTCGGTGTCGACGTACGCCAGATTACAACGGATGCTCGACAAATTTTCCGCCTGATCCGCCGTCAGCTGCACGAACGCATTGTTTTTCTTGTCGAGCTGAATCTTTAAATCCTCGAGATCGTCAATCGAGAAGAAAGTTTCCTCGCCGACCGCTTGAGGGATCGTAGACACGTCCGCGTCCATCAGCGCCGCCGCCTCCGCCGGCATTTGACCGTAAATCAGATAATGATACAGGTACTTGTGCGGTTGCGGCGCCGCGTAGACATTATTATACATTCGGAAAATCTGCTCGCCGCCGTCGTAAGGATAGAAGCCGCTGATGCCCGCGCCCCGATCGCGATACCGACCGTTGATCTTGTAGACGACCGCATCATCGATGGCGTTGATCAGATTGCCCGAGCTTGCCGGAAGCAAATCCATCGAGTTCTGCGCCAGATCGCCCAGGTCGATCATGTCATAGTAGCCCTTCTCTCGAGTATTGCCGCCATAATTCTCCGAGCGGTGAGCACTTCGACCGAGCCGCGCGAAAAATCTCTTCGGATTTTGAACGGATTGTTGAAGCGACTCGATCCCGAAGTTCTCATAAGCCGCCTTGAGCGTCGGCATCTTCGACAGATCGATCACCGATAATGTCACCGCGCCCTCCGACCAAGCCTGTTCGCAACCCGCATAATACGTGTCGCAGATGATCGAGCCGAGTTCGCCGCCGCCCATCGCCGGATTGTTCCCGAGCGCCGTCAGCAGACCCGTATACTCCCAACCGTTGCCGGGCTCGACCTCCTCCGACGCCACCAGATAACGCGCCAGCCCGTAGAGATTATTCGCCGTCTCGTAAGTCGCCATCAGACAAGTGTCGAAGCCGACGATCTCGAACGGCGGATTTTTTTCGTCGGCGTCATAGACGGACGTGAAGGCGTCGCGAATGCCGTTGAGGCTCATCATATTCCCGAACTGCTCATCGTGACACACGCCGAAAACGCTGCCGCCGCCGTGATCCCAAAAGATGAACACCTTGTGATCGGCGTCGTAATTCTCCTCGCCGAAGCGCAAAAAGCTCGCCAACGTGTCGGGCGAACCCATGTCGGCATTGGGCGCCGGCGCCAGCTCATGAATGCCCGTCGAATCGTAGAGGCAACGGTTGATTTGATTGGCGTTCATAAAAGCGTTCTTCCAATTTTTGGCGCCGCCCGATTGGATCAAAACCTTGACGTTATCGGGAATTTTCGCGTTGAGCATCTCGTTTATGTCCTTGGTCGCCGAGCCGTATTCGCTCTCGAGATTCGAGCCGCAGATGTACCAATAGATCAGCCAAGTGTCGTCGGCGTTGTAAGCGTCCGCGAACTCGACGTTCGGCTTTGATGTAGTCGACGCGGTTGTCGGCGGCAAAGTGCCGGCGGGCGTGTCGTCGCCGCCCATCAATCCGAACAACGAGCCGACCGCAATCAGCACGACCGTCAAAATCTTTGCAGGCATAACATCACTCCCCCTTGTGCGCAAGATATTGCATGTATTGCCACTTCGCCTCCTTCCGCTTGCGATGGCTGATCGGAACTTTCCGTCCGTCATCCAACAAAAAATCATCCTCCTGCATCTCCATGATGCAATCCATGTTGACGATTATTCGATAGTGACACTCCAAAAACCTTTTGTCGGTCGACAGCCAACGCCAACATTCTTCGTACGGCATCGACGAGATGAAATCCCGCGTCCGCGTCGCGATCCGCAGCTTGTGTTTTTCGTTGATGTCGACAAACATGATGCTCGCATACGGCACGTCCACGTCCATGCTCCGAACAATCGGGACGCGAATTTCCTGATGCCGCTCCATCAGTCGCGGATAAATGAAGTCGAACGTCCGCCGAAATTCCTCTTCGTGACGACTGAGCGGCTTGATAAAATACCCCGTCGCGAATACCTGATAGCCCTCGAGCAGAAACTCGTCGCTGCTCGTCACGAAAATGATGATGCAGTCTCGATCCTTCGTGCGGATAAGTTGCGCCACGTTGATCCCGCTCATTTCATCCATGAAAATGTCCAACACGATCAAATCGAATCGCCCGCCATAAAATTCCTCGACGAATTTCTTCGGGCTCAGATAGTTCGCCAACTTCATGTTGTAAGACAGCTCGATGTGATTATGCTCAATGTAATGCGTCAGATAGTCCGCCTCCGCCGCCAGATCGTCAGCGTCGTCGTCGATCAATGCCAACTTCAAAAGATCACCTCCGAAGAATCGCTATCGGCTCGTTCTCTACACATAAAACAGGGGCTGAGCGATGCTCTCGCAATCAGCCCCCCAAGCCGTTTTTTTATCGATCGGCGCGATCAATCGTCGCGCTTCAGCCTGCGAACCAAATCTATTATGCCGCCGACCAGCCCGCCGTCGTCGCGATCACTGTCGATGCGCCTGCTCTTTTTATCCTCCGCGCCGTCGTCGGATTGCGAAGACTTTCTGCGTTTGGCGCGCTTGAGTTTCGCCGCTGCCGATGCCAGCTCGGCTTTGTTGTCGTCGCTCATGATTTTGCCTCCCAACATTCTTAGAAAATCCAACCGACGGTATTATTCTTCATCAATCGGCACATTCCTACCGAATCACCGGCAATCCTGCCTTTCGTCAAGCATTGTCCACGCGCCGATAAATCTCGTCTTTGAAATATGACGGATAAGCATTGCCGTAGAATTTCGTGCCGTACGCGATGTACCACGCCAACTCCTCGCTGTAAGCGATCGGACCGCCCTGCTCATCCGGCTTGACGTGCGCCCACTGCGAATAGTCTCGATTGAAATTGAAGGAAAATATCATGCCGCGATCGACATCATACTTGGACTTATGCGGCGTCGCCTCGAACACTCGAGTGACTTCGCCGCTGTTGACATCATAGCGCGCCGCAAACGTTTGGTACGTGATGATGTAAGTCGGCGGCTCCTCCTGCTCGACAAACACCGAGTTCCGATCGATGTACCAAGCCGTCCCGTTGAGATGCCCGCTCAGGATCAGATCGCCGTCGTTGAGATACTCCGGAGGATACGCCGCCGACGCCGTCCCGAACGCCATCAGCACCATCAGCATTGCAACGAAAATTGCACGTCTCATTTCAATTGCCCCCTTCAATATGACCGATCGATGCGCCGATAAAGTTCTTCGCCGTAATTCGACCAACGCAATTGCCCATTGCCGTCCCGCCACTTGCGCCCGCCGTAAAACGGTTTCTTGTAGATGATGTACCACGCCATTTCGCCGCAGGTATCGAGCGGCGTCTCGCCGGCAATTCCGATCGGATCGATATAAATCCACGAGTTCAGAACCTCGTGAAACAGAAACATCTTATCCTCGTCGACATTGAACTTGCACTGCGCCCACTGCCCCTCGAACACCCGAGTGATTTCGCCGGTCTCCTTATCGTAGCGCGCAGGAAACGTTTGAAACGAGAGGATATATTCCGGCGGACCTTCCTGCTCGATCCGTATCGAGCTCCTGTCGATAAACCACGCCGTCCCAACAGCGTATTCGCCAAGGATCAGTACGCCGCCGTTGACGAATTCCGCAGGCATCACCTCCGCGCTCGCGCTCGACGGTCGACCGACTGTCAAAAACAGCAGCGATGCCATCAGCGCTCCGACAAACAATATTTTCCTCATCCGAACCGCCTCCCTTATTTCTTTGCTTAAAAGATATCGATCGGGCGTCGCCGAAAATCAACGCCGCCTCAAAAATCGATTGCCAACTCGAAAAATCGATCACCGTCGTTGACAATCCCGCTCGTTTCATGATAACGTTGGCGATAATTTTTTGATCGAGGGGTATTTCGATGGCTGAAGCAGTATTGGTCACCGCATTAGTCCTGTTCGTTCACCTTGCAGATTCTTGGTTGCGATATTTGCCGTTCGCCGCTCGGCTCGACGACGCCATCAAGCAACGCCTCCGACGACGTCTGATCGCCTGGTCGATCGCGGTCGCGCCGATCTACTTCGCGATCTTCGTCAAGCTCGGCATCATCGCGCTGTCGTATAAAATTATTTTGATGATCGGCTGGATTCCGTTCGTGCTCATCTCGTTGCTGACCGTCAAAGGAAGAATGCTGCAGCACCTGTTCGTCGTCGGCATGTCGATGCTGTGGATTCTGATGCAAAACAATTGGGCGTCGATCATCAACGTGCTGTTCTTTCTCGACGAGCCGGAGTCGACGTTCCTCATCTTACATTCGATCGATTATCTGATACTGTTTGCGGCGACGCTGCCGATCGAGCGGCGCTACTTTTCGACGCTGCTGCCGGACGACGCCTTCTTCGACAATCGACCGCAAAGTTATTATATTACGCTGATGCCTCTCGTGATCGGATTGGGGCATCTTTTGTTGTGGGCGGATGAGCAGCTGGTGCACTCGTGGGCGGAGCGGTTTTCGCGGCTGTATTTGCCGGTGATGTTTTTTTTCATCTATCGATACGTGCTTGCCGGGGCGCAAACATTTTTCGAGCATCGGCGGACGATGCGCAAGAGTCAAATGATGGATGAGCAGTTGCGCGCGCTGGAGCGGCACAATCGAGCGATGTCGAATAATCGACGGCAGATGGAGGCGCTTCGCGACAATCTCCGCGCGGAGTATGACGAGCTGATTGAAATGTTGCGGGCGGGCGATCTCGACGGGGTGCGACGGCACATCGAGGCGCAAGAGGCGATACTCGAGGCGACGAAGATCATAAAATTTTGTCGGGCGCCGCTGATCAACGCGGCGTTATCGATCTACATTCACCAAGCGGAGCGGCACAAGATCGCGTGTCGGCACAAGATCAATTTGCCGGCGGAGTTCTCGACGAACGAAAATGATTTTGCGATCCTGCTGTCGAACGTGCTCGAGAATGCGATCAATGCGAGTCGCAAGCAACCGGCGGGGGCGCGGGCGATGTCGATCATCGTCCAACATCAAGGCAGGCAATGTGTGTTGGAGGTCGCCAATCGCTTTGACGGCGAGTTGCAAATCGGCGAGGACGGCTTGCCGGCGACTTCGTGCAAGGGACATGGGATCGGGATGAAGTCAATAAAATCCTTCGCGACGAAGTACGGAGCGCAAGCGGCGTTCGATCAATCGGACGGTTATGTGCGGTTTTCGATGTACTGGATCGATGGGGGGAGGGGCGAACGGCTTGACGACGACAATGTTTTTGGCGCTCGGCATCGTCGTGATGCAACTGACGGAGGTGTACCTTCGATATTTGCCGTTTCGTTCGTCGATGTCGACCGAGAAGATCGCTCGACTGAGTCGGAGTATTTTTATCGGGAGCGCGGTGCTCGTTGCAGTTTGGAGCGTGGCGTTCAAGATATTCGGGGCGAGCGCGGCGATATTCAAAGTGCTGTTGTTTTTGGGATGGTTGCCGTATTTTTGGATCGCGCGGACGGTGATCGGCGGGCGGATGAAGGCGCACGTGTTTGTGTTCGGAATGGAAGCGCTGTGGGTATTGATGCTGCACTCCCTGACGACGATGCTGATGTATTTTCTGTTGCGGTCGGGCGCGACGCCGCCGATCGAAGTGCTCAACCTGCACGGACCGGTGTACTTGAGTTTGTTCGGAGCGCTGTTGGGGTGGGAGCGGCGGCTGTTTGAAAATCTGCTGCCGTCGAGCGTGCTGTTCGACAACCGATTCGGTTGGTACGCGGCGATTTTGCCGACGGTGATCTTCCTCGGGACGTCGGTGTTGATGTTCGACGGGCACTATCCTCATCCGGCGCGGGAGCATCTGTCGCGGCTGGGAATACCGTTGTTCTTTTTTATGATGTGTCGCTCGATGAGCATCTCGACGCGGCAGATCGACGAGCGCAATCAGCGCGAGCACGTCAACGAGCTGGTCAATCGACGGCTGGCGTCGTTGCGGGAATATGATTTGATCATGCAGGAGCATCAAAGGCAGTTGGCGATTTTTCGGCACGATCGGCGGCATGATTATCGATTGCTTTCGGCGATGATCGAGCAGGGTGAAATAAAAGAGGCGATCGCTCACATCGAAGCGCAGGCTCGACTGTTAAGAGATAAATAAAATTGCGCGCGCCACAAAATTTTTCCTGTAAATTTCACTCGCGAGTGCTATATTCGTTGAAAAATTATTCGTGAGGAGGCGTATTCAATGAAAAGGCTGACGACGTCGGCGGTGCTCATCGCGCTGGGTTTTTTTTGCTTCGCTCCGCACAGCCAAGCTGCAGTCTTGAAACATGGAGATCGAGGTGCGCAAGTCGAACAGGTACAACAACTTTTGATCGCCCGCGGACTTCTCGACGGCAACGCTGATGGCGTTTACGGCGAGGCGACCGTTGAGGCGATTAAAATTTTTCAGGCGAGCGTCGGGCTGAGCGCCGACGGCGAGTGCGGCGACCAAACGCTTAGTCTGTTGAGCGGCTCGACATCGGAGTCTCAATCGGACGGCTACGCGATCAAACTCGGTTCGCGCGGCGACGACGTTGCCGAGGTGCAGAACATCTTGATTGCAATGGGATATATGAGCGGCACGGCGGATGGCGTATGCGGCTCGAAAATGGTGACGGCGATCAAGCACTTCCAATCGGACGCGGGCTTGACGGCGGACGGCGTGGCGGGCACGCAAACGCTTGACGCGTTGGCGGCGGCTGCTCAACAATTCGAGCAGGGCAATTCGCAACCAATCGAGATCATTGAAGGCTACACTCCGACTTTTGAAGAATTTCCAACGGCAGAGGAGCCGTCGATTGCGCGCTTCTCGGAGGAGAACTCCAAAACCGGCGACGACGACAACTCGTCGAGCGAGGGCGGCTATGCGGGCGTCGGCAGCGTGATCAAGTCGGGCATGCATGGCGACGGCGTTATCGATGTGCAGAAGAAATTGATTGCGCAGGGATTTTTGAGCGGGCATGCGGACGGCGTATGCGGCGCGCAAACAGTTGCAGCGATCAAAAATTTCCAAGCGAGCGTGGGCTTGCCGGCGGACGGCGTGTGCGGTCTTATGACGTACGCGGCGCTCGAGGACGCTTCGTATAACTCGACCGAC
Source organism: uncultured Selenomonadales bacterium (assembly GCA_946411735.1). Classification (GTDB taxonomy): domain Bacteria; phylum Bacillota; class Negativicutes; order Selenomonadales; family Selenomonadaceae; genus Quinella. Next base: position 15,703 of record CAMKFB010000042.1, read on the forward strand.
CGCACGTGGGATGATGTGGTCAACTACGAAAACGGTTACGGCAACGGCTACGGTCGTCCGATTTACGTCGATGCGACCGCTTACAGCGCGCACGATCCCGGCAACGGCTCTTACACGGCGCGCGGGACTTTGTTGCGGCGCGGGATCATTGCGGTCGACCCGAATGTGATTCCGCTCGGCACTCGAGTGTACATCCCGGGCTACGGCGAGGCGATTGCCGACGACACGGGCGGCTCGATCGTGGGCAATCGGATTGACATTGCCTTCGACAGCCACGAAGAGGCGCTTTACTTCGGGCGCCAACAGCTCGAGATTTATATCATCGGATGAGCCCGAGCGACTACGGAATTTGGCTGTTCGATCTCGACGGCACCCTGTATCGGCAGTTACCGTTGCGGCTCGAGATGGCGGCGCGACTTTTGATACATTATTTCTCTCGACCGTGGAGGCTTTCGGAACTGTTAATGATTCGGGAGTATCGAGCGGCGAGGGAAAAATTTTTTTTGTCGGACGAAGAGAACTTCGCGCGGCTCGAGCGAAAATATAAATTGCCGGCGTCGGAGATCATCAACGAGTGGATGATCGAGCGGGCGCTGCCTGCGGTGAGACGTTGGCGGCGGGAAAAAATTTTGCGGGCGATCGAGGATCATCGACGTGCGGGCGGGCTTGCGATCGTGTATTCGGATTATCCCGTCGAGGAAAAATTGCGGGCGATGGGCTTGACGGTCGACCACGAATTTTGGAGCGGCGATCCGATAATCGATTGTCTGAAGCCGGAGGCGCGCGGGCTCAACAATGTGATCGGGCGGTTGAGATTGCTCCGCGCGGAGATTTTATATGTGGGCGATCGAGACGATCGGGACGGGGAATGTGCTCGACGGGCGGGCGTGGCATATCTCGACGTGAAGGAATTTGAGCGGAGGCTCAAGGATGAGGAACAATAAATTTTTGACGGCGGCGGTCGCAATCATCGTGTTGTCGAACCTGCTGATCGACGCTCTGTTGTGGCGCGTGTACGACGTGATGATGAGCTTCGATTTGTATATGGATATTTCGGGGCAACGCGCGCTGAACGCTTATACACTGCGCGGCATCGATCCGTTTCCGCAAATCGGAGTCGAGCCGCCGCTGCTACCGGACGTGGGAGTGATCCCGCAGGAGTGGGGGACGGTGCCTTGGGGGCTGATACTCGGCAACGTATTTTATCCCGCCTTTTTATCGCTCGACGCCGCCAAAAATTATTTCCTCGTATTGAATGTCGTCGTGCTGTTGGCGACGGCGCTTATTTTTTACGACGCATCACGAAAAATTTCCCCGACGCTCGGCGTGTTATCGATCGCGCTGTTCATATTGCCGGCGAGTTTTATGTGGTCGACGTTGCGGAGCCTGAACGCGGGCGGAATGATCTGTTGCCTGGTGCTGATCTGTTGCGTCACGGTTGAGCGTCGACCGCTCCTGACGGGCGTGCTGTTGAGCATCGCAATGATCAAGCCGCAGACGGCGTTGCCGCTTTGCATTTGGTTTTTGTTTCAACGGCGATTCAAAGTATTGTTGACGGCGGCGGCGATCGATCTCGGAGCGTGGCTGATCGCGGCGGCGCTTACCGGAACGACTCCGCTCACGCTGTTGATTGAGATGTTCAACGCCAACATCGGCGGCACACATCATTTTCGCGGGCTGATGCAATTATTTTTCTTGACCGATCGCGCGACGGCAATGTACTCGAGCATGGCGATCGGCGTGTTATTCCTCATCTTGCTGCATCAACGAACGCGCGCGCCGAATTTCCTGTCGATGTATCCGGCGTGCGTCGTGCCGCTGTTCTGGTCGTACACGACGGGCAACGATCTGTTCGTGGCGGTGCTGCCGGCGCTGTGTTGCTTTCACGTGATGCTCGAGCGCCGCTCTGAACGGCTCAATTGGTTTTTGATGGGGCTGTTCTTCAACTTTGCGCTGCTGCTCTTTCAATCCATTGCGCTGTACCGTAATTTATTCTGCCCCGAAGCTCAATCGTTCCAGCTCATCATAACCTGTTTCTTCGCGCGAAGGATATTGTGTTTTCCGATGATATGCATGTCTTGGTGGCTCGGACGGAACCTTTTGGAGGTTTATGAACGGCAATAAAATTTTTGCGGCGCTCCTCGTCGCATTGAATGTGCTCTCGATCGGGCTACTGATTGATCGAGGGCTTTTCTTCACCGATTTCGACGGTCAATGGCGACTGTGCGCATATGCGTTGCGCGGCTTTGATCCTTATCCGCTGATCGGCGTTGATCCTCCGGCGCTTGACGACGTCGGAGTGATTCCGCGCGGTTGGGGGACGGCGCCTTGGGGATTGCTCCTCGGCAATTTTTTTTACGCCGGCTTTTTATCGCTCGACGCCGCCAAAATTTTTTTCATCGCGCTCAATATTCTCATGCTGATGTCGACAGCGGCGCTGTTTTGGTTTGAGACGAAAAATTTTTGGACGCTGATGCTGTTCGCATGCCCCGCAAGTTTTGTGATCTCGACCGTCACGGGCAATGCGGGCGGCGTCGTCAGCTGTCTGCTGTTGATGTGCTGCGTCTTACGTGAGCGACGACCGCTCTTGACGGGCGTGCTGTTGAGCTTGGCGATGCTCAAGCCGCAAGTGGCGTTGGCGTTCTGCATTTTCTTCCTGCTCGAGCGACGATTTCGAGTGCTGTTGACGGCGGCGGCGATCGATCTCGGCGCGTGGATAATCTCCGCGCGGATGGTCGAGCGGACGCCGATCGAGCTGTTGAGAGAATTTTTTTCGGCAAATGTCGGAGGTGGATCGCAATTCTCGGGCGTCTTTACTCTTTTGATTGACGAGCCCATGCAATCGATCGCGTTGAGCATGATTGTCGGCGCTGCCTTCATTTGGTCGATGCGCAAAAAAATATGGGCGCCTTGCTTGGCGTCCGCATTTTGGTCGTACTCGTATTTCAACGAATTTTTTTTGTTGGCATTGCCCGCGCTCGAATGTGCTCGACGTTCGATGTGGGCGGCGGCGCTGATTTTGCACGTTGGCGAAACGCTTTGGACGGCAATCGCCTTATGGCATCGACGCATGCTCGAGCTCGGCGCGCATGGCTTTTTGATCGACAACCGATTGATCGCGGAGGCATTTCGGCTCGAGTCGTGGTCTGAAGTTCGAACGATTTTCTGTCTGCTGATCATCGCAATCGGAGTGATGCTCCGTCAACCGTCGCCGCCGTCGCCGTCGCCGTCGCCAAAATCGCCGCCGAAATCATGACCGCCCCCGTCGCCGCCGTGCCAATCGCCGCCGATTCCTTCGCCGCGCCAACCCGCTCCGCCCCAATCGCCGTTGCGCTCATCATTATCCCAATCGTCGCCGCCGCTGTTATCCGTCTGCTGCCGATTATCACGACGCGGCGGAGGCTGAGGCGGTCTCCTTCCGAAAATATCTGCCACTGTCAAATTCTCCTTCCGTCGACGAACGCCGCGCGAATGTTGAGCGCCTCGTCGAAAATAATTATATCAGCCGCCTTGCCGACCTCGAGCGAGCCGATTTCATTGTAGAGCCCGAGCTCGACGGCGGGATTTTTCGTCACGCACTCGATCACATTCTCGAGCGGCAATCGACTGTTGCGCCAAAAATTCTTGACGACCGTATTCATCGGCGCCACGCTTGCCGCGATCGTGCCGTCCTCGAGCGTCGCCAACGTGCCCTTGATCGTAACCGTTTGACCGCCGAGATCGAATGTGCCGTCGCCGAGCCCGCACGCGCGGAGCGAATCGGTGATCAGAACGATCCGATCGCGCGGCTTGATCCTCGAGATGATCCTTTGGACGGCGGGATGGACGTGAACGTTATCGGCAATCAACTCGACGACAGCGTTCGAATCGAGCGCGGCTCCAACGATGCCCGGGCGCCGATGGTGCAAGCCGGTCTGCGCGTTGAAAAGATGCGTGATGTGACGGGCGCCGCGATTGATCGCCTCGAGCGCGGTCTGATAATCGGCGGCGCTGTGACCGATCGAGACGATGATATTTTCCGCGCGGCACTCGTCGATGAAAGCAAAGTCGTCGAGCTCCTCGGGCGCAATCGTAATGATCTTAATCACGTCGACGAACGGCGCGATCCGATCAAACTCCGCGCGGAGGATATTATTTTCGTCCTGCGCGCCCTTGAATTTTTTGTTGATGAAAGGACCCTCGACGTTGGCGCCGAGAATTTTAGCGCCGTCCGCCTTATTTTTTTCGCGCCTGATGTGCTCGAGCGCCGAATAAATATTTTCGAACGGCATGGTCATGGTAGTCGGCAGAAATGAGGTGACGCCGGTCGACGGCAAAAAATTTCTCATCGTCGAGAGTGCGTCGGCTTGATCGTCCATCGTATCAGCGCCCGCGCATCCGTGAATGTGCACATTGATAAAGCCCGGCGCGACGAAATTTCCCTCGGCGTCAATCACTGCGCAATCCTCGACCGTCGATCCGACCGCTTTGATGTGGTCGTCGAAAATGATCGCCGCTTGATCATCGACAACAAAATTCCCGTCGGCATCGGGCAAAATCGCCCGCCCGTTGATAATCGCCTTCACCGCATCGCCCCCAAAAATATTTGCATCGTTGAGCCGAAACCTGTATGATTTTAGCATGGGAGTGATGAATTTGGAAGCGACGACATTCGGATATTTCTTGACGGCGTCGATACTGTTGACCTTGGCGCCGGGACCGGACATCCTCTACGTGATCGCCAAAAGTTTATCGGAGGGCGCGCGCAGCGGAATCGTCTTGGCGTGCGGGCTGGTAAGCGGCATCGCGTTTCACACGGCGCTGGTGATGCTTGGAGTGGCGGCGCTGATAAGCAGTTCGCCGACGGCGCTGACGGCGCTGAAGTACTTCGGCTCGGCATACCTGTTGTATTTGGCGTACGGGGCGTTCGGCTCGACGGGGAAATTGAAAATCGGGCGCGCGGAATCGGATCGGTCGACGGCGGCGCTGTATCAACGCGGCGTGCTGATGAACGTGCTCAATCCGAAGGTGCTGCTGTTTTTCTTGGCGTTTCTGCCGCAATTCCTAACGACGGGCGGCGACGTATCGACGAGTCTGCAAATTGCGCTGCTCGGCTTGATTTTCGCGGCGCAAGCGCTGATCGTGTTCTCGATCGTGTCGATGTGCGCGGCTCGCTTGCGGCAAGTCATACTCAAGCGGAAAAATCTCGGAGCGGTCTTCGGCAAGCTCGAGGGCTGGGTGCTTGTGATCATTGCGGTGGGGCTGTTCGTCAGCTGAAAAATTTTTCGAGGGGGGCTTATGATGTTTAAGTTTCTGCACAACAATTTGAACGTGCTGGATTTGGAGCGGAGCCTGAAATTTTATCGAGAGGCGCTCGACTTGACGGAGGTGAATCGGCTCGAGACGCCGGACTTCACGCTGGTGTATTTGGGCGACGGCGGGCGGACGCCGCATCAATTGGAGCTGACGTGGATCAAGGGGCGGACGGAGCCGTACAATCTTGGCGAGAACGAGGTGCACGTGGCGTTCGGGACGGACGATTTCGAGGGCGCGCACGCTCGACACGCGAAGATGGGCTGTATCTGCTATGAGAACAAGGCGATGGGGATATATTTCATCGTCGACCCCGATGGCTATTGGTTGGAAATTCTGCCGGCGTGAGGTTTTCTCCCCCCCCCCCCCCCCCCCCCGGGTTTTCCCTTTCAAAAACACAAACCAAAGTGTTCAAAGGG
>CAMKFB010000043.1 GCA_946411735.1 uncultured Selenomonadales bacterium
CAGAGGCCGCCCCGTCTAAAAGGAAAAAATTTTTTGGGGGGGGGGGGGGGGGGGTCGAAAAAAACTTTTTCCGTCACTCCTCGTCACTGCGAAGCCACTGTCGCTCCGCGCGGAGCCCTGCAGGGATTTAAAGGCGCAAGCCTTTGAGGGGCGGGTGGGCGGGATTATTTCTTCTTCTTTTTGATGCAGGACTCGAGCGTCGCAACGTTGGCTTTGACGATCTCATTTCGATCGTTGATCTCCGCCGCGCGAAGGAAGGTCGCATACGCCTCCTCATAATTCTTCTGACGGAAATAGAGCACGCCGATCTCGTTGACCACATTCGCCGACACCGCCTCGATCTCCAACGCCCCGTTGAAGTCGTCGAGCGCTTTCGAGTACTCGCCCTTCATCAAATGCAGTCGCCCGCGATTGTACCAACCGTTGAAAAATTTATCGTCGACCGCCAACAGCCGATCGTACATCTCAATCGCCTCGTCGTTTTTCCCGAGCTTCTCCAACGTCAGCGCCAAATCATAAATCGCCTCCGTCGAATCCGGATTGAGCACCACCGCCGAATCAAAATCCGAACGCGCGTTGTAATAATCGCCGCGGTTATAATAAATCAGCCCGCGCACCGCAAACATCTCCGCCGTCGGCGCCGAGATCATCAGATTGCGATTGGCGGCAAGGAATGTCGCCGGCGAATCGTCGGGAATCTTCGCCTGCTGCCAAATCCTCAGCAGCTCTTGACCGTAATACGTGCCCGGAACCGCCCACACGCCGTTGAGATCGGTCCAATGCGTCATCTTGCCAAAAACGTCCTTGCGGAAATTCTTGAGCAGCTCATAGCGCGGGTCGACGAGGATCGCCTTCGGCGGGCGCTTCGACACATACGCCAACAGATGTTGAATGTGAGCGCGAACCCCGAGTTGCGGCGTCTTAAACGAATGCCCGGGCTCGTGATTGCCCGTCGCGCCCAGCCCGCAAAAATTGTTCTGCTTGGGATCGACGTCGCCGCCGTAAGCGAAGAAGGCAGTCTCCTTCAGCGCTTGACAGAGCGCCACATCGGGGCGAATGCCCTCGCGCGCGCCCTCCTCATAATAGAAGCGGACGATATCCTTGACCGAGCAATTGAGCAGCGGCTTGGGATTGCGCTTGTTGATGAGATTTACCATCTGCGCTTGAGAGACGGTGGCGTCGCCGAGGATCGTGACGCGCTCGGGCGCCTGAAGCGCAAGCATCATCGGGATGTCGAGCGCGGGAGCGTCGACGACTTGCGCCGCGCGGATTTTTTTCTTGTCGAATTTGATTTTGGATGAGGCGTCCGCCGTCGGCAGCGCGAGCACGATTGCAAGCAACGCGGCGAGCGCGACGAACAGCCTGATGGTTTTGGACAAAATAATTCACCCCTCTAACAGGAAAAAATTTTTGAGTATCGAAGATATTAAAATGCAAAATGCGCATTCTGTCAACAGTTGAGGAGGAATTTGACGATGAAAATTGCAATGGCGAACGACCACGCGGGCACGGCGCTCAAAAATCAGATCAAGAAATATCTCGAGGAGCAGGGGCATGAGGTCAAGGATTTCGGCACCTACACCGAGGACGCGGCGGATCTGTCCGACTACGTTTATCCGGCGTCGCTTGCGGTCGCAAAGGGCGAGTGCGAGCGCGGCATCTTCGTTGACGGCGTGGGCTTCGGCAGCGCGCTGATCGCGAATAAAATCTACGGGCTCTACGCGGTGGTGTGTCAGGATCCGTTCTGCGCACGGCTGTCGAGGGAGCATACCGATTCGAATGTGCTGTGCATCGGCGGCAAGATAATCGGCAGCGCAATCGCGATGGAGATAGTCAAGACGTGGATGGAGACGGATGCGCTGACGGCGGAGAAATATCGTCGCCGCGTGCAGAAGGTCACCGATATCAACAACAAGCACTGCGTCCCCGTAAAGTGATCGTCCGTTCCAATCCGTTGGGGTAACGGAAAAAATTTTATCGGCTTTGTTTGAAAAGCCAATCCCTCAGTGCGTCGAGATCGTAGGCGAACGACCACGTATACCTGTGATTGCCGCCCGCGAACACGCTGTAATTAATATCGGCTCCCTTCGCCTCGAGCGCCTTCAGCTGACTGTTGAGCTCGACGAGGGGAGCTTTGCTGTCCAAAAATTTTTCGCCGACCGCCACATTCGCTCCCACCGATCGCCAACGCTCAACCGCCGCGTTCATGCCCGGGAACGCCTTCGCGTCACCCTCGCATACCACGATCCACATTTTTTTATTTTTGAGCGCGACCATCTCCTCGACGTCCCATTGCCCCGCCACCAACAGTTGAGCCGCAAACAAATCGGGATATCGGGCGCTGATCGCGATATTCGCCATGCAACCTTGCGATTGCCCCGTGCCGTAAATTCGAGCGGGATCGACTTGCAACCGTTGCGCCGCATCGAAAATCAGTTCGCTGATCAGTTCCAATCCCGGCGTCCAAACATGCTCGTCGGTCGTCATCATCCCAAGTTTTTCGACAAGGTCAGCCGTGTATTGCGGCGCGAGCACGATGCACTCATTCTTGCGTTGCGCCGCCTTTGATGTGAACACCATCGCTCCGTTGCCTTGATACAGCGGCGTCCGAACGTCGTTGGTGTTGGAGCCGGCGTCGGCGATGAACACCACCAGCGGATAAGTTTTTTCGCCCAGACTCGAATAGGAACGCGGCAGGAAAATGTTGTAAGGAATCGTCACGCCCGTCGACGACGTAAATTCCATCTGTTTGAATCGCTCGAGCGAAGGACAAGTCACCGTCGCACTCTCGACCGAAGTCATTGCGGGAAAATACGTGGTGTTGTCGGCGGCGACCACCGTGCCCGTCTGCTGCACGCTGAACGTCAAATCCGCCGCTTGAGTGATCCCACCGATCGCCTCGGGCGCGGAGTTCTCGTGGCGGAGCTTCAAAATGACGTAGACGCCCTCAATCGACTTCGACGGAATTTCGGGCTTGTCGTTGACAAAAACCTTGTCGATAATCCTGCCCTCTATCGAAAAATCATCGGGCGAAACGCTTTTCGGATTGATCGCCTTGGGATATTGAAGGATCGCGGTCGAAAGTTTTTCGCCGTCGCCGTAGATGTCGGCTATGCCCGTCACGCGAAGAATGCCGTCTTCAAAAATGCCCTTGTCGATCACAATCGGCGGAAGCGCCGCCGTCGCCGTCGCGCACATCATCAGCCCCATCAGCAGGGCAGTAAAAAAATTTTTTCGGCTCATAAATTTTCCTCCTCATTCGATCAGATCGCGCCATTTATTCTTATAAAACGCCTCGAAAATTTTCTCCAGCTCCGCGTAAATCTCCCGCTCGTCGCCCTCGTGCAGTATTTCGATGAATCCCCATCGATCCAGCAGCACCGACGCCGCATGCCCGATCGTGTCGATCACGCACTCCGAACTGTCGATCGGCGCCAACATCACGATCGCCGTCCGAACCGTCTCGCCGCCCGACGGATATTCAAAGCCCCGCCCCAATTGCAATATCCCGATCGACGGCGCCTCGACGTGCCGCGTCTTGCAATGCAACAACACCATGTGATGCCCCGTCAGCACCGTCGAGCCCTTGTCCTCGCGTCGCATCAGATCGTCTTTGATCCCGTCGCGATCGAGCTCCGTCCGCGCAACCAGCTGCCCGACCGTTGCGCACGCTTCTTCGATCGAGCCGACCGCCGCTCGAGCGTAAAACCAATTCGTCAGCAGCGCCGCGATCGCCAATCCGTATTCGGTCAACGTCTTTAGCGCCTCGACGAACGGCAGCCGCGGCTCGACCTCGACGGCGGAGCTTAAAAATTTTTCGTTCTGACGTGACAGCTCGTTTTCGATTGCCAACCGATCCTCCCGCGTCAGCGCCGGATTCACCACCACCACGGGACATGGCGCGTGCGGGATCGGCACCGTCGAAATGATGAACTCGAACTCCGGTGACGCCGCGTACGTCGGATTGATTGACAGCGTCGGCACCTGGTCGACGATGCGGATGTTGCGAAACAGGCTCCGTATGCGGCTCGCCAACAGCCGCGACGTCCCCATGCCCGTCGGGCACGCCACGATCACTCGATGCTCCGAATGCAAGAACGGCTCGCTGTCGGCCAGCGCCGCCCCCAAATGCATTGCGATGTAAGCGATCTCCGCCTCCGGCAATTCGCGCCCGACGTCGCGCTCGAGTTCGCTCACGCATTTGCGCGTCAACGTCATCAGCTCGGGATAATGCGTCTTGATTTCGCCGAGCAGCGGATTGCGAATGTCCATATTCATCTTGAGCCGGCTGATCGACGGTCCGAAGTGGTTGACCAGCCCCGCCAACAGATTTTGATTCTTGTCGATGTCGCGCCCGGTTTCGAGCGCCGCCGCCTTCATCACCGACCGCGCCAACCGCACCAGTCGAAAATTGTCCATCATCGAAACGCTGCCGATGTTTTCGGAGTCATAGCGATTGCGCGCGCCGAGGATATGCGCCGTGATATAACCGACTTCGCTTTCGGGCACGTCAATGTCACACTCCGCGCGGAGCTTTTCGGCGATCACCGACGCAATCTTATATTCGCGCGTCGAGCGCAAATTTTTGCTCGACTCATCGTCGAGCCTTACGGGCTCATGATTTTTGATGCGTTGGACGGCAAGCGACAGGTGCACGATCAGCCCGATGAAGGCGTTATCCGACAGCCGATAATCGAATTCGATCTCGAGCGAGCGAATGATCTTTTCGAGCCGCCGCCAAGTACCTTCATCGACGAGCTCAAGCAAAAACTTCGACGCCCGCGTGATGCGCTCGTCGGAATCGGCGCCGCTCAAATTATCGTGCACCAGGCTCAACAACTCGTCCTCGTCAATGTGGTCGTAGATGTAGCGAATGATCGCCCGCCGCAGGTCGCGCTCGTCGCCGAGCAGACTGATCCCAAGCCCGGGCTTGCGCAACAATCGCAGCCCCTGATCGCGGAACCACGGCTCAAGTTTGTCGAGATCGTTGCTGATGGTCGAATCGGTCACGCGCAGTTGAGACGACAGCACGAACAGTTTGATCGGTTCGCGGCTCGAGAGCAGGCGGCTGATGATGACGGATAACCGTTCCTTCGGCGAATACTCCTTTCGATCGAGTGCCCGCTTGACATACTCCGACAGCGCGAACTTTTTGACGGGGCTGCCGATCAGTTGGAGTCCCGCGCCCGCCCGTCGATCGAGTTTGAGATCGTACTCGGCGAGGAGCGCATCGACCTTCGGCAGGTGCCGCGAGATTGTTTTGGCGCTGACGTCGAGTTGCGCGGCGATCGCTCCGAGCGTTTTGACGGAGTCGTTTTCGATGAGGAGCTTGACGATCAAAAACGTTCGATGATCCATTGGCATTACCTCCGTCGATATTATATAATGGCGGCGGATTTTCGCAAACAAAAACGCCCCGTCGAAAGGAGGAGGCTTATGCCGCTAAGCGATGAGTTTGAAAAGGTGTTGCAGACGATCCGCTCGAATGAGGCGTCGTATGCGCGGATTGCGGTGATCGGTCAGCCCGGCGCGGGCAAATCGACGCTGATCAATCGGCTGGTCGGCAAGAAGGTCGCCAAGACCGGTCAGGGAACCGACACGACGCTCGACGCGATGGAGTATGAATACGAGCTGCAAAAAATTGTCGAGTTGCCGGGATATGGGACAGCGCTGTTTCGCTTCGACGATTGGAAGGAGCGATTTCGACCGCAACAGTATGATTTATTCATCTACGTGTTCGGCGGAAAATTTTCGTCGGAGGATGACGCGCTGTTTGACAATTTGATCGAGTGGAATGCGGAGCGGAGGCGCCCGATGTTTTTGGTGCGCAACAAGAGTCATGATCTCGACGGCGATCAGCGCGCGGCGATCGTGCGCGATATTCGCAATCGATCGAAGTCGGAGGAGCGGCTGTATTTTGTCGACTGTCGGTACAACGAAGGGATTAAGGAATTGCACGCGGCGGTGATGCGGACGGATTTTGCTCGAGTGTGGCGCGATCGGATCGCGACGGCGTATCGCTCCGCGCGGAAGGAGTATCTCGAGAACAGTCGGCAGCCGGCGAAGGGGGAGATTGGATTTTATTGCAAGACGGCGGCGGTCAACGGGATCAATCCGATCGTGGGTGTGGACGTGGCGGTCGACCTGGGGATATATTTCAAGATGTTCGGAGCGATTCGCAATCGATACGGGATCGACCACGGCGATTTGAAACTCTACGCGTTGCCGATTGCAAAAAAATTATTGGAGCTGGTGACGAAGGAGGGGCTGATGATTTTGTTGAAGAACGTCGCGGGGAAGGCGACGGCGCGGACGGTGCTCAAATATATCCCGTTTGCGGGTCAAGCGGCGGCAGCGGCGCTGAGCTACAAGATGGCGGAGTATGCCGGCGAAACTTACGAAGAGGATTGCTACGCGTTCGCGAGCGGCGTGATGGACGATCTGATCGAGCGCAAGGTCGCAGAGTTGATGGACGGAGGCGTGACGAATGAATTTAATTGAGCAACTGCAGCAGGATTACATTAAAAAGCAGAGCGAGAAGGGCGTGAAGATCAAAGTCGGGCTGATCGGTCAGCCCGGCGCGGGCAAGTCGAGCCTGATCAATCGGCTGGTCGGCGAAGAAGTATTTGAAGTCGGAGTGCACACCGACACGACGGTCGACATGCAGATGCGCGAGCTCGAGCAGATGATCATCGTCGACCTGCCGGGTTACGGGACGAAGCAATTTCCCGTGGACGAGTGGGTGAATGAATTTCGACCGGAGGAGCTGGATTTATATCTGTTCGTGTTTTCGGGGAAGTTGCGGGACGCGGACGGGGCGCTGTTCGAATATCTCAAGCGTTGGCAGACGGAGCGCAATCACCCGCATTTCATTGTGCGCAACAAGGCGGATGAGATATGGGATGATGATCGGAGCGATGAGGAGCTTCGCGCGGATATCATTTACGACGTCAACAGCAAGATGAAGAGCCGCGGCTCGAGGACGTACTTTACGAGCTGTCGGACGGGCGAGGGCTTGGTGGAGTTGCAGGAGGCGATTCTTTCTTCGGATCTCGACGGCGTAAAGAAGTCGAAGTTGGTTTACGAGTTCAAGGCGCGCTCGATCGCGGATTTGGATCGCAAGCGTGAGCTGTGTCGCGGGGATTTAAATTACTACGGGATCACGGCGGCGGCGAATGCGCTCAATCCGATCCCGGGCGTGGACGTGAGTGTGGACATCGGCGTGATGCTGAAGATGTTCGCGGACATTCGAGCGGCGTTCCAATTGGGCGATAACGTCGAGGATCAAATGAAGAAGTACAAAATAATAACGCCGCTGGCGAATCGCGTGTTCAGCTACGCGACGCGAGCAGGCGTTACGAAATTGGTGGAGAGTCTCGGGTCGAAGTACGCAGGGAAGGAGGCGGCGAAATATTTGCCGCTGGTGGGACAAGCGGCGGCGGCAGCGGCGGGCTATCTGATGGTGACGACGCTCGGTCGGGCGTACATCAACGACTGCCACGAGCTGGCGTCGGCGCTCCTCAACCAGTTTGCGGCGCAACAGTGATCAATCGATGAGCTCCCAACTGAGCGGCGTCCCGAATTTGATATCGCACTTGGCGTGCTTGCCGAGAATTTTTTCGTAGTACTTGGGCTTGAGCCCGCGCGCCGGACGAATGCTCCGCACATTCTGTTCGGTGAAGGGCTCGCCCGCCTTGATATCCTTGACGACGTAGAGACTCCGCCGTCCCGCAGTCGATTCGCCCGCCGCCAAGCCGTACTTCACTTGACCGAGCGATTGATAGGCGGCTCGACATTCGCGGACGAGTTGCGCCATTTCCTGCGGTTCCATCGAGAAGGCGCTGTCGACTCCGCCGTCCGCCCTCGACAGCGTAAAATGCTTTTCGATGACGGTCGCGCCGAGCGTCACGGCGGCAATCGCCACGCCGATCCCCATAGTGTGATCCGACAGCCCGACTTCGCAGCCGAACATCTCTTTCATATGCGGGATCGTTCGAAGGTTAGCGTCGGCGGGCGTCGCCGGATAACTGCTCGTGCACTTGAGCAGTGTCAGATCGGTGCAACCGTTGTCGCGCGCGGTTCGAACGAGATCGTCGATCTCCGACACGGTTGCCATGCCCGTCGAGGCAATGATCGGCTTACCGAGCCTTGAGATCTTTTTGATCAGCGGCAGGTCGATGCTCTCGAACGACGCGATCTTATAGATCGGGCAATCGAGCGACTCGAGAAAGTCGACGGCGGTGGGATCGAATGGCGTACTGAAGCAGATAACGCCGAGTTCTTTGCACCGCGCGAACAATTTTTCCTGCCACTCCCACGGAGTATAAGCCTCTTGGTAGAGTTCGTAGAGCGAACGCCCTGCCCAGAGGCTTTTCGGGTTGGAGATAAAAAATTCGCCGTCGCGCTTATCGATGGTAATCGTATCGGCGGTGTAGGTTTGCAGTTTGACGGCATCGACGCCGGATTGCGCGGCAGCCTCGACAATTTTGAGCGCACGCTCGAGGGATTGATTATGATTGCCACTCATCTCGGCGATGATAAACGGCGCATTTTTTCCAAGCACTTCCACGAACCTCCTAATTTCAAATGAACGTCAAGCCAGGCGCCCGCCGTCGACAACAATATTTGTGCCGGTGATCCAACGCGCGCCATCGCTCAACAGAAACAGCACCGCGCCGCTCACATCACTCGGGCTGCCTTCGCCCAACAGCATCTTGCTCATTTCGTTGTCGACATCGACGAGATAATCCTCGGCGGTAGTCATTGGCGTTCTGATCCAGCCGGGCATCACGCTGTTAATGCGATGTCCTTCAGAGCAAATCTCTTTGGCGGCACTCTTGACGAAATTATTGACGGCGTGTTTCGATGCCGAGTAAGCGAACTTTGCTTTCTCGCTCACCCCTCCCCCTGCTACTGATGAGAACAACACGGTCGACGTGCCGGTGTCGCCGTACTCGTTTTTCGTGATCATTCCGGTGAAGTCGACCGCCGCCCAAAAACTGACTTGCATGATCCGATGAGCGAAGTCGCGATCAAAATTTTTGAGCGAAGTAAAACCGGTGATGCCCGCAGCGTGAACTCCGCCGTTGAGCTTGCCGTGGGCGGCAACGAAATTTTTGATGGCGATCTCAAGGGCTTCGGGATCGCAAACGTCGACTGACGCGGTGACGATCCGCTCCGGCTGATGACTTTTCACCTCATTAAGGCGTTCGACATTGCGAGCGATGGCAAGGACTTCCGCTCCGGCATCGGCGAGATCAAAGACGATCTGCCGACCGAGACCGCTCGAGGCGCCCGTTACCGCATAGCGTTCGCCGGTGAAATCGAAATTTATTTTACCCAACTTCCAACACCTCATAGCATTTTATGTTCGAGCACTCGAAGTTCAAGCCAGGCGCCCGCCGTCGACGGCAATATTCGTGCCGGTGATCCAGCGCCCGCCTTCGCTCAACAGAAACAGCACCATCGCGCTCACATCGCTCGGGCTGCCTTCGCCCAACGGCATCTTGCTCATCACGTTATCGGTATCGACAAGATGCTCTACGGCAGTGGTCATGGACGTTTTGATCCACCCGGGCAGGATACTGTTAATACGATGCCCTTTCGAGCAAATTTCCTTTGCGACGGTTTTGACGAAGTTATTGACGGTGGATTTTGATGCCGAGTAAGCGAATACACCGCGTGCATTCAGTTCCGCCTCAACCGACGAGAACAGCACGATCGACGAGCCGGCGGAGGCGTATTTTGTTTTTGTGATCAAACGTGTGAAGTCGACCGCCGCCCAAAAACTGACCTGCATGATCTTATGAGCAAGGTCTCGATCATAATTTTTGAGCGAGGTATAGCCGGTGATGCCCGCGGCGTGAACTCCGCCGTTGAGCTTGCCGTGGGCGCCGACAAAATTTTTAATGGCGTTCTCGAGGGCGTCGGGATCGCAAACATCGACGGAGGCGGTAACGATGCGCTCGGGCTGCCGGCTTTGAACCTCGTCAAGGCGCTCGACATTGCGGGCGATGGCGAGGACTTGTGCGCCGGCATTGGCGAGATCGATTGCGATCTGCCGACCGAGCCCGCTCGAGGCGCCCGTTACCGCATAGCGTTCGCCGGTGAAATCGAAATTTATTTTACTCAAGTTGCGACACTCCGTAGAATTTTGTATTTGAGCAATCGATCAGCCCGACGCCGATCGCCAAGCCGACTCCGAAGCCGCAGCACAGAACTCGTTCGAGGCGATTGTTATTGGCGGCGAACCGTGTCAGCACGAACGGGATCGACGACGACGACGTATTTCCGATCTCGTCGGCAACGAACGGAACGATATCGCGCGGCACCCTGAGCTTGTCGGCGAGCGCGGTAAGAATGCGTTTATTCGCCTGATGGCAAGCGTAGAGACTGACGTCGTCCTTAGACAAGCTGTTGTCGGACAGAAATTTTTCGATCAGCTCGGCGACCTCATTGAGCGCGAAGTTCATGACCTCGACGCCATCAACATACATGAAGCCGTCATTCTTCGGCGCCTCGACCTTACGTGCGCGGCTGTTCTCGATGATGATCGTATCGAACCGTTCACCGAAGCTGGCGAATTCAAATGCCGTCCACCCCCCCCCCGTGCTATCGATCACATGAGAGTCGGGCGCGATCAGAGTGGCGGTGGCGGCGTCGCCGAAAAGGCAGCGCGTCGCTCGATCGGTCGGCGAGATCAGACGGCTCGAGGTGTCGCCGGTGGTCAGCAGGACGGAGCGTTTGATCTCTCGAGCGATAACGACAGCGGTGAACAGCCCCTTGACCCAACCCGAGCAGCCGTCATTGATATCGATGCACAGGACGTCGTGACCGAGATGCAGACGATCCTGAAGGATGTGGCTCGTGGCGGGCTCAGCATAGTCTTGAGTTTTTGAGACGAAAATTATGGCGCCGATGGTTGAGCGATCGACGTCATTGAGGATCGGCTCGGCGGCGCGGACGACGAGATCGGAAGCGACCATGCCCTCGGGCGCGATGCGGAGCGCGGCGAAGCCGGTCGAGCGCGTCATGCGTTTGGCGGTTCGCTCGTCGAGGAGATCGGGCGCGTACTCGAGGATCGAAAAGTGTTGCGCGGGGACGGCGCACGAGATGCTTTGAATCGAAACGTTATTCATCGTGCCGCCTCATTTGAGGAGCGCGTAGAGATCGGCGAAAGTTTTTGCGCCGGTGACGTCGGTGCGCTTGACTTTCTTACCGCAGACGCTGTTAGCCATGGCGATGAAGTCGACGATCGCAAGCGAATCCCAATCCTCGAGCTCGTCAAGCGCGGTGCCCATCGTGAGCTTATCCTCCGTGTCGAGGATGTCCTCTTTCATCTTCGTCAAAAATTCCTGCTCATTCATGTTATCAGCCTCCAAAATAATTTTTGATCGTCTGTTGACGACCTTACGATACTCGAAACAATCATCGAGTTCGCATTCAACATAATCCAATCGACGGAAAACCGCTTGCGATGCGACATTATTTTTCTTGACGCGCCCGATGAGCGTGATGTCCTCGTCGAAAATCCGCTCTTCGATCAGCTGCAGAATGATCGTTCCGAAGCCCTGACGTCGATGCTTGACGTCGATGCTGTAAGAAACCATCAGCCGCTCCTGCCGACCGCTCAGTCTCACCTGCCCGATCGGATTGTCCTCGAGCATCAGGATATAAATCGCCTCGTTGGGATCGTTGAGCTTCTCAAAAAACCAACCGTGATGTTCTTCAAACGACACCGGCTCGGAGTGAAACGAATTGGCTCGCACCGACGGCTCATTGACCCATCGATAGAGAATCATCAAATCCTCGGGCACGGCTCGACGGAGAAAAATCTTCTTTAGATGTTGCCGTCGCCGCCCCCCCCCCATCGTTGAGGCGATCACATTCGGAGCGCCGTCGTCGAGATCAAACTGAAGCATCTCGGCGACATCGACGCGCCGCGTCATCCATTTTTCCTTCGTCAAAACGCCGTGGTAGACCAATTTTTGTTTCCCGTCCTTCGTCACGCAATAGCCGTTGATCTTATCGAACTCATAACCCATGAACGAGTCGAGCCTCAGCGCCTTTTTGTTTGACGCGAACACATCAATCTCGAAACGCTCCATGCCCAACTTGGTGAAGGCGTATTCGACGCTCATAAAGAAAAGATAGATGCCGGCGTCCTTCGGACAGTTGTCGAGCTCGCCGATGTAGCTGCCGCCGGAGCATGTGCGTGCCTCGAAATCGACATCGCTGTAGCCCTTATATCCGATCGGCTGACCGTTGCAGGTAAACATGAAGTGCAGCCGCGTCGGAGCTCCGCTGATCCTTCGGAACCAATTAAGATGCTCCTCCCAAGTGATCTTGTGATTGGTGAGCATCTTTGCGTGAATGAACGGTGAGTTTCTCCACTCCAATAGGAGAGGCAGGTCGTCCTCTCTTATTTCTCGGAACGCGTACGCTCCCATTGAGAAGTAAATCATGTGGCGATCGCCCCCCTAATCCCATATTTTCAAGCAACTGTCTTGTATTTGAAGCAAACGTTCTTTAGTCAGCCCTTTGACGGCGCGCACAATCGTTTCTTCGGTGCAATCTTGAGCCTTGCCGAGATAAACAACGTAGCCTGCCTTCTCGAGCTCCGCGCCGCTTTTTTGATTGTCAGCGATCGCCGTCAAGAAGGTCGGCAAGCCGAGGAAACAACGCTCCCACGTCGTGGTGCCGCCGGCTCCGAGCGCCAAATCAGCCTCGTTCATTAACTCCGCCATGTTATCAATCTGATAGAGATAGTTGAAGCCATGACGCGCGCAATATTCCTCGACGGCTTTTTGATTGGCGTTGCCGGCTCCGACGACGACGTTGACGGTCACATCGGGCAGATTAGAAGCCGTCAACGCCCGCAGCGATTTCATTGTTTCGTTGGAGAGATCGACGCCGCCGTAGAATACGAGAATATTTTTTATGCTCCCGTCACGACGACGCAGATGTTTTTTTACATCATAAAACTCCGCGCGAAGCAAAACGTATTTTAATCCAATGCGCAAGTCGCAATGTGGCGGCACGAGATGTCGATACTGCTCATGTCGAGCGTGCAAATCAAGATGGAAGTTCTGATCGAGCAGCACATCGCAATCATGTCGACGGTTGGCGAGATCATCTATGACAAAAATATTCTTGACGAACGGACGCACGATTTTCTCCCATGTAATGTCGATTGCATAGCTATCGACGACCAATTGATCGACGGGCTGCATCGATTTCAAAACCTCGACAGTCTCTTCGGCATCAACGGTCTGAGGGACGGTAAGCCATTGAGCATAGCCCTCGAGCGATGAATCGAACTCATGACGCGGAAGAAGACTCAACTCGAATCCCTGTCGCAGAATCAAATCATGAACGCCGCCGTCGAGATCGCGCGAAATGAATTGAACCTCCGCGCCGTCATTTTTCTCCAACCGGTTTGCAAACGTCAGGCAACGCATCAGATGCCCGCTGCCGATCATCGCCGACGAATCCACGCGTATTACTACTCTTTTCATTGTCACCTCAATGCGCGAGACTATACAGCGCCCGCGCCATATCCAAATCCTCGTAGTTATCGATATCGACCGCCGCGCGCCAATCCATCGGGAACATTCGATATCCCGCGCCGTAAAAAGTTTTCTGCTCCATCAGTTTATCATAGCGCGCCAACCAAATCGCTCCCGTCGGACAGTACAGCTCCGGCAAATCCTGTGATCGCTTGCCTTCGAGCTCGGGAAATACTTTTTGGGGCGTCAAATTTTCATCGAGCTCCACCGCCCACCACGGATTCATCCAGCCGAATTTGAAACAGCTGATCTGAAAATCCAGCCCGCGATCCCGAAAGTTATCGAAGGCAAGAGTGATCTCCCGCTCCGTCCGCAACGGGCAATTCGCCATCAGCTGAGCCACATACTCATATTCCTCGCCGAAGTACTCTTTGATCTGTTTCAGCGCGAAGATCGTCGCATCCGACGCCGTTGAAAAATCATCGGCGCATTCCGTCCTCAGGAACGGAATCTCCACGCCGAACGACTCCGCAACATCAGCAATTTCCTGTTCGTCGGTGCTGACAAAAATCCTGTCGAACAACCCCGATTTTTGCGCCGCCTCGATCGTCCACGCGATCATCGGCTTGCCCATCAGATCGACAATATTTTTATGAGGAATGCGTTTCGAGCCGCCTCGCGCGGGAATAACCGCGACCATCCTTTTCACCATGCCGAGAACCCCCCATCGACCACCAAATTGTGCCCCGTCATTCCGACCGACGCCTCCGAGCATAAATACAGCACATGCCCCGCTATTTCGTCCGTCGACAACATCTTTCGCTCCGGACAGAGCTTCGCGTACCGCCGTTGAAATGCCTCGTCCGCGCGCCCCGCCACTCCGCCGTACGAGATCGCGTTGACTCGAATGTGTTGCGGCGCCAGACTCACCGCCAACTGTCGTGTCAATTGAATCAGTGCCGCCTTCGCCGTTCCGTATTGAAACGAAATCGACGGCGCGCCCTCGCACAGATAATCGTTATACGCCAACAATCCGTACATCGACGACACGTTCACCACCGATTGCAGTCGACTCCCGGGCATCTCACTTAACAGCATCGTCAAGTTATACGGCACCACCACGTCGAGCGCGTATTCGCCCAACCATTGCGACTTGTCGATCCGTCGAAAATCCGCCGTCCTCAGAAATTCCAACGAGCGCGCGTTGTTGACCAGATAATTCGGCTTGAAATCGTTGACCTCGAGAAAATTTTTTATGACATCGATCGCGTCGTCGGCGAGCAGATCAACTTCACAGCCGAAGATATTTTTCCGATCGAACTCTTTGCACAGCGTCTCGAGCTTTTCTTTCGAGCGCGAAGTGACAATCACCCGATATCCATGCTCCAAAAAAATTTTCGCGAGAACCTTGCCGATCAAGCCCGTCGCGCCCGTCAATAAAACCGTTCCCGCCATGATCACATCCCCCGTTCGAGCCAGTCGACCATCGTAAGCATGTGATGCTTCGGTATGACGGATTTTTTTTGCTTGACCGATTGAACAAACGCCTTCAACGCGCCTCTGAACGCGTAAAATGTGTCGCCGAACCGAATGTTCAACTCCCGTTTGTCGCCGAACAATCTGATGCTGCCGGTCGTAAGTTGAGTGCTGCCATGCGCCGACAGCGTAACGACCAATCCGCTCGCCATTCGCAACTGACATCCCTGAGTGTTGTGATTGCTAAACGGCTTTGCATCGACAATTTTTTGCTCGTCGCCGACAATACGCAGCACGGGATCGATGATATGCGCGGCATAAGTGCTCCACTTTTTGATCGTATGCGCCTCGATGTAAGTGATCGCGCCGATCTCGTCAATCGTCTCGAGCGCCGCTTCGAGTTCGCGCGCGTAATACAACGCCGAGCACGAAAAGATTTGCCCCTCAAATTTCTCGTGCGAAAAAATTTCTTGCGCAGTCCTCACATCAAACGCCAGCGGCTTATCGATATAAATTATCACGCCGGCATCCAAGAAATCTCGGCTCATTTCGAGATGATTTTCGGCATCATCCCGCGCGAGCAGAACACCGTCGACCTTGCCGATCATATCCCTGTAATCGTCGACCACATTATCAATGCGGCTTGCGCGCGCGACGTGCTCGGAGATTTTCCGATCCTGCGTCCAAATATGCGTGACGCGGGCGTTGTCGATGAAATCCGAAGGATAACTTTGCTTGTAAAGATACGCGGGAATGACGGGGAAAGGACACTCGTCCATAAAATTTTTATCGTAGCCGTTGCAAATCGCCGACCACGAATAAGGATGCCCGTTGCCGGGGCTCATACCCAAAACGCCCAAATTCATAGCACTCATCGAGACACGCATGCCCCGATGAGCACGCGCGTCTACGCCTCCTTTACTTTCTTTTGTTTCACATTTTTGTTGATATCAAACCAAGCGGGATGCGCGTTCATCACTCGGACGACGTCGTCAAGCAGAAAATCATTGACGCCGCGATAAAGCTCCCCGTAGATTTTATTGATCAACTGCCAATCCTGTTCGGTGTCGAGCGTGAAGCGGAAGCGACTCAAATCCTCCGCCAACTCATATCGACCGACATTGGAATAATGCTCGTACAGATACGGCGTGACGTGCTCGTGCTGGTAATGCTCCGTCGCTTTGTCGTGCGCTTCCTTCAACAAATCCCAAGAAAAAACTTCGCAACCCAAACCGAGCGGCACCGACTTGCCGCCTGCCACCACATCATATGAGCCCGTCCGATACATCTTTATCTCGTGATCGATGATATTCCAATCGACGAGAGTGTTGTCGGCGCAGACTCGAGCGATGTGATCGAGCCCGTACGCTTGCGCCGCTTGATAAAATCTTTCGAGCACGTCGGAATCGCTGCCGCGAAAATAATCGACGCCGCATCTCTTGCACTCGTCGACCAACACATCATCCACCGGCAGATCGCTTGTCGCGATGAGCAACTTATCGGCTTCGCTCGATCGCTTGAGACGATCGATGATATGAGCCAGCACACTTTTGCCGCAGAGATTTTTCATCATCTTCTTCGGCAGTCGCGTCGAGCCCATATGCGCCTGAACGATAATCCCAATCGTTTTCACCATGCCGTCCACCCTCCGTCCACAGCGATGTTCTGACCGTTGACGTAACTGCTTGCGTCCGACGCCAGGAAAACGATTATGCCGTGCAAGTCCTCGGGCGTGCCGATACGATTCATGGGATTCTTTCGACAGAGCTCGCCAATAAAACGCTTGTCCTTTTGAACGGTCGGATTGGGGAACGGACCGGGCGAAACGGCATTTGCGCGAATGCCCCTCGAGCCGTACACCGACGCGAGATATTTCGTAAACTGAATGATGGCGGCTTTACCCGCGCCGTAATTGGCGGGGTTGTTTTGACCGCTGTCGCCATAAATCGACATATCGGGCGCGACCATCCCGTACATCGACGAGATATTAATTATGCTGCCGCGCCCGCCCCCCCGTGAGATCATGTGGCTCAAGCAGGATTGAGTGACGCGGAAAGTGATATTGATCGTGCCGTCTATGCCGCGCCGCCACTCGTCGTAGGTATAATCCTCGACAGCTTTCGAGCAGGAGTAGGCGGAGTTATTGATCAGCACATCGATACGCCCCGTCCGAGCGACGACGGTCTCAATCGCGTTCTCGAGCGCCGCGCCGTCGTTGAGATCGACGATCACGGTTTCGCAAATCGGCAGATTGTATTTCGCCTTGAGCTCGGCGGCTTTGTTGAGATTTTTCTCCGGCGTGCGACCGAGAATGAAAAGGTTGGCGCCGTAAGCGGCAAGCGCCTCACTCATCCCGCTGCCGAGATGCCCGGCGCCGCCGGTTATGACGACGGTCTTGCCGGTCAAATCGAACATATCTTTCACTGACATAAAATCACCTCTTCCACAAACTCGGCACGATAATTTTTCGGTCGACGGATTTGAATCGACCGTGCAACTCTTCGTAACAGGATTTGAATTGAGCGGCTTTGTCCAACACCGCGATATTATTTTTGAGCTGCTCGATTGTTTCGACGCCGAACAACACATAATCGATCCCGGGATGACCATAAGAATAGAGCAGCGCCGCCTCACTCGGAGCAAAGCCGTGCACCCTCGAGATGTTCTGAAAATCCTCGACGAGCGGTTGAGCCTCTTTCAAATGCGAAGGCAGTCCGTCGGAGCGCATCAACAAGAGTCCCTGCAAAAAAGCACTGCGCGCAAACACTGTCACATTATTTTTTTCGACAAGCTCAAAGAAATCCGTCTCATCGAGCCGCTGATCCAAAACGTTATACGGGATCTGAACATAATCGATGTCGATATCGCTCACCGCGCGGAGTGCATCCTCCGGCTCGTAAACGGACACGCCGATATTTTGAGTCAGCCCTTGCGACTTCGCGAGCTTCAAACCGCGCAAAATTTCCGGTCGATAGAAATCGTCGGCGTGGTGAAGCAAATATCCCTTCAACGACGCCAACCCGAGCCGATCGAGCGACTGTCGAATTTCGGTCAACACCATCGACGCGTCCGCCGGCAAATTTGGGCGGAGCTTCGAAATGACGTTTACCTCTAAACGACCGATCCCGAACTCGCCCAAGATATTTTCGGCGTCGCCGTACATACTTGCGGTGTCGAAAAAGTTGATGCCCGCATCGATCGCCGATTGCAAAAGCGCGAAACTTTCGTTGCGATCGGGCTTGCGACCGAGCGCGTTATTGACACCGTAATGCAAGCCGAGTTGCACGGTGCCGAGACAAATTCTGTAGCTCAAAATTATTCCTCCAATGACAGCACACGACATCGTGCCTCTGCCGATTGGAGGAATCGCTTATAATGTTCAGCCGCCCGAAGTATTGCGCCCGACCATCAACTTGAATTTTATCTCCGCCAATTCCCAATCCGACAGATTGTCGATGTCCTGTACTTCAATCTCATCCATCAACATGGGAATTGTCTTAAGTGCTCGCCCCCCCCCCGTGCGATTGATCACGAATGATGCCGTGCGGTAGAAATAAAATTGCCCGACGTCATGATAAAACGGCTCCAAGTCTTGGGAGCGGCTCCGAATAAAATTCGACCACTTGTAAACCAAAAAACCGTCGCTGACGACAAGCGATCGTTGCGGCGGGTAGGAAAATTGGACGACGGGAAGGAGCATGTCCGCGTCGGAGCCCTGCAACTTGTCAAAGGCGACGCGGAGCTTGTCGGCGGTGACGAATGGCGCGGTCGGATAAATGCAGCAGAACCAATCGAACGTCCGACCACGCTTGGAATATTCGTCGAGAACCTCGTAGAGAACGTCGGCGGTGGTGGCGTAATCGTCGGAAGTCTTGGCGCTGCGCCTGAACGGGACGGCGGCTCCGAAACTTTTGGCGACCTCGGCGATCTCGTTGTCGTCGGTCGAGACCATGACCTCGTCGAAGAGACCGCTGTCGAGCGCGGCTTTGATTGAGTAAGAAATGATCGGTTGCCCGCAAAAACTCTTGATGTTCTTGCGCGGAATGCGTTTCGAGCCGCCCCGCGCGGTGATGATCGCTAACTTCGACATACTTGCCACCTCTCATAAAAAAACGGACAATCAATAGATGCCTGGCGGAAATACGACTAAATTACGCGCATCATTATGCGTGATGTCGTGTGTTATGAGCTCACATGATTCTTGAAAATCTATGCACCAGATCGGTATGCCTTGCACAGTTTGTTCGTGCTGTACACCTTGTTCATGCATCCAAGCATGGAAATGAGGATTTCCTTGCACGTTACGCTCATCCAAATAACGAACATACATGGTATACGTCCGCTCCGATTCCTGATCATTTTCGTCGATATATTTGCCATGAAACGCTTTCAAAAATCGATAAGGCACCTGATTTTTTTCTTCGACATAGTGCAAGAACGTAAAGAAGTTGTTGGTATCCACAGCTATCATTTTTCCTCTGTTGAGAAGAAGGTACTCGAATGGTGTGTCACCCACAAACGAATTTGGGTCGTTCATGTCGTAGAGTTTCTTCGTATCTTTGCCCCAAACCGCAAACGAATACAGAGCATGATGCGTCCGCGTGAAATCCTTTCTTCTCAAGGCGACCGTACTGAGAGCTCCTGTCTTGGAATGCGTCTTTTTATAATTGAAAGGAACTCCCTTACAAAAACTCCAATTGTACGTCGGGAAAAGCAACGTGCCCTCCGAACCGACCTTTTCCTTGAGCAGATCAATAAAGCGATTTAAACTTGCCTTCGCTTCATCGTAATCCATATCTATACACATATTTTTGATGTCCGACGCAATCAGAGTGCAGTCCCCGCGCTCCAACGGGATCGCCTCGGCAATTCTCTCCACAATATCGTTCGCCATCGATGTCTCACTCCCAAATCTCGATCAAACCGTTATCGCGCAATTTCTTGACAATCGGAATCAAATCTTTCACCGACTCGTTGATGATATTGCTGATGTCAATCAGATCGTTGCGACCATCGGCGTAAGCGATGAAGTTCGTCATCGCTCGGATCGAGCCGTAGCTGCCCTTCTGACTAATCGTCGGATAAAGCCCGCGCTTGCCCAATTGCGGCTCACAGAGGCACTTCACTTTGTACTTGCGATTTGCCTCCAACGCCTCAATGCATTGCTTGTAAACGTCATACGCGCCTTGCAGTCCCGACGGCGAGATCAAGCCCAAATCGTCCTTCGACGTGTGATATTCGGGATATTCGCCGTACTTCGAGCGGCAAATTGCGCACACCGGCAGATCAACGCCCGGCGCATTGTACTGACGCTCGTCGGAGCCGCGTTTTAAGAATGAGTACGATTTGTATTCGGGATAGTGGAATCTCAAAACATTCTTCGCAACCTTATCGGCAAGAGTGTCGCCGTAACGAGAAGCGACATAGGAGAATGTCCGATCGTCGCCGACGCAGGAAATGTTGAAGCCGGCGACCACATTCTTTTTCAGCGTGTCGAGATTGCGACTCAGATAAGTGATCGAGCCGATGGTCTCGGGAATGAAAATGATCCGATAAGTGTACCGGCGCTCCGGCAGTTGACTCAGCCACTTCGCAAGATGAATCGTCACGCTCGGACCGGAGAGTTCGTTGTTCGCCATCGACGGATGGCAGACGTAAGTCGAGAGGAAGATTTCATGCGTCGACGCCCCCCCCCCGTGAGTTGAAGGAAGAATGATCTGGCCGTAAGCCAGACTGCCGTCATT
>CAMKFB010000044.1 GCA_946411735.1 uncultured Selenomonadales bacterium
GATCATTTGGGCGTGGATTGTGGGTTTACTCGCTTCGCTCTCAACTGAGCGGAGGAGATAAGATGAAACGCATAATCACCGATTACCTTGATGAGACGACGAGTAAATTCCCTGATAAGGTCGCTCTGACTGACGGACGTCGTACTCTGACGTTTGAAGAGCTCCGCGCGGAGGCGCGATCTGTGGCGTCGGAGTTGAGTCGTCGGAAGATATTCCGTCAGCCGATCGCAATCATGCTCGAGCAAAGCGTCGAATCGATCATATGTATGCTCGGCGCCGCATACTCGGGCAATTTTTATACCATCATCGATACAAAAATGCCGGCGACGCGTATGAATAAAATCCTTGACACGTTCGAGCCGGCGCTCGTGATCGACAAAAAAAACATCAATGCGTTGATCGACAGCCCGATCGATGATACACTGTTGGCGATGACAGCGCGGAAAATCAATTGTATGGATGTGCTGTATGTGCTGTTCACATCGGGGTCGACGGGCGTGCCGAAGGGTGTCACGATCGGGCAACGCTCGGTGATGGAGTATACCGAGTGGGTAAGCAAAACCTTCGACGTTGACGAAAATGATGTGATCGGCAATCAGGCGCCGTTTTACTTCGATAACTCCGTGCTCGACATCTACCAAATGGTCAGCAGGGGCGCGACGCTCCACGTCATTCCACGCGCCGCGTTCATGTTCCCCGCTCGATTGCTTGAATACATCGCCGCGAACAAAATCAATATGATATTTTGGGTGCCGTCGATATTAGTATCGGTCGCGAACTTGGGCGTGCTCGACGAGATCGATGTTGCCTGCCTGAAGAAAATCATATTTGCCGGCGAAGTCATGCCGATCAAGCAGCTCAATCAATGGCGTCGAAAATTGCCGAAGGCGGTATTCGCGAATCTCTACGGTCCGACGGAGATCACCGTCGACTGCACTTATTACATCGTTGCTCACGAATTCTCCGATGCCGAATCACTTCCAATCGGTTTTGAGTGTCATAAAGGAGATGTGCTCGTTCTCAACGCCGACAATCGATTGGTCGAGGGCGCTGAGCAGGGTGAGTTGTGTGTACGCGGCTCGTGTCTCTCGTACGGATATTACAACAATCCCGAGAAGACGGTCGAGGCGTTTGTGCAAAATCCGGTCAGCGATTATCCCGAGATCATCTATCGGACGGGCGATCTGGTGCATTACAACGAGCGTGGTGAGTTGATGTTCGATGGGCGCAAGGATTTTCAGATCAAGCACATGGGTTATCGGATCGAGCTTGGCGAGATCGAGACGGCGGCGTCTTCGTGCGACGGGATCGGCGAGGTGTGTTGTCTGTACGATCGAGCGGCGGAGCAGATTGTGATGTGCTACGTCGGTGCGCTGTCGAAGGAAGAATTGAGCGGGCGTTTGATGAAATTGCTGCCGCGTTATATGTTGCCGTCGAGGTATGAAAGTCTCGAGGCGATGCCGCATAATGCCAGCGGCAAGATCGATCGTAAGCTCTTGAAAGAAAGATTCATGGGTGAAAAAATTTGATTCCAAATCAT
Organism: uncultured Selenomonadales bacterium; assembly: GCA_946411735.1. Taxonomy (GTDB): domain Bacteria; phylum Bacillota; class Negativicutes; order Selenomonadales; family Selenomonadaceae; genus Quinella. The sequence goes on from CAMKFB010000044.1 coordinate 1,541, forward strand.
TTTATGCCGGTGCGCGGCATTGATGAAATTCGTCGGGCGCGGGATATCGCAAGCATCGACGACGGCAAGTTGCTCACGAATTTTTATGTCGGCGACGAGTCGGTGATTGGTTGGATCGAGCGCGGTCAAATTTTTATTTTCGGCGGCGCTCGAACCTTTTTGATGCTCTGGAACCGTAAAGATTTTTATCATCTGTATTTCACGTCGATCGATCCGATGGATTTGACTGACAGGCTTATCGATCTGAAGGAGCGATCGAATTGTACAATCAGCGTCGATCTGATCGGCGATTGTTCGGAGGCTTCGATGTGTTTCGATCGGGCGGGATTCGAGCGGTACATTTCATTGACGTGGATGCGTCGATTGAACACGCCCGCGCCTGCAGTGATCGCCGACGATGATTGGTTTGCCGCGCCGCATGAGGCGGGCGCCGTCGAGGAAATACTCTACGAGAACATGGATCCGCTTGGCGAGCAGATCCCCGACATCGAAGAGATCAAAGCAGCGATTGCCAACCGCAATATTTTGGTCGCTCGACATGGAACGGAGGTCTCCGCGTTTTTGTTTTTCAATCGTACCGGCGTGACGGTGTATCTTCGATTTTGGGCGGGGAGGAAAAAATTTCGCGGGCTCGGCTACGGCGGTTTGGTGTACAATCGATACGTCACACTTAACGCTGACGCGCGCCGTTTTATTCTTTGGGTTCGCGACGACAATGAAGTCGTCAAAAAAATTTATCGGACTCACGGCATGTCTTTTGAAAATCTGCATGACGAAGTCCGACTGTCGAAAGGAACATCCGACATGAACAACTCCATCGAAAATGATCGGCTCTCGCAATTGAGAACCGATTTTAACAAAAAAAAGGGGGGTGATCGACTAAGCGTCGATGAGATTTGTCGAGCGAAGGAGGCTGTCGAGGGCAACGGCTCGGAACTGTCGACGAACTTCTTTGTCAAAGACGATGTGCTTGAGAAGTACATCGCCCGCAACGAATTGAAAATCCACGTGTCGAATAAGACTCTGCTTATCGCTCGCACGACCGACAGAGTTTCGCGCTTGTATTTTGCCACCGTCGATGCCGATGACCTTGCCGGCAATTTGAAAATGTTCCTCCCCTTCGTTAAGCGTCCGATCGCCGTCGATATCTATAAAAATCAATTCAACACTGATCAGTTCGAGTGCTTGGAAAAGATTTTTACGAAGGTCGGTTTCAAACATTACGCGACACAGTTCAGACTGTTGAAAGTCGTCAACACGAATCGGTACAACGCGATCGATCCCAAATGGTTCGCTAAAGAAGAAGAGTGCGACGAGATTATGGAGATCATCTACGGAAGTCTGGATTATCTCTGCGATCAATTGCCCGAGCGCGACGAGATGTTGCAGCATATCAAAAACAAAGAGGTGCTCGTGTATCGGCGTGACGGAGTTATCTCGTCGGTGCTTGTAGGCATTCTTCGTCCTGCGGTTGCCGAATGGACGGTTCGAGTGACGCGTCCCGAGTATAGAATGTCGGAGGACGGTTTGCTTTTGAGGAAAGCACGTGACGAGTACACAAAAGATGTTCGGCGGCAGATTAATTATGCACGCAAAAAGCGGTTACTACGAATTTACATGGGGGAGTCCGGCGCTAAACCCGACGGCTTTGAAAATCATGTGTTCGTATTAAATAATTAATGAGAGGAGTAATCATATTGGATAAGATTATCAGCATACTGTCGAACATTCGTCCCGAATTCGACTTCACGACCAGCAAGGATTTCATCAGCGACGGCTTCATTGATTCTTTCGATCTCGTCACGTTCGTTGCCGCGCTCGATAAAGAGTTCGGGATCAAGATTAAGGGGACGGAGATCGTGCCGGAGAATTTCTGCAACCTTAAGGCGATCGCCGCGCTGTTAAAAAAGCATGGTGCCGAAGTCTGAGGGCGTGTCGAGATGAAATTCAAGTACAGAAACAAAAAGATCACCGGCGTGCTGTCGGTCGTGCCGAAGAATTTCAAGACGTTCGATGAGGAAATGGAAAATTACCAAGCCGACAAGGCGCGGACAAAACGTTTGAAACTCGTAATGGGTTATGATCGACATCATATGGTCGAGGACGGCGTGACGGTATCCGATATGTCAGTGTTCGGAATGAATTATCTGTTCGACAACGGGTTGTTGAAGAAAGAAGATATCAGTGCGCTGGTGCTGGTGACGGAGTCGCCGGATTATTTCTTGCCGCCGACAAGCAATGTCGTTCAAGGACGGCTCGAGCTGTCGACTGATGTGCTATGCATCGACATAAATCAGGGCTGCTGCGGCTACATTGTCGGACTGATGGAAGCGTTTGCTTTGCTTGAGCAAGAGGATATGAAAAAGATCGTCCTTATAAACGCCGATATCTTGAGTCGCAAGGCGTCGAAGGAAGATCGAAACAGTTATCCGCTTGCCGGCGACGCTATCTCCGTTACGATCGTTGAAAATTCTTCGGATGAGAGTCTGATTCAAGGCGAGATCAAAATGGATGGCACTCGACACGAAGTGTTGATGATACCGGCGGGCGGTTTCAAGATGCCTTCGACGCCAGAGACGGCGGTGGTACGTGAGGATTCTTACGGCAATCGTCGGAGTCTCGATAATCTCGTGATGCAGGGACGCGAGGTTTTTCATTTCGTTCAGACAGAGGTGCCGCCGCTTATCGAAGGTCTTTTCGAGCGTATTGGTGTTCTGAAGAGCGATATCGATTGGTATTTGTTCCATCAGCCGAATAAATTCATGGTGGAAAAGTTAGCGGAGGAGCTTGACGTTCCGTATGAAAAGATGCCGTCGAACATCGTCACGAACTTCGGCAATCCGAGCGGCGTCACCATTCCGTTGAACATCAGCTTCAACATCAGCAAGCGCCTGCTCGACGAGACATTTAAAGTCTGTTTCGCAGGCTTCGGCGTTGGTCTGACGTGGGGCGCGATTGTCATGAATATCGGCAACGTCGACTTCAACGAGCTCATCGAGTTTTGAACTAAAAAAATGACGGCTCCGCGCGGAGCCGCTTTTTATTATCGACAAAATTTATGAGTTGTGAGCGGGCGTCATCGACGCGGCGTCGATCTCCTCGAGCGTCTTGTTTTTGCTCTCGACGCCGAGCGTTATCACCACCGCCGAGATCAATACGAACACCGAAGCGAACATCGCGAAGATCATGTCCATGCCGACGCCGTGCACCAACATCACGCCCACCAACATTGGCGCCAACATTCCTCCGATCCGTCCGAAGCCTGCCGCCCAGCCCGAGCCCAGCGCTCGAATCGCTGTCGGATATTGCTCCGGCGTGTAGGTGTAGATTACGCCCCACGCTCCGAGGTTGAAGAACGACATTCCCGCGCCGAACATCAACAGCGTCGTCGGCGTCTCGGCATTGCCGAAGAAGTAGCTGAACACGCCCGACATCAGCAGGAATATCGACAGCGTGTACTTGCGCCCGATCCGATCCACCAACCACGCCGCCGCAAAATATCCCGGCAGTTGAGCCAGCGTCATCGCCAACACGTACTCGAATGTCTTGACGATCTCGAATCCTTGCGCGTAGACGATCGACGGCAGCCACATAAATATTCCGTAGTACGAATACACGATCCCGAACCACGCCAGCCACAGCATCACCGTCCGCATGCGATATTGCGTTGCCCACAACGTTGAGAACGCCGGCTTCGCTTGCGCCTCCGTGCCCTTCTCGAGCGGCAACAACTCCCCGACGAAGTCGCGACTGCGCACGTTGAGCTTGCATTCGAGATCGAGGATTATTTTTTTCGCCTCGTCGATCCGATCTTTCGAAATCAGATATCTGATCGACTCGGGCATGTGCATTCTGATCAGAAAAACGTAGAGCGCCGGCAGAGTTCCGATCACGAACGCGATCTTCCAGCCGAAATGCGGGATGATCAGATACGAGATGCACGCCGCCAACAGCCAGCCAAGCCCCCAAAAACTTTCGAGCAGGACGATGAAACGCCCGCGCACTTGAGCCGGAACGTATTCGCTCATAAGTGTCGCCGCCACCGGCAATTCGCCTCCGAGCCCGAACCCGACGAGGAATCGGAAGAACAAAAGCGACTCGTAGCTCCACGCCAACGCGCATAAGCCCGTCGAGACGCTGTAGAGGATTACCGTCGCGGCGAACACTCGTTTGCGCCCGACTCGATCCGCAATCGTCCCCGCGAGCACCGCGCCCAGCGCCATTCCTATCAGCCCGATCGAGCCGATCCAGCCCGCCTGCTCCGGCGTCAAGCCCCATTCCTTCGACAGCATCGGCAGCACGAACGAGATTAAGCCGGTGTCCATCGAGTCGAACAGCCAGCCCAGCCCCGTCACCGCCAACAATTTATAGTGAAACGAGCCCACCGGCAGCGCCTCGAGCCTTTCAAGTATCATCTTCAACACGACCTTTCGAACAATGCACAGCACTGCCGAAATTCTAATTGATTGCAATCACCTTGACAAGCGCCAACGAATGTATATTTTTTACGACCGTCTAACGAAAAAATAATCGGCGGCTAATGATCCCGACGGAAATTTGGTGTATAATCGAGACCTAAACTCTTTGAAGGATGATTGTAATGAAGAAAAAAATTTTGGCGGGGCTGCTCATCGGAGCGCTGACGCTCATTCCCGCGCTCAACATCACAACCGTCGAGGCGAAATCCTCAAAAGTGACGGCGACAATCGAACAGACGATCGACAATCGAGCGAACGAAAAAGGGCAGCCGCCCGAGCCTCCGAAGGACGAGAACGGCAATCCGCTTCCGCCGCCCGATATGAAAAATCGCGGCGATCAATCCAACGGCGATCAGCAATCGAGCGATCGACAGCGTCCGCCGCGTCGAAGCGATCAATCGGATCAGAACGGTCAGCCGCCCGAGCCTCCGAAAGATGAGAACGGTAATCCGCTTCCGCCGCCCGATCACGATTCCGATCACTCCAATCAAGATCACTCCGATCGAGATCAAAATCATTACAATAAAGGAGGTCATGAGTAATGGCTTCACCGCACAACGCCGCAAACGTCGGCGACATTGCCGAGCGCATTTTGTTGCCGGGCGATCCGCTCCGCGCAAAGTACATCGCCGAAACTTTTCTCGACTCCGCGCGGAGGTACACCGACATTCGCAACGTCTACGGCTTCACCGGCACATATAAGGGCGTGCCGATTTCCGTGCAGGCGACGGGCATGGGCATTCCGTCCTTCTCGATCTACGTGCAGGAGCTGCTCGACGTTTATAAGTGCAAGAAATTGATCCGCGTCGGCACCTGCGGCGGCATGAGCACCGCCGTCAAGATTCGCGACGTGCTTATCGCTCAAGGCGCCACGACCGATTCATCGCTCATTCGACAGGTGTTCGGCGGGGCGGTCGCCTTCGCTCCGATTGCCGATTACGAGCTGTTGAGCCGCGCGGTCGCCAACGCCAAGAAACTCAACCTGCCCGTCAAGGTCGGCAACATCATCACGGTCGATCGTTTCTACAACGATTACGGCGATCCCAACGGCATTTTCGGCGACGGCAAGCGCTCGCTCAATGAAAAATTGGTTCAATACGGCATCCTCGCGGTCGAGATGGAGACGGCGGCGCTTTACGTGTTGGCGGCGGGCGCGGGCGCTCAAGCGTTGGCGATATTCACGGTGAGCGACCACCTGGTGACGCACGAGGACACCACGCCCGAGGAGCGCGAGACCTCCTTCAACGACATGATAAAAATAGCCCTCGAGACCGCCATCGAGGACTAAAGAATTTTTTCGGCGACCGCCCACACTTCGTCGACCGTAATCATTTTCATGCAACGGTTGTCGGAGCAGGGCACATCGACGAGATTGTAGCACGGAGAGCACGGCAGTTTGTGTTCGATGACCGTGCAATTTTTTTTTGGCGCCCATTGAGCGGAGCAAGTCGGACCGTAGAGAGCGATCGCCGGCGTGTCGGTCGTCGAGCACACGTGGAGCATCGACGTACAGCCGCTGATGTAAAGCGCCGCCCTCGAGATGATCTCCGCCGACTCACGTAAATTAGTCGCGCCGCACAGATTAATCGCTTCGGGGATCTCCGCGCGGATCCTATCGGCTTGAGCGGCGCTTCCGAGGACGGCGACGACGCAGTTCTTTGATCGCAATCGACGGATGAGCGCCCGATAATTTTCCGTCGACCAATCTTTGATCGGCGACAGCGAAAACGGCACGACGACCACCAACCGTTGATCCCGCCCGACCATCGAACGCATGAGCTCATCGACGTGAGCGCAATCGGCTTCGGTTGCGATCGGTCGAGTGAGCGAGACGTCGTCGGTGTGAATGCCGAGCGGCGCGACGGCGGCAAGATATTTGAGCGGCTCGAACAACTCAAGCGGCTCGTCCTCGAGATGCACGTTGATCAAATCTTTGCCGTAGCCGATCCGCTTGGGGATCATCGCAAGCAACGCATAAAGCGCGTTTCGATAGTGATAGTCGAAAATGACGGCGCAATCGGAGCGCCAAATGCTTTTAACGATCGGCAGGACGGGATCGCCCTTGCGATAGGGGATGATCCGATCGATGTGCGGATTGCCGAGCATCATCTCATAACCGGCGTGTGACGTGACGACGACCGTCCGACAATCGGGATAACATTCCTTGACCGCGCGGTACGTCGGCGTGACCATCAGCGTGTCGCCGATACTCGCCTGATGCATGAAACAAATTTTCTTCATGATCACGCCTTGAAATTGTAGACGGGCTTAAGCACTTCGACGACGTCCGCCGTCGGCTCGATCGTCTCGAGAATGTCGTCGAGCGACTTATACGCCATCGGCGACTCGTCGAGCGTCGATTCGTTCACCGAAGTGGTGTAAATGCCCTCCATCGCCGCCCGATATTCTTCCATATCGAGCAACTCTTTCGAGTCCGACCGCGAATACAATCGCCCCGCCCCATGCGGCGCGCTGTAATTCCAATCGGGATTGCCCTTGCCGACCGCCAGGATCGACCCGTCGCGCATGTTGATCGGAATCAGCACCCGCTCACCGTTATGCGCCGCGATCGCGCCCTTGCGCAGGATCATCTCGTCGACGTCGATGTAATTGTGGATCGTGTGAAACTCATCGACCGCCGTCAAACCCGCCCGCTTCATTAGAATGTGCGCGATCATCTCCCGATTGCGCCGCGCGAATTTTTGACACAGCGCCACATCGTGCAGATACTGCTCAAAATATTTTCCGTAGACGAAACACAGATCGGCGGGCACCTCTGACCGCTTCGCCTTGAATTCCCGATTCATTTCCTTGAGCGCCGCCTGAATTTCCTTGCGCCGCCCCAGCGCTTTGTACGTCTCGATCAGATTTTCCTGCCGCTCGAAAAGTTCTTCCTTGCCGTGCGCGAGATCGATCGCCAACCCCTGATAATACTCCGCGACCTGCTTGCCGAGATTGCGCGAGCCCGAGTGCACCACCAGCCAATTGGTACCGTCGGTCGAGCGATCGATCTCGATGAAATGATTGCCGCCGCCGAGCGTGCCGAGCGATCGAACCAGCCGCCGCGTATCCTTCAACTGTCGATAGCAATGCAGAGCCGTCAGATCGAAATCCGCCTGCCGACCCTCCCAAGTGTTTCGACCGGAGGGAATGAAATGCGCCGCCTCGTCGACCGCGGCGAAGTCGATGTCGCGCTCCTCGAGCTTGACGCTGTACATCCCGCAACCGATATCGACGCCGATCACATTCGGCACGGCTTTGTCGACAACCGTCATCGTCGTCCCGATCGTGCAACCCGCGCCCGCGTGGACGTCGGGCATAATGCACACCTTGCTGTCGCGCGTAAACTCGTAATCGCACATCCGACGAATCTGCTCGCGCGCCTCAACCTCGATCGTCTTTGCATATGAGATCGCTGTCGTAACCTTGCCTTCTATTTCTTCCACAGTTCATTTCCTCCTTTCGCGCGCATTATATCATGAAAAAAAGCCCCGTCGAGCGACGAGGCAAAATTTTTATGGGAGGTGATATAAAATTATCCGCGAGTCTTGCCGCCGGCAACGTTGAGCGTCACGCCGTGAATGTAGCTTGCCCGATCGCTTGCCAGGAAGACCGCCGTATCCGCCACTTCCGTCAGCTTGCCGCTGCGTCCGAGCGGAGTGGTTTTCGTCGAGGAATATCCCTTGCGGAGATCATCGATCGTGATGCCGCGGGTATAAGCGAGCGCCTCTTCGTAGGCGAGAGTCCGAAGCCCCGTCGCTTCCATAATCCCGGGCGCCAAGCCGACCACGCGGATGTTGTGCTTGCCGAGCTCCTTCGCCCAAGAACGGGTAAAGGAATTGACAGCGTTCTTCGTTGCCGCGTAGATGCTCTGACCTTCGGAGCCCTCGAGACCCGATTCGGAGCTCATATTGATGATGACGCCGCCGCCGTCCTTAATCATCTCGTGACCGACCGCCTGCGCGACCAGATATACGCCCTTGATGTTGACGCCGGTGACCTTGTCGTAGACCTTGTCGTTGAGTTCGAACTTGCCGTGGGGGTCCTTCGGGTCGATGAGCAGGCAGGGAATATTGATGCCGGCGTTGTTGACGAGCACGTCGAGCTTGCCGAACTTCTTCTTCGCCGCCGCGACCATGGCGTTGACGCTGTCGGCGTTGGTGACATCCGTGACCACGTAGATGAACTCGCCGCTGCCCTCGTGCTTGTCGAACGACGGCTCATTGGGATTGAGATCGCACACGACGACGTTGGCGCCGTTGTCGAGGAAGGCTTGAGCGACCGCCTTGCCGATGCCGCTTGCCGCGCCGGTGACGATGGCGGTTTTGCCCTTGAGCCCGAGCCACGTGCCGTCGACGGAGGTAATGACTTCGGCTTTGCTCATCGAAATCTCGTCGCCGACCTTGACATCGGGGATGGGCTTATCCTCGACGTGGATGCTGCCCTCGAGCAGATCGCCTTCGCCGCCGTCGAATTTGATCGTGAAATGTCCGAGATTCATGCAGTTTCTCTGAACTTGATCGCCGACCTTGAGGATTTTGAACTCGGCGCCGCCGATCTTGAGCGTGTCACCGACCTTGATCGTATCGGTGAGCGTTGCGCCCTCGTGCAACACGCAAGCGTCGCGGAGCTCGGGCAGTGTGCGCGACATTTCCTCGTCGAACATCACGATCATTTTTGCCGCCGCGATGAAATCTGCGACTTGACCGCCGATCTCTTTGACTGTTGTGGTATAATATTTAGTGGACATCAAAACTCCTCCTAACTTGAGAATGTCCGAAGTGGAGCGCGGCGCGCGTGAGGCTTGGGGGAGTCGTCCCGCGCGTCGTGCTCGTATTATTGTGAGGCTCAATGTGGGAGCCGTTTTTTTGTTTACAAAAGACCTCTGCCGTGATACAATCCGGCTTGAAAGGAAATCAACCGGTTTGACACACGACCAGAGGTCTGACGTTGATTGTATCAGCCTCCGCGTCGAGTGTCAACCACGAGCCAATTTTTGAGAGGTGGTAGTCACTATGAAGGACAAGGAGAAAATTTTTGAGATGTTGCGAGCCGCCGCCGAGACGCCGTTGGAGGAAGCAGCCGTCGAGGATTTCATCAACAAGGTGGACGGCGACGGGCTCAAGATCGAACAGATCGACGAGACGCACCAGAAGTTCAACGGCATCGTCTACGGCAGGAATCTCAAGCGTAACGATCACTATTTCAAACTCGTACATCTTCATCGTGCGGTGTGGACGTACTACTATGGCGAAATCCCCGACGGCTACGTCGTTCATCACATCGACTTCAACAAAGACAACAACGATATCTCTAACTTGATGCTAATGACCAATGCAGAACACATGAAGTTTCACGCCGAAAACAAGAAACCTCAGAAACCATCTAAGAAGTCAAAGTTCAAGTGCATTGTCTGCGGCAAAGAGTATGAAGCTGTCAATATCGGTCGTAACCTTTATTGCTCCAAAGAATGTCTCGAGGAATATAAGAAAACTTGGCTGTACGGAGAAACACGTCGTTGTCTGTTCTGCGGCAAAGAGTTCACCGCCTATAAGTACGGCAATCATAAATTCTGTTCGCATAAATGCTCGACAGACTATAACAGCCGGCAGGGAAGTCTCGTCAAAATTTGTCCGATCTGCGGCAAAGAGTTTTCGACATTGAAGCATGAGAATCGCACATACTGTTCGCCGGAGTGCGCCAACAAATCTCGACGCAATAAGGAGATAATTACGTGTGCCCATTGCGGCAAAGTGTTCGAGTCAATCCCCAGCAAACATCGTAAATACTGCTCTTGGGAATGCCATGTGGCTCATCTTCGTTCAAGCTCATGATTCATACAAGCCAAAACTCGCTATGTAAGCTAAAATCACGCTCGCCGGACCTGTGAGGAACCTCGAGTACAAAACACTCGGAACGCCAACCTCGACGGTCTCACTGTCTGCTTCGGCTAATCCGAGCCCAACCGGTACGAAGTCGCAAGCGCACTGAGCGTTGATCGCGAACAGCGCCGGCAGCGCCAAATGCGGCGGAATATGACCGAGCCCGATCTCAACGCCGATGAGCGTTCCCACGACCTGAGCAATGACAGCGCCCGGTCCGAGGAACGGAGACAGGAACGGGAACGAACAGATGCACGAGAGGATCACCAAGCCGACGATGTTGCCTGCGAGAGGCGAGAGGAGTGCGGCGATGACATCACCAATGCCCGAGCCGAGGATAACACCGATCAGCATCGATACGAACGCCATGAACGGGAGTATCGTGCGGATCATAGTATTCACAGAATCACGACCGGCCTGGTAAAATACGCTAACGATGCCGCCCATGAACTGACCGATCTTTGCCATGAATGACCCCGACGTCTGCTCGGTGATCTTCTTGGAGGTATCATAGCCGCCCTTCTTGATCGCCGAGCCGCTGTCGGAGGAGGATTGCGCCTTGGGAGCGGGCGCCGCCGCCGGAGCAGGAGCCGCCCCACCGTCAGCATATGAAATGTTGTCGGGCCTAACAGCACTTACGTACACTGAAGGGACTATATACTCGGCGAGGGGTCCCGAGGCCCCTGTCGGGTTTAAATTCACAGTCATAATTTTCTTCTGGGGGTAAATGCCGCAACGAAGCGTACCGCCGCAATCGATCACGACCACCGCGATCTCATCGTCCGGCACTCGAGTTTTGAAGCCGTCGACCAATTCACAGCCCGTCATTTCCGCCAATCGTTGAGCGACCGGCGACATGACTCCGCCCGTAATGTTGACGACTTTATTTTTATGAGCGTCGGGGACGATCGTCAGCGGACCGCCGAAGCCGCCCGAGCCCGCTTTGATCACGACCGAGCGATAGCCGCCGCTTGAGTCTTGCGCCGGAGCTGCCGCCGCCGGAGCCGACACGCCCTCAGCAAACGAAATGCAGTCGGGTTTGACCCCCGAGCAGTAGATATCAGCTTTTATAAAATCGGCGAGGGGTCCGGAGGGACCGGTAGCGTTTAAATTCACAGTAAAGATTCTCTTCTGCGGGTAAATGCCGCAACGGAGTGTACCGCCGCAATCGATCACGACCACCGCAATCTCGTCGTCCGGCACTCGAGTTTTGAAGCCGTCGACCAATTCACAGCCCGTCATTTCCGCCAGCCGTTGAGCGACGGGCGCCATCACGCCGCCGGTGATGCAGACGACTTTGTTCTTCTTCGCGTCGGGGACGATCGTCAAGGGCCCGCCGAAGCCGCCCGGACCTGCCTTGATGACAACCGCTTTGTAATCAGCCATCAGATTTCACTCCTCTCAGTTGGTCTTGAGGGTCTTGCTCAGCTCAATGCCCTGCTGCTTTTGAACGTAGGCGGTGGTGAAGTCGGTGACCCAACCGCGCAGGAAGTTGATCACGATGCCGATCAGCAGATAACGCAACGCCAGGTCGGTGGTGTTGAGCCCGAGCGTCGAAATGCCGTTGGCAATGCCGAGATACACGAATAATTCACCGGGATTGATATGCGGGAACAAGCCGTTGAGAGTGTGGCAGGAGCCGGTTGCCGCCGCGTAGTAGGAGGGCTTGTAGAACTCCGGCATGAATTTGCCGAGCGAGAGCGTCATCGGGTTGCAGAAGAAGAACGTCCCGATAACCGGCAGCACGATGTAACGCGAGATCGGATTGCCCGCGCATACGCCCGCAAAACGCTCGATCCTGTCGGTGCCGATCATCTTGACGATCGCATTCATCGCAACCAGCAGCACCACCAGCGTCGGAATGATTCCGCTGACCCAGCCGGCCAGCACTTCGCCGCCCTTGTTGAACATGCCGATGAAGACCTGTGCAAACTGCACCATTGTGTCCATGGATTTCTCCCCTTTCCTCTAATCGGTTGACTGCATGACTTGATAAGCCTCGTATTCTTTTTTTGCGCTGATGACGGCGACGGATTGTTGGAAGCTCAGTTCGAGACTCTTGCAAAGTTCGTCGCTCAGCTCGAATAACGTCAGCCCGTTGAGCACGTTGAACGGTTTGAAGTCCGCGAAGACCGTCCGCCCTTCCATGATCTCTCCTTTGATGATCCGACAATAGTTGTCGATGACCAGCAGGACGATCACGCCGGCTGAAAATTGCCCGCGCGCCCGACCGATCGCCACTCGACCTTCGGCGCGCATTTGCTTTAAATGATTGCTGAACTTCTTGAACTGCCAAAAGCCGAGCGCCGTTTGCAAAATCCAAACGACTACCGCCAATGCCACAAACCATCCCGGCACCTTGGTTCACCTCCTTTCGCGGTCGACCGCTCCGCGCGGAGCATTACTCGTTGAGAATGAGCTTCGCGGTCATTTCGTCGGTAATGAGAACATTGATGATCCGCCCGCGGAGCGCGCCGAGGATCGCCATCGCCTTTTCGCGCGACGCCGCCATGCCGATCGAATAGTTGAGATTGCGGAGCGTGTCAAGCCCGACGGCGATAATCCGATCGGAAAAATCGGTGTGGACTTCACGCCCTTTGCTGTCGAAGAACACCGAGCAGATTTCGCCGACGGCGCCGGTTTTCGACAGGCTCTCGATCGCCTCGCGACCGAAATCGCCCATCCACACCAGATTCGACGACTTGACTTGCGCGCCGATGCCGACGATGCCGATATCGAGCCGATCCCAAAAGGCGGAGATTTTTTCGTAGTTGACATCCTGAATGATGGCGTTGCGAATTTCGACGGTGCGGGTGATCGCCGGCGCGTAGATGTAATGGCAGCGCGCGTGGCAGGCACGAGCCAATTGATAGCACAGCGTGTTGACGTGAAATTCGCTGTCGATGTTCTCGGGACCGCCGTCGAGCGGAACGAAGTCGGCGTCGATGTGCGGAACCTTCTCGATCTCCGCCAGCCGAACCAATTCGCGGACGCTCGTCCCCCACGCCAGCCCGATCACTTGGTTGTCGGCGACAATCCGTCGAATGAGATTCAAGCCGGCGCGCGCCATGTATTGCTTAACGGCTTGGAGATCGTAACTTTTCGAGACGATGAAGACCTCCTTCAGACCGAAGCGCTTCTCCATCGCCGCCTCGAGGTCCTCGTAATTCTCGTTTTCGATGTTGATTTTGACGATGCCGCGGTCATACGCGCGCTTGAGATACTTGCTGATCGTCGTCCGTTTGACACCGAGCCGCTTGGCAATATCGCTCTGCTTCATGTTCTCGATGTAATACATGTTGGAAACCTTGATGAGGATCCTTTTTTCCGTCGGCGTCATCATCTTCACCTCGCTCTCGATTGTCTTGTTGATGTGATGATAGAAAAATTTTGCGGGCTTGACAATCAAAAAGCGCCCGCCGCGCCCGTTTTCGAGCGAAAAAATCTCGAAAGACTTTTCGACTATAACTTATGCTCAACTATCATAACCTTTGTGATGATGAAAATGGCAAAGAAAAACTCCGCCTTCCGACGGAGTATTATTTTTTTCGACGGTCGAGCTCAATCGCCCATCAACGCATCCCACGCATCGTTGGCGCGCTCGACGTAGAGCTGCCGAATCTTTTTATTCTCGCCGATGCCCTTTAAGACAGTCTCGACTTGGAAGCCCTCCGCCTCGAGAATCTTTCTGTGCGAATCCTCCTCGTCGCCCGCCATATCGTTCGACGCGTGATCGCCCGCCACCATCATCAGCGGCATCAGCACGATTTTTTGTACCTTATGCGCCTTCAGCTTCGGAATCCAATCCTCCAGCCGCGGCCAGCCCTCGACCGTGTAGATGTGCACGTCCTTTCGTCCGAGCGCCTTCAATTTCGCCTGCATCACCGAGTAGTACGCGTTCGACGGCGCCGGCGTCCCGTGCGCCATCACCATTATCGCCGTGCCCTTTTTGTACTTGCCGAAATCCATCGCCGACATCGTCTCGAGCACGTCGTCGGGCTGATCCTCTTGCCCCTGCCAGTACATCAGCGACGTCCCGAGCGACATCGCCTTGAACTGCTCTTTATAATTATGAAACACTCCGACCGCGTAGTTATATTCCATTCCCGGGATCACATCGAGCGACACCAGCGCGATCCTCGTATAGCCTTGCCGCTTGAGATCGTCGAGCGTCTCCTCGGGCGTCTTGTAATCGGATTTGCCCTCGTTCTCGATGATGTGGTCGATCACGATGTGGCTCGTAAACGCCGTGACCACCTTGACGCCCTTGTGAGCGTCGGCGATCGCCTTCGCCGTAGCATCAATCGTCTTCGCGCGCGTCTCTTTATACGTCGTGCCGAAGCTGAGCACGACGATCGCGTCCTTATTGTTGGCGAATTTCATCGACGGATTTTTGTAGCTGAGCACTCCGATCTGCGACGCTTGCATGAGCGCCGGCGTCGGATGACGAACTTCCTCGTTGAGTGAATAAGCGGCATCCGCTTGCGACGTGCCGACCAATGCCGCGCACATCAAAGACGCCGCCAATAACTTCTTCCAACCTTTCAAGCGAAACATCTCCTTTAAAGATATTCGCTCATACATTCCGAGTCGATCTTACAATCGATCCGCGCGGATGTCAACTGACGAATTGGAGCACGACGAAAATCACCAGCCCGACGATCGAGCCGACAATCGAGCCGTTGAGCCGAATCCAAATGAAGTCGGGCTCCGCCTTGTCGTAGACGAGTTTGTTGAGCTGTTCGTCGGTGAGCTTGTGCAGGACGTTTTGAGCGATCATGCCGACCAGCGGTCGAGCGTAGAGCGCGGTGCGGGCGATCAGATCGTAGATGAATTTCTCGACGGAGGCGCGAACCTTGCCGTCGGTTTTGAGGATCGCGAGCGCATTCGAGTACTCGAGGTAAAGAATTTCGGCGAGCGCGGAACCGATGGTGCGCTCCTTTTGAACGACGGGCTTATCGGTATCGACGACGGGCTTGGAGGCGTCGGCGCAAACGTTGTTGACAAGCTTATCGACGCGCATCGAGCTCAGCTGCCGTTCGATGCCGGTCAGCGTCTTGATGATGATGTCCTCGATGGGCAGCCCGTTGATGGTGTCGACCTGAAGGTCGTCGACGAAGTCTTTGAACTCGACCGTGTTCGCCAGTTGCGAGGTGGTATTGCGGCACTGATTGAGCACCAAATTTTGGAGCGGCGAATCATCGGCGAGCTCGTCGAGGAATTTGAGCAGCTGAACCTGCATCAGCTCCGCCGCCTCGACGTAATTGACCAGATCAAGCATTTCGGCCAGCCCCGTCATAAGGATCGAGAAGGCGCCGCTCGATTGAGTTTTTTCCTGAGCGTATTTTTCGAGGGTATTCTGCAACAGCTGACGGGTCTCGAGCGATTGAGCTTTGACGCGGACGCGCTTGACGAGGTGGATGAAAAGTTCCTTATCCTTGCCGGAGTTTTTGATCCAGCGCCCGAGCTCGGTGACGATCATTTGCGGCGGCACATCTCTAATGGCGCGGCGAAGTTCGGTAGCGATGCGGCGCGCGACAAGATTTTTATTGAGCCCGACGAAGAACGATTTGATCTCCTCGAGGATGAGCCCGATGACGAATTTACGAGTTTCTTCCTCCGAGAGTTTATTGATCAATTGCGGCAGGAGCTGCAGTTGGTTGAGCTTATTGAAAATGGCGCGGCGAGAGAAAAATTCCTGTTGCACCATGGTAACGGAGGCGTCGATAAATTCTTCGCGGCGGCTTGGAAGGATGGCGGTGTGATAGGGGAAGCCGAGCGGTTTTCTGAAAAGGGCGGTGACGGCGAACCAATCGGCAATGCCTCCGACCATGGCGGCCTCGGCGACGAACAAAAAGCCCTCGACGAAAATATTATCGGGAAAAAGCATACGGAAGCCGACGGCGGACAAAAACGCGAGCGCGGTGCAGGCGAGCACCTTGTCGGCAGTGTTCCAATTAGACATCAAACGGACTCCTTTCAAAAGAATCACGGTGCCTGATAAGGCACAAAGGGCGGGCGGGCGGGAAAAAATTTTAAAACTTGAGCAACCACGAGATGATATACAATCCGACTCCGACGCACGCCCCGCACACCGCGCCGTTGATGCGAATCATCTGCAGGTCGTCCGACACGCGGCTTTCGACGAACTCCGTCAGCTGTTGATCGTCGAGCTTGTTGAGCCGCTCGTTTATGAGCTCGGGAATGGTGGCGTGATAATCCTCGAGAATCTGCTCGACGGATTTCTTGACGAAGCGATCAAAAGCGTCCTGTTGCATGGGGCTGTTGATGAAGCCGTCGATTTTGCTGTCGATGAGCTTTTCGAGGGCGTTGCGCCATTGGAGCTCATCGGGCTTGAGCTCGACGCCGAGCGCGGGATCGGCATTGCGACTGAGCTTGGCGACGGCGGAAGTGTAAGAGGCGCCCTTGATATTCCTGTCGAGCCAGCCCTGAACGTAATCGGCGATGTGGACGTTGGTGGTGAAAAAATTTTTGACGGCGCCGACGAAATTTTTGGCGGTGGAGTCGGTGGCGATCGACTTGAGGAGCGCGTTGAAAGCGCCGAAGAGCTCATTGGTGGAAGCGGCGTCCTTAGGGTCGACGGGTTCGCCGTTGAGAGCGTCGATGGTCGAAGAAATTTTTTTGTCGACGTTATCATTGAGGATGGCGAGAATCTTATCGTCGTTAAGGTCGATGGCGGAGAGAACGAAGGCGCGTGCGGCGGAGGAGCCCTCGTATTCTCGACGGAGGGAAGTAATTTTTTGAAGGACGGCGCTTTGAACGGAGGGGGCGTGGAAAATGGACTGAGCGGCGTCGCAAATGAAGGCGAGAATTTTTTTTGAGTGATGTTTCTTAGCGATGACGTGAGCGAGGGTGGTGGTTATCTGATTGGGATCGACGGAAGAGATTTCCCTTTGGACGATCGGCGTGACGGACTGCGCGAAATGTTGAGTGTTCGACTTGGCGGCGATTTCGGCGAGCAAATTAAAGATAATGGATTTAATTTTGCGCCTGCCGTCGCTGTGGTTGAAATAATCGATGAGGAGTAGCGCGGTATTCTGTTGGCGGACGGTATCCATAATATTTTTTGTGTTGAGCAGGTCGTTGGAGACGAACTCGACGATGGCGTCCATAATGCGCTTTCGATTGCGGATAAGAATTTGAGTACGGAAGGAGATGCCGAGGGGCTTGCGAAAAAGGGCGGTGACGGCGAACCAATCGGCGAGCCCACCGATGGTGGCGGAGATTAGGGCGTGATTAACGAGCCCGAGGGAAAAATTGCCGACGGCGGTGACGGGTGCGATCGGGCTGACGGTGGGGATGGTGAGTGCGGCGCCGATGGCGCTGAGCGCGAGTGTCGCGTTGGCTTTCAATTTATTATTCAATCGGAGAACCTTCTCTCTGAAAATGATCATAGGGATTATAACATTATTTTTTCAGCTTGACCGTAAAAATTTTTTTATTCATGGGCTTGACAAAAGGAATTTTGGTTGTTATCATGCGCAAGTCGTTTGAAACGACACGCGTTCTTTGAAATCTAAACAATACATTTTGTGCGAGACGTTAATACGG
>CAMKFB010000045.1 GCA_946411735.1 uncultured Selenomonadales bacterium
GATCTCGATCTCGAACATCGACTGAGCGAAGAGGATTTGGCGGCGATCGAAAAGGAAATGAAGAAGATCGTCAAAGAAAATCTCCCGCTCGTCCGAGAAGTGATCAGCCGCGCGGAGGCGCTCAAATTATTCGCCGACGAGCCGTATAAGATCGAGCTGATCGAAAACCTTCCCGAGGGCGAGGACATTTCGATCTACCGGCAAGGGGAGTTCGTCGATCTGTGCGCGGGTCCGCACGTCGAGTCGACCGGCAAAGTCAAGGCGTTCAAACTGCTGTCGATCGCGGGGGCGTATTGGCGCGGCGACGAGCACAACAAAATGCTCCAGCGGATTTACGGCACGGCATTTCCGACGAAAGATGAGCTCGAAAAATATCTCAAGATGCTCGAGGAGGCGGAGAAACGCGATCACCGTCGGCTCGGGCGCGAGCTTGATCTGTTCAGCTTGCACGAGGAGGGGCCGGGCTTCCCGTTCTTTCATCCCAATGGCATGCTGATTCGCAACAAGCTGCTCGAGTATTGGCACGAGGTGCACGCGCGCTACGGCTATCAGGAGATCAAGACGCCGATCATTCTCAATCGCAAGTTGTGGGAGACGTCGGGGCATTGGGATCACTACAAAGAGAACATGTATTTCACGACGATCGACGAGGCGGATTACGCGGTCAAGCCGATGAATTGCCCGGGCGGGATGCTCGTATATAAGACGCAGCCGCGGTCGTATCGTGATCTGCCGTTGCGGCTTGCCGAGCTCGGGCTGGTGCACCGTCACGAAAAATCGGGCGTGTTGCACGGGCTGTTTCGAGTGCGGGCGTTTACGCAGGACGACGCTCACATTTTCATGACGCCGGATCAGATCGAGGGCGAAATTCAGCGGACGATCGATCTGTTCGACGAAGTCTACAAGACGTTCGGGCTGTCGTATAAAGCGGAGCTGTCGACGCGCCCCGAAAATTCGATGGGCTCCGACGAGGTCTGGGAGTCGTCGACGGCGGCGCTCAAAAATGCGCTCGACAATCGCGGGTTGGATTATGTGATCAACGAGGGCGACGGCGCGTTTTACGGTCCGAAGATCGATTTTCATCTGGTGGATGCGATCGGTCGGACGTGGCAGTGCGGGACGATTCAGCTCGACATGCAGATGCCGGAGAAATTTGAGCTCGAGTACACCGCTTCGGACGGCTCGAAACAGCGACCGGTGATGGTGCATCGTGTGGTGTACGGTTCGATCGAGCGCTTCATCGGCATTTTGATCGAGCACTACGCGGGGGCATTTCCGCTGTGGCTGGCGCCGGTGCAGATCAGGCTGCTGCCTGTCAACGACGACCACGCCGAGTATGCGAACAAACTTTGCGATCGGCTCCGCGCGGAGGGCTTGCGCGTCGAGGTCGATGCTCGATCGGAAAAAGTCGGCAAGAAAGTCAGGGACTCCGTCACGAAAAAGACGCCGTATTCGCTGGTGATCGGCGCGAAGGAAGCGGAGTCGGGCGAGCTGTCGATCAGAAAATACGGCGGCGAGGAAGTCAAAATGACGGTCGAGGAGTTCGTCAAGTATGCGGTCGACAAGGCGGCGGCGCGGGACGAAAACTATTGACAACGGCAAGCCCTTATGGTAAAGTTTTCAAGGTTTGTTGCTCGAGACCGGCGCGCAAACGGCGGACGGTCGGATTTGAAACTCAGTCGAGAGTGAAACATTATGGAGGTGCGACATCATCAGAGAGCAGCCAAGGATCAACGATGAAATACATGTGCGAGAGGTGCGGGTGACGGGTGTCAATGGCGAGGCGCTTGGTATCATGGCGACGCGCGATGCCCTTCGCATGGCGGAAGATGCGCATCTCGACTTGGTGGAGATTGCACCGAAGGCGAGACCGCCCGTCTGTCGCATAATGGATTTCGGCAAATTCCGCTACGAACAGCAGAAGCGCGACAAAGAAGCGCGCAAGAAGCAAAAAATCGTCACGATGAAGGAAGTCAAATTGCGTCCCGGCATTGAGGATCACGATTTTGACGTGAAAATGAAGGCGGCGGCGAAATTCATAGCGGAAGGCAACAAAGTCAAGGCGACGATAATGTTTCGCGGACGAGAACTGTCGCATCCCGAATTGGGCTCGGTGCTGCTCGACAAACTTGCGGCGGCTCTGACGACGGCCTCGGTCGAGCGACCGGCCAAATTGGAAGGCAAAAACATGACCATGATACTGAGTCCGAGGAGGGATAAAGGTGCCAAAGATAAAAACGCATCGGGCGGCGGCGAAGCGGTTCAGCGTGACCGGCAGCGGGCTGTTCAAGCGCAACAAGGCGTATAAAAGTCATATACTCGAGAAGAAGACGCCGAAGCGCAAGCGCAATCTTCGCAAGTCGACGT
Source organism: uncultured Selenomonadales bacterium (assembly GCA_946411735.1). Lineage (GTDB taxonomy): Bacteria > Bacillota > Negativicutes > Selenomonadales > Selenomonadaceae > Quinella. The sequence goes on from CAMKFB010000045.1 coordinate 2,368, forward strand.
TGGCGTCGTCGGCGGAGCAGAAAGCGCTCCGCCGCATGCTCCCGTACGTATAATTCGCAGGAAGTGATATCATGAGGATAAAGACAGGCGTCACCGCGCATCGTCGGCACAAGAAAATTCTCAAGCTGGCGAAGGGCTATCGCGGCGCGCGCAGCAAGCAATTCAAAAAAGCGAACGAGTCGGTAATGAAGGCGGGCTTTTACGCCTACCGCGACCGTCGAAATAAGAAGCGCGAATTCAGAGCGCTGTGGATCACGCGGATCAACGCGGCGGCTCGTATCAACGGCATGTCGTACAGCAGACTGATGTGCGGCTTGACGAAGGCGGGCGTGGCGGTCGATCGCAAGATGTTGGCGGCGCTTGCCGTCGAGGACATTGCGGCGTTCGGCAAATTCGTCGCCGTCGCGAAAGAAAATATGTAAACGGAGGGGCTGTCGATTGCGGCAGTCCTTTTTAATTGGAGTCCGACATGAATAAAATGAAGCTGGTCAACAAACTTAAGCAGAAGAAATATCGAGAGGAGTTCGGGCTGTTCATCGTCGAAGGACGGCGGCTTTGCGACGAGGCTCGGCAGTCGGGCGCGGAAATACTTTTCGAGTTGACGGTCGAGGAGCTCGGCGAAAAAGAATTTAAGCGGCTCAGCGAAGTCGAGACGCCGCAGGGAATGTTGATGGTCGTCAAGCGCCCGCCGCTCCAACCGCTCGATCGCAACGGCTTGATCCCTGTGCTCGACGGTCTGCAGGAGCCCGGCAATGTCGGCGGGATCATACGAACGGCGGCGGCGATCGGCTGTCGACACATCATCGTGCTCGAGGACACCGTCGATCCGTTCAATCCGAAGGCGGTGCGCGCGTCGATGGGCGGCATTTTCAAAGTCAACATCATTTCGATGCTCCGCGCGGAGCTTTTGACAAGCGGCTTGCCGTTGACGGCGGCGGCACTCGACGGCGTCCCTTACGATCGATTCGAGTTTGATGAGCCGACGGCGCTGATCTTCGGCAGCGAAGCGCACGGCGTCGATCGCTCGATCATGGAGGTCGCAAGACGAGTGTCGATCCCGATGGTCGCGATGGAAAGTCTCAACGTCAACGTGGCGGCGGGCGTGCTGATGTACGAATGGCGGCGACGCTCGAACGCGTGAGTTCGATTGACTGTCGAAAGTACGCATGATATAATCGTCGAAAATTGGAAAGCGGTGGTAAAGATGTTCGGACTGGGAGTGCCGGAGCTGATTTTGATCCTGGTGATCGGGCTGGTGATCTTCGGACCGGGGAAATTGCCGGGCGTCGGTAAAGCGCTCGGGCAGAGCATCAAAGAGTTTAAGGAAGCCAACAAGGAAGACGAGTCGCCGAAGCAGTTGGCGTCGGCGGATACCGATAAAAAATGACCGATAAAAATTTGCCGCCTCAATCGGCGCCTCAACCGTCGGAGGCTCAACCGTCGAATGAAAACGACGACGGCACCATGTCTTTGACGGAGCATCTGACGGAGTTGCGCTCGCGCATCATAAAAAGTTTAATCGCCGTCGCGGTCGGCAGCTGCGTCGGGTATTTTTTTATCGACGAGATCATGGCGCGTATGGCGGAGCCGGTCGGCAAGTTGTACTTCATGCAGCCCTCGGAGGCGTTCTTCACCTACCTGAAAATGGACATCTTCGTCGGCTTTTTGCTGGCGCTGCCGGTAATTTTCTACCACGTGTGGAAATTTTTCCTGCCGGCGCTGACCACATCAGAGCGCGCGGTGCTGTCGATCGTCGTGCCGCTGTCGGTGCTGCTGTTCTTCGCGGGGCTGGCGTTCTCATTCTTTCTGGTGCTGCCGACGGCGATCAAATTCTTTATGAGTTTCGGCAGTGAAGACTTGACGGCGATGTTCTCGCTGAGCCGCTACTTCGACTTCATGCTGACGTTCGTGCTGCCGTTCGGTTTCGTATTCGAGTTGCCGCTTGTGATCATCGTGCTCGGCAAGCTCGGAATGCTGACGAGCGCCTTCCTCGGCAAATATCAACGCATCGTCATCTTTCTGTCGTTCGTGATCGGAGCGATCATCACGCCCACGCCCGACGTCTTCACGCAATCGATGATCGCGCTGCCGATGATCCTGCTCTACGAATTGGGATATCTCACCGTCAAATATATTCTTGGGAAGTGAACCGCTTGGCGTATAACGATTTACGAGAATTTATCGCGGCGCTCGAGGAGCGTCGTTTGTTGAAACGTATCAAAACTCCCGTCAGCCCCGAGCTCGAGATCACCGAGATCACCGATCGCGTCTCGAAATTCAACGACCGGCGAAATGTCGCGTTGCTTTTCGAGAACGTCAAGGGCTATGATATGCCCGTGCTCATCAACGCCTTCGGCTCCTATGAGCGGATGGCGCTGGCGCTCGGCGTCGATCGGCTCGACGAGATCGCCGACGAGATTCGCGAGATCATGAAGCTCCCCTACCTCACGATGAAAAACAAAACCAATGTGCTGTCGATCCTGCAGACCGCGCGCAAGGCGATCAATTTCCCCAAATACGTCCGCAACGCGCCCTGTCAAGAGGTCGTGATGGAGCGCCCGTCGCTCGATAAAATTCCGATCCTCAAGTGCTGGCCGCTCGACGGCGGTCCTTTCATCACTCTGCCGCTTGTCGTCACCAAAAATCCCTCGACCGGCAAGCGCAACGTCGGCATGTATCGCCTTCAAAAGTACGACTCGACCACCACCGGCATGCATTGGCACATTCATAAGAACGGCGCCGAGAATTTTCGCGACGCCAAATCCCTCGGTCAATCGAAAATCGAAGCCGCCGTCGCGATCGGCACCGACCCGCTCTTGACGTACGCCGCGACTGCTCCATTGCCGCGCGACATTGACGAGATGGTTTTCGCGGGCTTCCTCCGACATAAATCCGTCGAGATGGTCAAGTGCAAAACTGTCGATCTCGAGGTGCCGGCGAACGCCGAGATCATTCTCGAGGGCTATGTTTCGACCGACGAAGTTCGGCGCGAAGGTCCCTTCGGCGATCACACCGGATACTATTCGCTTGCCGACGATTATCCCGTTTTTCATGTCGAGTGCATCACGCACAGAAAAAATCCGATTTACTTTGCGACGGTGGTCGGGCGCCCGCCGATGGAGGATTGCTATATGGCGAAGGCGTCAGAACGGATTTTCCTGCCGCTGCTTCAACAGATTTTGCCCGAAATCATCGACATCAACATGCCGCTCGAGGGCGTTTTTCACGATTGCATCATCGTCTCGATCAAGAAACAATACCCGATGCACGCGCGCAAAGTGATGCACGCGCTTTGGGGGACGGGGCAAATGATGAACGTCAAGATGATCATCGTGGTCGATGCGCACGTCGACGTGCAGAATTTGAGCGAGGTGGCGTGGCGGGTGTTCAACAACATCGACGCGGAGCATGATCTGGAGATCGTGCACGGACCGCTCGACGTGCTGGATCACTCGTCGCCGATGGCAAAATGGGGGGCGAAGCTGGGCATCGACGCGACAAAAACTTGGGCGTCGGAAGGTCACGCTCGAGAGTGGCCGGAGGAGATCGAGATGTCGGCGTCGGTCAAGATGCGCGTCAATTATCTTTGGAACTCGTTAGGGTTAGACTCATGATCAGTTTGAAAGCTCACGCCAATAATATTGCTCTGCCGCATATGATTTTCGCGCTGCCGTTCGCATTCATGGCATCATTGCTCGTCACGCGCGGCGCGCCCGATCCTTGGACGCTGTTTTTGATCGCCGCCGCCGTTTCGACCGCTCGAGCCGCCGCCCTTGCGCTCAACAATCTCGCCGACCTCAAATACGATCGACTGCAGCCGCGCATGTCCTACCGCGCCATGGTCAGAGGCGAAATCACCAAATCCGAAGCGGTCGTTTTCATCGCCGTCTGTCTGATATTGTTGGTCGTGATCGTCGCTCAACTGCCGCCCATCTGTCTGAAACTGTTGCCGATTGCCGCCGCCCCGTTCATCATTTACCCGTTCACAAAACGTTTCACCGGCTGGTGTCATATGTTTTTGGGGCTGGCAATCGCAATGGCTCCGGCAGGCGGGTGGATCGCTTCGGGCGGTTGGTTCGATCTGCCGATGATTTTACTGTGCACCGCCGTCGCCTTATGGATCGGAGCGTTCGATGCGATCTACGGCGCACAGGATCGAGCGTTCGATCGATCGCAGCGACTCCATTCGCTCGCAACCGAATTCGGCGTCGAGGGCGCGCTCAAATTGACTCGTGCCATGCACTCGATCAGCATCATCTGCTTTTTGACGGTCGGGTTGTTGATGGGCGTCGGCGGTCTATATTATATCGGCGTGTTGATCGCGGCGCTGACGCTTATTTATCAGCACTCGATCGTGTCGCCGACGGACTTCTCGCGCGTCACTCAAGCGTATTTCATGCGCAACGGAATCGTCTCAATCGCAATGTTCATTTTCACGTGGTTATCGTTTTAAAAGGAGGTCGCAATATGAAACTGCGCAAAGCCGTTATCCCCGCCGCCGGGCTCGGCACTCGTTTTCTGCCCGCCACCAAGGCTCAGCCCAAGGAAATGCTCCCGATTGTCGACAAGCCGACGATCCAATACATCATCGAGGAGGCCGCCTCCGCCGGCGTCGAGGATATAATCGTCGTCACCGGTCGCAATAAGCGCTCGATCGAGGATCACTTCGACCGCTCCATCGAACTTGAAATGGAACTCGAGAAGGGCGGCAAAGACGCGCTCCTGAACATCGTCAAGCCGATCTCGGAGATCGCCAACATTCATTTCATCCGCCAAAAGCAACCGCTCGGGCTCGGTCACGCGGTGCTGGTCGCCAGTCATTTTATCGGCGATGAGCCCTTCGCCGTGCTGCTCGGAGATGATGTGGTCGTCGCTCGAAAGCCCGTCCTTCAACAGATGGTCGATGTCTTCAACGAATATAAGACTTCGATTATCGGCGTGCAGCCCGTTGCCGAGGACGCCGTCCACCGCTACGGGATTGTCGACGGCAAACACATCGACGAGAACGTCATGAAGGTACGCGATTTGGTCGAGAAACCCAAGGAAAATGCGCCGAGCAATATCGCGATCCTCGGGCGTTACATTTTGACGCCGTCGATTTTTTCTTACCTCGAAACGCAAGGCACCGGCGCGGGCGGCGAGATTCAATTGACGGACGCGCTCAAGCGGTTGGCGAAGGACGAGGCGATGTACGCTTACATTTTCAAGGGACATCGATACGATGTCGGCACGAAGATCGGTTTCCTGCAGGCGAATATCGAGTTTGCGTTGCGCAATCCCGAGGTTGCCGACGAGCTCAAAAGTTATCTCGAGGCACTTCACTCGAATATGGATGCGATGCTCGATTATGAGTAAGCCGCGCGGAAAATTTTTTTTCGTCGAAAGGAATTTTATTTTGATCGTTGAAATGATCAAGCGGTTAGTTGTGTTAAGGTGATCCAAGCAAAATTTCGGGAGGGATTTTATGAATAAAACCATGAACTCGTTGCTGAGCAACCTGCGGGTCGCCTACAAACTCGCAATCGTCGGCTTGATCGGCATGCTCGGCACTCTGGCGCTCGGCTACTTCGGGTACGTGGCGATTAACGAAAATCGCGAAGCGATGGAACAGATGTTCGCGAAGGATTTGATGATGATCAACGATATCGGTGAGACCGGCTACTACATGAGATACACTCAGGTGCAGGCGGTGGTCGCCGGAATGTCGCGCGCGACTGATATGCTCAGCATTCGACAGGAGCGCTATCGCGAAGGGCAGCGGCAGGTCGATGATTATCTGACGAAGTTCGCCGGCTTGATCAAGGGTAATACCGACGCCGAGCAACGCCTGTCGGATTTGCGCGCCGAATGGGTCAAGTTCCTGCAACATTGCGATCGAGTACTGCAGCTGTCGGCGGCGGGTCAGCACGAGCAGGCCAGCGATTACTACGACAAAGAGGCTCAGCCGGTCGCGTCCGAAATTCAAAAGCAGATCGTTGTCATTCAAGGCAACGCGATGAAGATCGCCGAGGATGATTACGCGCTCAATCTCGAGAACATCAACGCCGCGATCCGCAATATGTTTATTGCTTGCGGCGTCGTGGCAGTATTGTTGCTGTTGTCGGTAGTGTTCATCGCGCGTGAGATCACCACGCCGCTGTCGGGCATGATCGAGATCTGCCGGAAACTGTCGCGCGGAGATTTTCGTGTCAGCTCGGGCGATGTGATCGATCGGTCGGATGAGTTCGGCGACATGAACGATGAACTTCTTCAAATGCGCAAGGCGTTGAGCGGATTGCTCCAAAAGATTCATTCGATGACGGAGCAATTGGCGGCGTCTTCGCAAGAGTTGACGGCGTCAGCACATCAATCGGCGCAGGCGTCGGAGCAAGTGGCAAATTCGGTCACTACTTCGGCGAGCGCGGTGGTCGAGCAGCAGCAGAATGTTACCGAGGCTATGGAAGCGATCGACGACGCGGCGACTTTGATTAAAAATCTCAACGCGGCCGCCGATCTCGTCAAGAACGAGGTCGAGGGCGCCGCCGAGCATGCCGCCGCCGGTACCGCTGCGATCGAGGTTGCGGTCGATAAAATTTTGAGCGTTGAGCGCATCGTCAACAACAGTGCGGACACGGTCGACAAGCTCGGTCAGCGGTCTAAGGAGATCGGTCAGATCGTCGAGGCGATCAGCGGCATTGCGGAGCAGACAAATCTGTTGGCGCTCAATGCGGCGATCGAGGCGGCGCGCGCAGGCGAGCACGGTCGAGGTTTTGCGGTCGTTGCCGACGAAGTTCGCAAGCTGGCGGAGGAGTCGCAGGATGCGGCGCAAAAGATTGCCACGCTCATCACCGGCATTCAAAACGACACCAACAACGCGGTCAGTTCGATGCACGAGGGCTCGGTCGCCGTCCGCGAAGGCACTCAATCCGTCGAGCAATTGCGCACTTCATTCGAGAACATTCAAAACGCCTCGAACGGTGTGACGCAGAAGAGCCGCGATATGGCGCAAGACATCACGCGCGTGTCGAACAACACGGCGCTGATCAAAGAGCGCTCGATGAAAATCTCCGAGAACAGCAATATGGTTTCGCGCGAGATGGAGAGTGTGTCGGCGGCTTCGGAGCAGCAATCGGCGTCGGCGGGCGAAATTGCCTCGGCGTCGGATTCGCTTGCCAACATCGCTCAGGATTTGCAGACATCGCTCCAGCAGTTCAGATTCTGACGAAAATTTTATCGACAAAAAAATTAAAGGCAGGAGTCCGAAGGGCTTCTGCCTTTTCAATGGGGGGAATTACTTGAATGAGGCTCGGTCACATCAACTTTTTGAATGTCCTGCCGTTGACGTACGGTTATGAGCACATCGGAATATCGCCGACGACGGGCGTGCCGACGGAGATCAATCGGTTGTTTGCCGAGGGCACGCTCGACGTCAGTCAAATTTCCTCGATCGAATTCGCGCGAATGAGCGATCGATTGGTGATGCTGCCGGATTTCTGTGTCCGCGCGGATTGCGACGTGCAATCGATCGTGCTCGTCTCGAGGAAGCCGATCGAACGGCTCGACGGGGAGCGTTTGATTTTGACGTCGAAATCGGCGACGGCGCAATGTTTGTTGAGAATAATTTTGTCGAAGGCGTATGACGCTCGACCGCATTACGAGACGCGCGCGGTCTCGATCGAGCGCCCGATCGATGAGGATGCGGCGGCGGCGCTGTTGATCGGTGACGATGCGCTCTACATCTATCATCATCGACCGGCGGATTGTTATTGCTACGATGTCGGACGGGAGTGGCATCGTTTGACGGGGCGGTCGATGGTGTACGCGATTTGGGCGGCGCGGAAAGATTTTGACGGCATTAATGAGGCTCGACGGCAGATCAAGCGGGCGATGAGTTACGGGCTCGAGCACAAGTCGGAGGCGATCCGCGCGGAGCTCGAGCGCAAGCCGTTCACATTTGAGCAGCTTGATCGATATTTGGGCGGGATCATCCGATGGGATTTGACGGCGGAGCATTTAAAATCGCTGCAGCTTTATTATCGGCTGGCGAAAGAAATCGGGCTGATAGAGCGGGCTCCAGCGGTTGAAAATTGGATTGCAAGCTGATAAGATTGACAGAAATAAAATCAGAGGAGAGTTGACGATGAGCTTTACATGGAATATCCCGACGAAAATTCTGTTCGGCGCGGGATGCTTGGGTGATCTGCACAAAGAGGCGCCGCTCGGCAAGAAGGCGCTGATAGTGATCTCGAACGGGCGCTCGACGAAAACCAACGGCAGTCTCGACAAACTTCAGGCGGAGCTGGATCAGTGGGGCGCGGAGTATGCGGTCTTCAACAAGATTCAAGCCAATCCGTTGGAGCCGACGGTGCAGGAGGGCGTGGAGTTCGGGCGCGAGAACGGTTGCGACTTTGTAGTCGGGCTGGGCGGCGGCTCGGTGCTCGACGCGGCAAAAGCGATCGCGGCGGTGATGCCTCAAAAGGATGGGCGCGTGTGGGATTTCATCCTGTTCGGGACGGGCGGCAAGAAACCGTTGACGGAAAAAATGCTGCCGTACGTGGCGATCACTACCTCGGCGGGGACGGGCTCGGAGGTCGATGCGGGCTCGGTGATCAGCAATCCGGCAACGAACGAAAAGACGGCGCTCTTTGCGGGATTCCCCGTATTGGCGATCGTCGATCCGACGTACATGCTGACAGTGCCGAAGAAATTCACGGCATATCAGGGCTTCGACGCGTTCTTCCACAATGCCGAAGGTTACATCGCGAAGAATCACAACGAGGCGGCGTCGATGGTGGAGCTGACGGCGATCGCGAAATTGGCGAAGTACCTTCCGATCGCGGTCGAAGACGGCAGCAATCTCGAGGCGCGCACGGAGGTAGCTTTCGCCAACACGCTTGGCGGCTTCTCGATGGATCTCGGCGCCTGCACGGCGGAGCATTCGCTCGAACATGCGCTGTCGGCGTATCATCAGGAGCTGCCGCATGGCGCGGGCTTGATCATGATCAGCGTCGCTTACTTCTCTCATTTTGTCGAGAAGCATGCTTGCGACGATCGCTTCATCGACATGGCGCGAGCGATGGGCAATGCCAACGCGAATAAGGCGAGCGACTTCATCGATGCGCTCAAGGCGATGCAAAAGGCGTGCGGCGTCGATCAATTGAAAATGAGCGACTACGGGATCACGCCTGACGAGTTCCCGAAGATGGTCAAGAATACGCGTGACGCTATGGGCTTCCTGCTGCAATTCGATCCGATCGAGCTCAGCGACGAGGACATGCTCAACATCTATAAAAAATCCTACCGTTAATCCGATCGAAGAAATTTAAAAAGCAGTCCAATCGACTGCCTTCTTTTTATTCCTCGACGATATTGATGCGCTCGATGCCGACGGTCTTATTGTTGGCGTTGTCGATCTCGACAATCACCGCGTTGTAGATGCACGCGCCCTCCGCCATCTCGAATTTCACCGGCGTCATATAGAGGAACTTATTCAAGATGCTGTCGACCTTCACGCCGAGGATCGAGTTGCGCGCGCCGACCATCCCGAGATCGGTGATGAACGCCGTCCCCTTCGTCAACAATCGCTCATCCGATGTCTGAACGTGCTCGTGCGTGCCGACCACCACATTCACCCGTCCGTCGAGATACCAGCCCATTGCCTGCTTTTCGCTCGTCGCCTCCGCGTGCATGTCCACGATGATGATGTCGCATCGACCCTCCAGCTCACGAAGGATTTCATCCGCCTTTTGAAACGGGCAATCGATTGGCAGCATGAACACGCGCCCCATCAGATTCATCACGCCGACCGTCTTATATTTGTGCGGATAAATGCAGTAACCTTTACCGCGCGCGCCCTCGGGAAAATTGGCGGGGCGGATCAAATACGGCTCGTCGTCGATGATCGCATTGACCTCCTTCCGATCCCAAACGTGATTGCCGGTCGTGACGATATCGGCGCCGCCCGCGATCAGTTCGTCGAGCGACTCTCGAGTGATGCCCTTGCCGCCGGCGGAGTTCTCGCCGTTGACTATCACCAGATCGATGTCGCGCTCGCGCTTGAGCTCGGCGGTGTACTTCGCGAACGCTCGACGCCCCGGTCGTCCGCTCACGTCGCCGACTATCAATATTTTCATGTGATCACTCCGTTCTTTCGTAAAGGTTTTAAGGCGTAAAAAAATTGGCGGTCGATGCCGCCGTTTTTAATGCGTGTAGACGACCACCCGCTCGCGCTCCCGCACGCCGACCAGCCGCCCCTCCAGCCGCACCTGCCTTATGTTCGTAAACATCTGATCCAAAAAATCTTCTTGCGCCATCAGATAATCCTCGTCGGGGATCGCATCATCGGGGTCCTCGATCAAATTCTCGCCGAAATAGCTCGCCGCCAATTGCGTCAGCAGCGACAGCTCCCCGCAAGTCAGCGTCTCGAGATCGCGTCGCACGTTGAGAAAGCACGTCCCATGCACGCCCTCGACGTTGAGCTCGATCGTTGCGCTCCCGAGATTCTCGATGTGATGATACGTCTCTACGCTCTCCGCCACATACTTCAAGAAGCCCTCGAAATCGTCCTGCGAAAATCCTCCGCTCAGCGCAAACGAGAGGTCAAGCATGCCGTCCTTCGCGTCGTATGAAACCGATTGCACCGCCGGATATACCGTCAAAATCGACGCCAGCAGCCGACTTGCATCCGGATTCGGCTTCTTGTTTCTCTTCAAAAAATCAAACATTCTCGGCTTGACCTCCTTTGCACTCGACTGTTCACTTGGCGTAGTCGACGACCCGCGTCTCGCGGATGAGCGTCGCCTTGATCTGCCCGGGATATTCGAGCTCCTTCTCAATTCGTTTGACAATATCGTGTGCAAGCACGACCGCCGCAAGATCGTCAATCTTATCGGGCTTGACCATCACTCTGATCTCGCGCCCCGCTTGAATCGCAAAGCATCTCTCAACGCCGTCGAATGACTCGGCGATGTCCTCGAGCATCTTGAGCCGCTTCAAATACATCTCGAGACTCTCGCGTCGAGCACCGGGACGCGCCGCGCTGACCGCATCTGCCGCTGCCACCAACACCGCCTCGACCGTCGTCGCCTCAACGTCGCCGTGATGCGCCGCGATCGCGTTGATCACATTCTTATTCTCTCGATAGCGCTTGGCAAGATCGGCTCCGATCGTCACGTGCGGTCCCTCGACCTCGTGATCAACCGCCTTGCCTATGTCGTGAAGCAAGCCCGCGCGTTTCGCCAAATTTACGTCCACGCCCAGCTCGCTCGCCATCACGCCCGCCAGATGCGCCACTTCGATCGAATGATCCAGCACGTTTTGACCGTACGACGTTCGATACTTCAGCCGCCCGATCAGTTTCACCAGCTCGGGATGAATGCCGTGCACTCCGACCGCGAACATTGCCTGCTCGCCGCTCTCTTTGATCCGATTTTCGACGTCCTTCGTCGCTTTCTCGACCATCTCTTCGATTCGCGCAGGATGAATCCGCCCGTCCGACACCAACCGCTCGAGCGCGACCTTTGCGATCTCTCGACGGATCGGATCGAAGCCCGAAAGTATGACCGCCTCCGGCGTGTCGTCGATGATCAAATCGACGCCCGTCAACGTTTCGAGCGTTCGGATGTTGCGCCCTTCGCGCCCGATAATCCGCCCCTTCATATCGTCGCTCGGCAATGTCACGACCGATACCGTCGTCTCCGCCACATGCTCCGCCGCGCATTTTTGGATCGCCACGCTCAAAACGTCGCGCGCTTTTTTGTCCGCCTCGTCCTTGATTTGCGCCTCGTATTCTTTGATTCTGATCGCTTTGTCGTGCTTGAGCCCTTCCTCTAATTCCGTCATCAGGATTGTGCGCGCCTCGTCGCGCGTCAAGGCGGCTATGCGCTCGAGTTCCGCATTCTCCTTTTCCTGCATCGAGTCCAATTGCGCTTGCGACTCGTTCAATCGTGTTTCCTTTTTGCTGAGCAGCTGTTCTTTTTTCTCCAACGACTCCATTTTTTTGTCGAGGTTCTCTTCCTTCTGCACCACTCGACGCTCTTGTCGCGAGAGTTCGTTGCGTCGATCCTTGGTGTCGCGGTCGAGCTCCTGACGCATTTTATGGATTTCCTCTTTGGCTTCCACCAACGCTGATTTTTTTTCTGCGAGAGCCTTCTCTTGAGCATCAGTTATGATTTTACGTGCCTGTTCTTCGGCGGAGCCCATTTGGGCTTCGGCGGTACGTTTTCGAGCCGCGTAACCGATCGCTATGCCCGCGAGAATTGCGATGACTGCTGCTGCGATGGTTATAGCGATGGCAATCTCCTCCTTCCTTTCAATCCAATCCATTAAAGCACAACATCATTCAAGTTTCAAGCATTTTTTCCCGCCCGCCCCGCCACTGTTTTAAGTCTCTTTTGACTGACGGTCGGCTTTGATGAGCTCGGGAACTTTTTTCAACGACGCCGTCATTCGCAACCATTCGGTGTGCGGTTGCACGGGGAAGCCCGCTCCGAAAAATCCCTCGGGCATATTTTTATGGATCCCCGAGCGCGCCGCGTACACCGAGTTGCCGCCGATCGTGATATGCCCGACCGTGCCGACCTGCCCTCCGAACGTCACATTGTCGCCGACCGTCGTCGAGCCGCTGATGCCCGTCTGCGCCACGATCAAACAATTCGCTCCGATCCGACAGTTATGCCCGATGTGGACGAGATTATCGATCTTCGTGCCATGCCCGATCACCGTCGAGCCCATTGCCGCCCGATCGATCCCCACGTGCGCGCCGATCTCCACGTCATCCTCGACGACCACGTTGCCGACCTGCGGCACCTTCGTGTGCACGCCGTCCTTCGTCGTGAAGCCGAAGCCGTCCGCGCCAATCACCGCCGAGCTGTGGATCACGCATCGCGCGCCAATCTCGCAATACTCCCGAACCGTCACGCTCGAGTATATGATCGTGTTCGCGCCGATCGTCGTGTGCTGACCGATATAGACGTGCGGGTAAATTATCGCGCCGTCGCCAATCCGCGCGAAGTCGTCGACGACAGCAAACGGCATGATCGTCACGTCGCGCCCGAGCTCGACGCCCTTTCCCACATACGCCCGATCCGATATGCCGACTTTAATGTTGAGCTTCGGCTTCGCAAACGTCTCGAGCAATCGGGCGAACGCTGCCCGCGGATCGTTGACGCGGATCGACGGCAACGGAAATTCCTTGACCTCGAGCGGAATCAAAACCGCCGACGCTTTTGAGCGTGCCGCCTCTTCGATATGACCGTCGACCGCAAAAATCAAATCGCCCTCGACCGCATTCGAGATGTTGCCGAGATTTTTTACTTTGACTTCGGCATCGGCGGTCGACACCGAACCGTTGAGCAGCCGCGCGATTTCCTTCAGATTTTTTTCCATCGCGCGCTCACCTACTGTAATTTCTGTACGAGATCCGCCGTGACGTCGACGCCGCCCATCAATATCATTTTCTGCTCCTCCGAGCTGTCAACGATGATCTCCAGCGATTTTTCTTTCGACACCGCCTCCGCCGCCGCGTTCATTTTTTGCGTGTATTGCGTGAAGTACGCCTGTTGAATCCCTGCCAGCTTGCGCTGCACGTCCATCTGCACCTTCTGTATTTCTTCTTCCGTCAAGTCTTCGCGCCCCGCCAATTCGGTCTCCGCCGCCTGCTGTATTTCGCGCGCCTTAGCCTCGCCCTCGTCGAGCACCGCCTTTATCTGCGGCGTGTCCAATAATTTTTCGTAATCCGCATAGCCCACGTTTATTTCGCCGCATCCGCTCGCCAACATCGACGTCGCCAACAATGCCGCGCATAATATTTTTCTGCTCAATGCCATTCTCCTTTACGTCCGGCGCCGTTTCAACTCTTTTATCAGATCATCCGTCAAGTCGAGCGTTCGCGCCGTCGAAAATACCACCGCTCCCGATCCGCGCGGAGTGTTGAGATCAAAATTATATTCCGTCTCGAAATCGAACGGATAAAATTTGTCCCGATCCTCGAGCTCGCGCCGCATCAACACCATCGACAGATTGTGGACGACCGCCAGGCGGACCGTCTCATCCTCGATCTCGCGAAGTACCTGAGCCTCAAGCGCCTGCCGCTCGTTGAGCACGTCCTCAAGTTCGTGTCGGAGCGTCTGCACCAATTGTTGGCGCTCCATCGCCGCTTGCGACCGTTCCATCACCGCCCGATTGCGGGCTTGCGCCGCTTCCTGCTCCTCTCGAGCCTGCGCCTTCACACGCTCCATTGACACCTGCGCTTGAGCACGAAGTTTTTCGACGTCGTCTTTGATCGACTCCTCCGCGTGCGCGACTATTTCTTGTGCCCATTGCTCCTCGAGTGCACGTTGAATTTCGCCGCGCTCGTGCTGCAGCTCCGTCATCCGATTTTCCAGCGCCGAAATTTCTTCCTCCGTCAGTCGCATCACCTTCGCGTTCTGCAACTTCATTCGAATATTGAACATCTCGTTCAAAAATTGCCCGTTAATCTCGTCTCGCCGCTTGAGATACTCCGCCTCCGTCGCCGCCCGATATTCCTCCGCCGCCTGCTTTTGCCGACGACCGATCTCCGCCGCCTCGCTGATGATCGTCTGCGCATTTTTTTGCCACACCGAATCATCGAACGGCTTTGACTCGACCATCGGTTCCTCGAGCACAATCGGGCGCATCGCATTATTTAACTCCAAGCGAATAAAATGCTCCCGCTCGTCGAGATGAGCGAAGCGAACACCATCAAACTGATCCTCGATCAAGCGCTTGAGATCAACACAACCGACCCCGTCGCGCGGGGCAATTTTTTTGACGGGAGTTGTCGACGAAGGCGGGGGCGGCTCGGGTTGATCGCTCACGTACACATAGCCGAGCGCCCCGACTGTTGCAATCAGCGCGAGTCCCGCGCAAAGCGATTTGTTCATATTCCTAAAAAAATGGGGCGCGAGCCCCGAGTAAAATTATACCGATCGGAAGGTCACGCCCACCAAATTATTTTTTGCCGAGTCGATTAATGACGTCCTGCGAAATATCCTGCCCGCCGTAAATCACGGCAGTCTTCTCGACAACGATCTGCAAGCCCTTATTATCGGCGACCTTTTTGATCGCGTCCTGGATCGATTGCTCTATCGGCGCCACAAGCTCTTGTTGCTTTTGTTGGAGCCGCAATTGGCTCTGCTGATAGTAATCCGCCTTCTCCTGATCGTTCATGCCCGCGGATTTCTCCTCGAACTCCTTCTTGACGTCGGCGATTGCCGTTTGCATTTGTTGCTCGACCGTATTGAGGTCCGGATGCTGACTCATTACCTGCCGATAGTCGATCACTCCGACGTTGCCGCCCGCCGCGCTCGCCACGCCCGGCGCCGTTTGCGTCAGCGCGATTGCGACCACGCTGCCGATGAACAGAACAGCAATCACGATGCTGATGATTTTTACCTGTTTCTTGTTGATTTGAATCAAAACAAATTCCTCCTTTTATTTTGTGTGATTATAGCAGAGCGCTTCGCGCAATGCAATGACATTTAAAATTTTTTCGCGTCCTCCGAGAATCAATCATTGTCCTCACCACTTGTACTCGTAGAATTCATCGCGCTCGACCACAGGAATAAAAATTGAGATCGACCATAGTTTTCTTGTATCCAAATTATCTTCAATCCAATACCCCTCGGACGACTCGTAAATTTCATCATCATCATTGAATTTCAATGTCGGATCAATCTTTTGCGCTTCATCGATCAGTGTGTCAAGATTGATGCCATTAGGTAAGGAGCCTTTAAAGTCATTTTGAAAAACGATTTTCCAGAGCTTATCCTTGGCGAAGAACAGTTGAATGTCTGCGTTGTTGCCGACGGTAATAATCGTCCAAGGCGGGTCAGCACAATAGGTATGTTCCCACACTTCCTCTTTGTAGTCGATACAGTTTGCTTGCATTCGAGCAACCACGTCTCTATAATCAGCGTAGAGCTCGAATATCCCCGTACCCTTGAATGGCACTATCGGCGTGGTCAAATCAATCATTGTCCTCACCACTTGTACTCGTAAAATTCGTCGCGCTCGACTACAGGAATAAAGATTGAGATCGAACACAACTTCTCCGTCACATAACTATATTCCACCCAATATCCCTTCGGTGATATATAAATCTCATCGTCATCATCGAAATTTAACGTCGGATCGAGTTTCAGCGCCTCTTCGATCGGAGTATCCAAATTTATTCCGTTCGGCAACGCGCCTTTAAAATTGTTCATCAAAACGATCTTCCAGAGCTTGTCTATGGCGAAGAAAAGGCGGATGTCATCTTCGCCGACGTTGATGATCGTCCAGGGTGGATCAGCACAATAGGTATGTTCCCACACTTCCTCTTTGTAGTCGATGTGTTCGGCT
>CAMKFB010000046.1 GCA_946411735.1 uncultured Selenomonadales bacterium
TTAAAAGGAGCGGGATCAAAAAAGGAGCAAAAACTTATGAGTGAAATAATCGTAATCACGTCGGGCAAGGGCGGCGTCGGCAAAACCACCACCACTGCCAACATCGGCGTCGGGCTGGCGATGCGCAACTTCCGCGTCGCGCTCATCGACGTTGACACCGGTCTGCGCAATCTCGATCTGCTGCTCGGGCTCGAGAACCGCATTATGTACGATCTCGTCGACGTGACCAGCGGTCGCCAACCGTACAAAAAGGCGCTCGTCCAGCACAAGAAATATAAAAATTTGATGCTGCTGCCCACGTCGCAAGTCAAGGACAAATCCGCCGTCAACGGCGATCAGCTGATCGCGCTCTGTAAAGAGATGAGCGCCGAGTTCGATTACATCCTGATCGATTGCCCCGCCGGCATCGAGGACGGATTCAAGACGGCGATTGCCGCCGCTCAATGCGCCATCGTCGTCACCAAACCGGAGATTTCCGCCGTGCGCGACGCCGACAAGATTATCGGTGAGCTCGGGCGCGCCGACAAGAGCAACATCAAGCTCATCGTCAACTGCATTCGTCATCAGATGGTCGAAAAGGGCGATATGCTCGATATGAGCGACATCGACGAGATTCTCTCGATTGAGTGCATCGGGCAGGTACCGGAGGACGAAATGGTCATTATGGCCACCAACCGCGGCGAGCCGGTTATCACCATGTCCGATTCGATGGCGGGCAAGGCGTATAAGAATATCGTCGCGCGGCTGTGCGGCGAGCGCGTTCCGTTCCTCAAGGCGCCCAAGGAAGGTTTCTTTGCTAAACTGAAAAGATTCCTCGGGCTCATCTGACGGGAGGGTTGTCAAATGCTTATCGATACCCTCATGAAGATTTTCGGGCGCAGCGAAAAACCTTCGGGCAAAATCGCCAAGGAGCGGCTCCGCGTGGTGCTCATCCACGACCGCGCGAGCGTTTCGCCCGAGGTGATGGAGCGCCTCAAAAACGACATCATTGCGGTCATCTCCAACTATATGGACGTCAATCAGAAGGAGATGGAGATATCGCTGGCCAATGACGCCGATTCGGTGGCGCTCATCGCCAACATTCCCGTCAATTCGATGCGTCACGGGCGCTAACTGTCCAAATCGATAATTCGATCAGCCGATTCGATAACGGTCGGTCGATGTGCGGCAATCACGATCGTACGTCGGCGACCGATTTTTTTTATGAGTTCGAGGATCAAGCGTTCGGTATTGAGGTCGAGACCGGCGGTGGGCTCGTCGAGGATCACGATCGAAGCGCCGCGCTCGATCTTCAACAGCGCCCGCAACAATCCGAGCCGCTGTAATTGCCCGCGACTGAGATCATGGTTTTCGACGGTCAAACCGACTTCGGCGACAAGTTTTTTGATCGATTCATCGCCGTTGAAGACCGTCGCATTGTCGAGAAACGAGGCTTGGAACCAATGCGGCTGTTGCGGGACGTAAGCGATCTTCTCGAGGAGCGATTGACGATCCGTTCTCGACATCGGCAGGTCGTTTATAAAAATCTCGCCGACGGTCGGGCGGTTGAGCCCCGTGATCAACTTCAGCAGCGTCGATTTGCCCGCGCCGCACGGGCGCTAACTGTCCAAATCGATAATTCGATCAGCCGATTCGATAACGGTCGGTCGATGTGCGGCAATCACGATCGTACGTCGGCGACCGATTTTTTTTATGAGTTCGAGGATCAAGCGTTCGGTATTGAGGTCGAGACCGGCGGTGGGCTCGTCGAGGATCACGATCGAAGCGCCGCGCTCGATCTTCAACAGCGCCCGCAACAATCCGAGCCGCTGTAATTGCCCGCGACTGAGATCATGGTTTTCGACGGTCAAACCGACTTCGGCGACAAGTTTTTTGATCGATTCATCGCCGTTGAAGACCGTCGCATTGTCGAGAAACGAGGCTTGGAACCAATGCGGCTGTTGCGGGACGTAAGCGATCTTCTCGAGGAGCGATTGACGATCCGTTCTCGACATCGGCAGGTCGTTTATAAAAATCTCGCCGACGGTCGGGCGGTTGATCCCCGCGATCAATTTGAGCAGGGTCGATTTGCCCGCGCCGCTTTCGCCCTTGATCACGGTGATTTTGCCCGCTTCGATCGTCAGGTTGAGCTCGACGAGTGCGGGCGTCAATTTATGCGGGTAGGTGAAGGAAACATTCTCGACGGTGATCGACGGCGGCATCGGCGTTTTTTCGACGGCTCCGCGCGGAATTTTTTCGACGATGAGGAAAGGTTTTAATCGGTCGAGCGCTTGACGGGCGTCGATGAAGGAGTGGAAGGCGGCGCCCAATTGTCTGATCGGAGCGAAGAACTCCGGCGCGAGGAGTAATATGAAGAAGGCGGCGCGAAATTCGATCGCTCCCGCGCTCAAGCGGAGCCCGCACGTGACGGCGACGAGCGCGATCGCCAAAGTGGTAATCAACTCGAGTGCGAAGGCTGATATGAATGCCAGTCTCAACACGTCGAGTATGGCGGCGGTCGAGCGTTGCGAGATCGATTGAAGGCGTTCGACGGCGGGTGCGGTCTGATGAAACATCTTGAGCGTCGGCACCGCGCGGAGCAACTCGTCGAAGTCGGCGTTGAGTTTTATGAGGAGGTTTTGCGCCTTCGCGTTGCGATCTCCGACGGCGCGCCCGATCAGATATAACAGGAACGGCGCGATCGGCAGCGTGACTAAGAATATCAGCGCGGAGATGGGGTCGACAAAGGCGGCGACGATTAAAATCAGCGGCGTCAAGATGAGCATCGAGGCAACGGTCGGCAGCACTCGGATGATGAATTGCTCAAGCGCGGCAACGGTGTCGAAGATCAGCGTCAACAGTTCGCCGTTTTCGAGCGATTGACGGTTGTGATCAAAGACGGCGGCGTGGATTTTTTTTCGGCACTCGATTTTTACCTTCGATGCCAGCCGACAAAAAATTTTCTCTCGTGCGTTGTCGATCGCGATCCGCAGGCAGAGCGCGCCGAATAAAAAAATTATGCCTGTTCGCTCGACGATGAGATCGGTGAACGATAGGGCGATGATGACAATAAAAAGCCCCCGCGTCAACTCGACAGCGGCGATCGACGCGAGGCTTTTTTTATTGTGCTCGAGAAAATTTCGGATCACGATCAAATGTGTTCTTTGATGATGAAGGAGTAGCCGGCGTTGAAGGATTCGTTCGCCTCGAGAGTGCGGATGCCGTCCTTATCCTTGAGCTCACCCTTGAAGTCAATAAAGTCGGCGTGCCCGTGCCACGGCTCGATGCACAGGAAAGGCGCGCCGCCCTTATCCGGCGTCCAAATGCCCCAGAAGGGGAAGCCCTTGGCGCGGAGCGTGACGGATTTGGGGCTCTTGCGGGAGCGAATCGAAATCTCGTCGGATTTAAGATCGTCGAATACGAGCGCGTCGCCTTTGAACAGTTCGTAATTGAGCTTGAGGATTTTGCCGTCGATGGTCGGGATGCGATCGTGCGTCAAGGGACCAGAGGGATCGAGCGGAATCCGCGCGGATTTTTCGGCGACGTTGAACTCGAGGAAGCAGTCATCAAAAGTTTCGCCCTCGACAATCGGGCAACGGATCGCGGGATGGGCGCCGATCGAGAAGTACATCGGTTTGTCGTCGACATTTTTGACGGTCCACATCACCTTGACCTCGTTCTTGCGCAGGACGTAGGCGATCTCGAGACGGAATTTGAAGGGATAAACCTCGAGCGTTTTCTCCGACCAATCGAGGGCGAAAGCAACTTCGTCCTCGGTCTCGCGAATGCAGGTGTAATCGGAAATGCGCCCGAAGCCGTGCCCGGGGAGCTCATATTCTTTGCCGTCGACGCGATACTTATTGCCGACGAGCTTGCCGACGATCGGGAAGAGGACAGGCGAAGAGTACTTCCACCATTTGGGGTCGGCGTTGAAGAGATATTCGGTGCCATCGCTGACGCCGGTGATCGATTTGAGCTCGGCGCCGTGGTCGTCGACGGTGATTTGGAGGAAATCGTTTTTGAGAGTGTGCAACATACAAATTCTCCTTTCGATGGGATTTATCGTCGACATTATAACAGACAATGCGCCTTTGCACAAAAAATTTTTTCATGCCGTAGTCCGATAGCGCGAGTCGGTGACGAACTCGATCTCGAGCGCGCCGTCGAGCATGGCGAGAAAATCTCTGACGTAGCAGTTGAGATATTCCGCCTTCGCCTTGACGAAACCGTATTCGCGGCTCACATCGAAATGATTGTCGGCACGTTTCGAGTAACCGTCGAAGCCCGCCAAGAAAATTTTCCTCACGCCGATTTTGATCATCGCCTTCAACAGCATCACCAACGAGTTGTCGATGATCTCCGCGTCTCGATCGATCAGTGAGCCGTAATTGAGAACGTAATCGAAGGAGCCTTCCGCCTTCGTCACGTTCGATGTGGCAATGATCTTCGCCGCCGCGTTTCGATTGCCGTGCAGATCGTATTGCAGTTGAGTACCGCGCTTGGCGTTGGTCAGGAAAATGTAATCGACCGTAAAATCCGTAGGCGCGTAATTCACCGCGATCACAATCGGCGCCGCCTTCTTGAGCGCCGCCCGCACTCTCGACCGCTGCCGCTTGATATTGTTGCCGGGTCCGATCAACAGCACGTCGCGACCGTCGAGCTCCGCGCGGAGTTTTTTCAAAGCCGCCGCGTCGTCGCACTCGATCGATTGATACTCGAGATAAATTTTTTCGGCGTAATTCGAGTCGTAAAGCAGTTTCTTATCGGGCTCGATGCCGTTGAGGATCGTGACGATCTGCTTGACCGACAGCGTCCGCCGCGCCATCAGATACGAGACGTAATTCGGGTGGCAGCGCGCCGCCGCCGACAGGTAGAAGAACAAATTATAGCCCCAATACTGCCGCCGATAAATGTCGAGGATGACGTTGTCGATCGCCTCCAGCGCCTGCGACGCGTCGTAATTTTTTCCGAAGCGCTCATTCATATAAAGCATCAACAGTTCCAGCGGCGCATTGCCCGCGCTTTTGCCCATGCCGTAGAGCGTGCCGTCGACGAGCACTCCGCGAGGAGTGTCGTGATCGAGGAAGGCGCGCGCGTTTGCATAACCGAGCTGAAAATTATTGTGGGCGTGGAAGCCGAGGCGGATCGATTGAGCGACATTTCGATCGAGGATGTCAAAGATGTGCAACAGTTGCGCGTCGTCGAGCAGACCGTAAGTGTCGACCATGGAAGTCGCGAACGGGCGGACGTCATTGACGGCGCGCGCGTACTCGACGAGCGCCTCATCGGTGTAAGTGGTGACCGAGACCATCTGCGCAAAAACTTTGTAGCCGAGCGCCTTGACGCGGCGGCAAAACTCGAGCGCGTCATACATCTTGTGCTCTTTGAAAATGACGCGGATGCCGTCGATGAAAGTCTCGTCGCAAGGCGCAAGATTTTCAATCGGGCAGGTGCCGTAATCGATCATCGCCAGCACGGTCGCCGCGCCCTTATCGACGTCGGCAAAAATTTGGTCGGCAGCTTGAGTGTTCGGCATAATTGTGCGGTCAATGTCGAAAGAGCGGCGCGCATCGAGAAATCCGATCTCAATGTACTCGACGCCGGCGCTTACCAGCCGCGAAAAAATCTCCAAAATCTTGTCATGCCCGAACTGCCAATCGTTGACGTAACCGCCGTCGCGCAACGTGCAGTCGAGCAGCTCAACAGTCTTATTCATCGCAACGTGTCCTCGCCGATTGTCGACAATTTTTTGTTGCGCTCGTATTCTTCGCGCGGCAGGAATGGCGACATGTCGTCGAGCGGCGGCGACACGATCCGACCGTCGGGCAATCGCTTCGACGCCAACTTCGGCTCGAAATTTTGACGAACGTCGACGACGATCTCACATAACGCCGCGCCTTCGCTCGACAAAAATTCGTCGATCACTCCGTCCGCCCCGTTTAAATCGTCGATCCGATAAAACTTCAGTCCGTAAGCGTCCGCGATCCGACCGATTTCGGGGAAGCTCAACCCGTTGCCGTCGCAGACGCCCACCAACGGCGGCTCGAATAAATTCGTTTGTGTCTGACGAATCGAGTGATAGCCGTTGTTGTTGATGTACAAAATCTTGAGGTCGAGCCGATTGTAAATGACCGTCTGCAGCTCTTGAAGATTCATCTGAAAACTGCCGTCGCCGTCGATGCAGATCACCCGCCGATCACCTCGGGCGACCGCGCAACCGATCGATGCGGGGAAGCCGTAACCCATCGACGCGCAACCCGAGTTCGTTATCAACCGCTGACCGCGTTTGAAGGCGCCCGCTTGGAACGAAATTACCGCCGCGCTGCCGTTGCCGCACACCACGATCTCATTCTCCTCGAGCCGATCAAAAAATTTTTTCATGAATGCGTACGGATTCATCGGCTTGGGCGTCTCGAAAAACTCCGCCCGCGCCGCCGGATACTTCCCGCCCATCTCATGCGCCCGCCTCAACCACTCGAGCTGAGCCTCCGTCGGCTGATATTCGACATTCGACAGCGATTCGATCACGTCGCGCACATCCGCGCGGATCGGAAAATCGATCGTGAGCGTCGGCTTGCGAAGTTCGCCGTCGTCGATGTCGACCATAATCTTATAAGCGCCCTTCGCGAAGTCCGCATAGTTGTAGCTGATCTGCCGAATGTTGAGGCGGCAACCGAGGATCAACAGCAGATCGGCGCTCTCGACGACAAAATTGCCGCCGCGCGTCCCGACCGTCCCCGGGCGCCCCGCAAAGCACTCGTGATCGTCCCGCATCAGATCGTGCGCGTCCCACGATGTCACAACAGGGATTTTCAATCGCTCGATCAGTTCGATGAACTTATCATACGCGCCCGACAGTCTGATGCCGTTGCCCGCGTAGATCACCGGTCGTTTCGAGCGCTTGATCCGCTCGAGGATCGTCGGGATCAAAATCTCGTCGAAGGCGGGCTGTTCGATCGCGCGCAGCTCCCTCGACGGCTCGAACGGTTTTAGATCGTCCGTCTCGATCGGCGCCGATTGCACGTTGAGCGGCACATCCAACCACACCGGTCCCGGCCGACCGTGCGTCGCAAGGTAAAGCATCTGCTCAAGGCAGCGCCTGATCTCCGTCGGCTCGACGATCATTTCCGCGAACTTCGTCATCGAGCGTACCGCGTCGACGATGTTGAACTCTTGATCGCCGAGTTGTCGGAGCGGCACATCGGTTGAGGCGATCGTCGTCGAGAATTTTACTTGCCCCGAGATCACCAACATCGGGATCGAGTCGAGCCACGCGCCGAGCACTCCCGTCAACGCGTTCGTCCCGCCCGGACCCGTCGTCACGCACACCAACGCCGGTCGATTCGTCAACCGCGCAAAGCCCTCCGCCGCGATCGCCGCCGCTTGCTCGTGATGATGATACGTGCTAATCATTTCGGGATGATGTCCGAGCGCATCGTTGAGAAACATCGCGCCGCCGCCCGTCACCGTAAAATTATTTTTGATCCCGTGCTTGACAAAAAAATCGGCGATGTACTTCGCCACCGTCGTTTTCATTGCATCACCTCCGCCGAGAAATAAAAAATCTGCTCCCGCGCGCGCCGATCAAAAATAATCGCCGCCGCAAAAGCAGACAACAAATAATCCCAAAGAAAATATTTGACGAGATGATTAGCCGCTCGCCCCCCTCCCCCGTCCGTGAGGGCGATCTCAATCAACGCAAAAATTTCTTCGCGCGTGAGTCGATATTGACGGCGGAGAAATTCTTGGCTGCCGACGATCGATGCAAATTCGTCTCGCAATCCGATTCGTCTCAGCATCGCAACACGACCGTCGAGCTCCGAAATGATCTCCGCCACCGCCGAGCCGAAGCCGCTGACGATGTTATTCTCCTCAACCGTCACGAGCAAGCGGCACCGTCGAGCACATTCCTCGATCACGCCTCGATCGATCGGCTTGATCGTCGGGAAGGTATATAAGCCCACGCTCAAGCCTCGCGCGCGCAAAGACTCCGCCGCCTTCAGCGCTTCAAATGCGATCGCACCCGTCGAAAAGATCCTCGCGTCGTCGCCGGCAAAAATTTTTATCGCCCGACCGATCTCGTACCCTTCGATCGGTCTTTGATGAATCAGCGACTCGCGCCCCTTCCCCAATCGAATGTAGCACGCGCCCTCGACTTCGCAAACCGCCTTCGCGATCGCGACCGCCTCGAGCGCATCCGCCGGCGAAAAGACCATCATATTCGGCAGCGCCCGCATTATCGACAAATCCTCCGTCGCGTGATGCGTCACGCCCAATGCCCCGTATGACAGCCCCGCCCCCACCGAGATCACTTTGACGTTCGCGCCGTGATACGCCACGCAATTTCTGATCTGCTCCAGGCAACGCAGCGTTGTGAAGTTGCCGATCGAGTACGTAAAAACCGTCCGCCCCTCGAGCGCCAGCCCCGCCGCCACCGCCGTCATATTTTGCTCCGCCACGCCCGCGTTGATGAATCTGTCGGGATAATCCTGACGAAATTTGTCGAGCACTCCGAAGCCCAAATCGCCTGCCAACAGAAAAATTCTTTCGTCCGCCGCCGCCAATCGGTGCAATTCATTTATAAACGCATTCCTCACGGTCGACAAGCCTCCAATTCGCGCACCGCATTCTCATAATCCGCGCCTTGCGGATCGCGGTAATGCCACAAATTATTATTCTCCATGAACGAGACGCCCTTGCCCTTGACCGTATGCGCAATCACCGCCGTCGGACGCGTCTCGTCGATCTTCGACAGCGCCCGTCGCAATTGCTCGTGATCATGCCCGTCGACGTCGACCGCCCGCCAACCGAACGCCTCAAATTTTTTCCCGAGATCAAGCAAATCCATTATCTCGGCAGTCAAACCATATGCCTGCAGCTCATTCCGATCGACTATCAACGTCAAGCGATTCAGCCGCTGCTGTCGAGCGAACAGCGCCATTTCCCAGATAGCGCCTTCGTCGCATTCTCCGTCGCCCGCGATCACAAACGTCCTGTACTCGAGACCGTCGCGCGCGCCAGCCAATGCCATGCCCGCCGCCATCCCCACGCCTTGACCGAGCGAGCCCGTCGAGACCTCCACCCCCGTCAATCCTTTGTGCGAAACATGCCCCGATAGTCGACTGCCGTCAGCGTAATGCGTCTTGAGCTCTTCGATCGGCATCAGTCCGATCTCCGCCAGCGCCGCGTAGATCGCCGCCCCCGCATGTCCTTTGCTCAAAACAATTCGCGTGCGGTTTTTGTCCCGACGCTCAAGCGCGCCCGGCTCGACAAACTCACCGTAAAGAACGGCGACTATGTCCGCTATCGACAGCGCCGAGCCCACGTGCGAGCCGTGCGCCGTATGCGCCATCTCGATCACGTGCCGCCGGATTCGCCACGCCAATTCTTCACTCCGCAAAATATCGCCCTCCTTCAAATCACCGCCGCGCGAACCGCCTCGATCATGTAATCGATCATCTCGTCGGTCATGCCCGGGTACAGCCCGATCCAAAATGTGTCGCGCATTATCCGATCGGTGTTCTCGAGCCCGCCGACTACTCGATAGCCTTTACACTCCGCGCGGAGCCGATCAAAGCACGGATGCTTGATCAGATTGCCCGCAAAAAGCATGCGCGTCTGAACATTTTTCCCCTCGATATACCTGACGATCACCGACCGATCGATCCCCGCGCGACACGTCAGCAAAAATCCGAACCAACTCGGCGTCGAATGCGCGCAAGCCTCCGGCAGTACGAACTTCTCCTCGAGATCGCTCAGCCCGCACATCAATCGATCAAAATGCCGCCGCCGACTCTCCACAAACGACGGCAACTTTTTCAGCTGCGCGCAACCGATCGCCGCCTGCATCTCCGTCACCTTCAAATTATATCCGAAATGTGAGTACACATACTTGTGATCATAGCCGCGCGGCAGTTCGCCGTATTGCCCGTCGAAACGATGCCCGCAAAAATTGTCGCGCCCCGAAGGACACGCGCAATCACGCCCCCAATCTCGAAACGAGCGAATGATTTTGTTGAGCAACGGATTGTTGGTGTAGACCGCGCCGCCCTCGCCCATCGTCATGTGATGCGGCGGATAAAAACTCGACGTGCCTATGTCGCCGACCGTCCCCGTCAAACGCTCGACGCCGTCAAGCTCGTATTTCGAGCCGAGCGCGTCGCAATTGTCCTCGACCAACCACAAATTATGCGCGTCGCAAAACTTCTTGACCGTCGACAGATCGAACGGATTGCCAAGCGTGTGCGCGATCATTACCGCCTTCGTCCGAGCGCTCAGCGCCGCTTCCAATTTCGTCACGTCGATGTTGTATTGCGGGATCGTCACGTCGACGAACACCGGCACCGCCCCGTACTGAATGATCGGCGCAACCGTCGTCGGAAAGCCCGCCGCGACCGTGATCACCTCGTCGCCGCGCTCGATCCGCCGCTCCTTCAACAGCGGCGATGTCAACGTCATGAACGCGATCAGATTCGCCGACGAGCCCGAGTTCACCGCCGCGCAATACTTCACGCCGAGATATGTCGCCAGCCCGCGCTCAAATTGCTCCGCATACCGACCCGCCGTCAGCCAAAACTCCAGCGCGCTGTCGACCAGATTGCACATCTCCTCGTGGTCGTACACCCGCCCCGCATAGTTGATCCGATCGCCCGCCTCAAACTTTTTCTTGACGTGATACTCGTCGTGATAGCGCTTCACCATCGACAAAATCTCGTCGCGCAACTCCTCGCGCGTCATCAAACCACCTCATTCATATATTCCTCCACCTGCGCCGACATGCAATCGATCAGCCGATCCTTTTCTCGATACGTTTTCGTCCACTCGATCGTCTTCTCGAGCGCCTCTCGCACCGACCAACGCGGCTCCCAACCGAACGTCGCCTTCAGTTTCGAGCAATCCAGCCGCAAAAAACTCGCCTCGTGCGGCTGCTCGATCTGCTTCGCCGTCCACTCGAGCCCCTCGCCCCACAGCCCGCAAAACATGCTCACCAGATTTTCCGTCGTAATGCAATCGTCAGGGTCCGGTCCCACATTGTAATTGCCCGCGTACATCGGATCGTTGTACTGCGCCTCCGCGATCATCATGTACGCAAACAACGGCTCGAATACATGCTGATACGGTCGAACGGAATGCGGGTTGCGCACCTCGATCTTCTCATGCTTGAGCGCCGCGCGGACGCAATCGGGAATGATTCGATGCTCCGCAAAGTCGCCGCCGCCGATCACATTCCCCGCACGCGCCGTCGACACCGCTATCTGCCGATCGTAGAAAAAACTCCGCGTATAGCAATTCGTCACCAGCTCCGAGCAACTCTTGCTGTTCGAATACGGATCGATCCCGTCAAGCAAATCCGTCTCGCGATAGCCGTACTCCCACTCGTGATTGTAATAAACCTTGTCCGTCGTGACGTTGACGAACGACCGCACGCTGTCCACCCGCCGGATGCTCTCGAGCAAATTCACCGTGCCCATCACGTTCGTCTCGTACGTCAGCGGCGGATTGTTATAGCCCTCGAGTACCAAAGGCTGCGCCGCCAGATGAAATACGATCTCCGGCTGATATTGCGCGATCATCTTTCGCAACACCATGAAGTTGCGCACGTCGCCGCGGATCGAGTGCATCATCTTCGTCAGCTTGAGAAGGTTAAAGATGCTGATCGTCGTCGGCGCCTCGAGCGCATAGCCGATCACGTCGGCGCCGAAGTTGCTCAAAATAAATGAGAGCCATGCTCCCTTAAAACCGGTATGACCGGTGATGAAAACTTTTTTTCCTGCCCAAAAATTTTTGTCTACAAACATGCTTTATTCCTCAAAAATAATCAGCTCCAGAGTTTCCAAGGCGCGCGCCCCGAATTCCAAAGCGCCTCGAGATTGCGCTTGTCGCGAATCGTATCCATGCACTGCCAAAATCCGTTGTGCTTATATGCCATCACTTCGCCTGCCGCCACCATCCGATTCATCGGCTCGTTTTCGAACATGTAATCACCCGTGATGTAATCGAACACATTCGGCTCGATCACCATGAAGCCGCCGTTGATGTCGACCACATCTTTCTGCGTCTTCTCTCGAAACGCCTTCACCTGATTGCCGTCGAACTCGATCACGCCGAATTGCGTCGCCGGATGCACCGAAGTGAGCGTCACCGTCTTGCCGTGCGTCTCGTGGAAGGCAATCAGCGCGTTGATGTCGACATCGGAGACGCCGTCGCCGTACGTCATCATAAATCGCTCGCCGTTGAGATACGGACGGATTTTCATCAGCCGACCGCCGGTGTTCGTCTCGTAGCCGGTGTTAATCACCGTCACCTTCCACGGCTCCGAAAAATCGTTGTGCACCGTCACCTTGCCGCCGTCGGTGAAATCAAACGTCACGTCGGAGTTGTAAAGGCGGTGCCGCGCAAAAAATTCTTTGATGATGTGCTGTTTATAGCCCGCGCAAATGATGAACTCGTTGAAGCCGAAGTGCGAATAGATTTTCATGATGTGCCAGAGGATTGGGCGCCCGCCGATTTCGATCATCGGCTTGGGAATGAACTCCGACTCCTCGCGAATGCGCGTGCCCAAGCCCCCCGCCAACAGTACCACTTTCAAACTTAAGACCCCTTCCGATCGAGCTTGCCCCACGACGGCAGTTTGATGTTACCTCCGTTGTAAAGCGCCTGCGTCATCGCCGTGATCGTCCGCTCCATCATCGGAATCTCCCGACCGTTGTAATTCTCGAGGAAGCCGCGTTGCAACGCGCTCGCCGCCTTCGTCAACCAAACGATGATCGTGTGTCGCAACTCCGCATCGGTCGTCAGGAATTTTTTCCGTCGCCAAAACTCCGCAACCTCCTCCGCGAAGTTGATGTAGATCATCACCCACGTTCCCACCTGTTGCGAATCTTGACCGCCGTGCACCCGCCGCGCGCTCAGCACCTCGTTGATCCAAAACAAATCGCCCCGCTCAAGCAGATACAGCCACTGCGAATAATCGCCCAGCGCGTTCGGACTGTCAATCATATTCGGGCGCCGCCGCCAATGTTTCTTGTCCTCGTCGACGAGAAATTTTTTGTTGAGCAGCACCGTCGTCGGCTCCCCGATCCGATTCGCCGTGAACATCAACAGCTGCTTCGCCACCTCTTCGCCCGACAACCTTGCCGTCCGATCGTGCAACGGCTCCATCTCGCCGATCACACGCCCGTTTTCGTCGATGTTGTGCCGCCGCGAAGTCACCAACGAAACCGTCGGCTCATTGCGATACACCTCCACCATCTTTTCGAGCTTCGTCGGATGAAACAAATCGTCGTCGAGCAGCCAACTGAAATACTCCGCCTCGGGATGCTCGCGCTGATATTTATTCAAAAAGTTGCCGTTGTCGGCGGCGGTGAAGCCCGGGTTGCGAAAATATTTTATGTGCGGATTTTTTTCAAGGTACGGTCGAACGGCGGCATTGGTCGCCTCGTCGGTGCTGTCGTCGCTGATGACAATCTCGATGTTGCGATACGTCTGATTGAGCGCGCTTTCGAGCGCCGCTTGAAAAAATTTCGGGCGGTTGAATGTCGGGATTAAAATTTGCACCTTCGGATAAAGCTCCATCGAGTACTCGCCCAAAAATTTCTGACGGCAGGGCTCGTTGATCGACATCGACTCCGCGCGGTGCCACAACCACGGCTGATCCTGTCGAGCAACGACGCATTTATAGCCGCGCCGACGGAACTCGAGCGATTGAGCGACATCGCCGAAGGAATTTTCATCGAACAGATCATCGCGCCAATCGACATCGTACTGCGTCGCAATCAGAAATCCGTCGACCGCCTCAACCTCGCCGTATCGACCGTCAATCTTTTGCCACTCGAAAAGTTTTTTATCCGCGCCGATCATCATCTTGCCGCATCGCTTGATCGATTGATACGAGCTGCCGTTGGTCGACAACATCGTCGCGCCCGAACAGCCGATCAGCCCGATTTTCTCATCCGCGCGGAAAATTTCGATCAGATCGTCGAGGATATTCTTATAGAGAATCACCGTGAGGTCGTCGATATAAATTTTGTATTTGGCGTCGCTCGCACGCATCACATCATTGAACGCACGCCAACGATTGCCGCGACTCAGCGCCGCCGTCGGCTTGAAACCGTGGGGAATTTTGAGGCGCGTGAGCATCTGTTTGACGGCGTCGATGTTATTCTGATCGTTGACGTAGACGATGACTGCGATTTTTTGTTCGTCCATCGCGCGCCTCCCTCAGTGATGAAACAGGCGAATGTGAGTCATCGCCATCGCAATCCCGTACTTGTTGCACGTCTCGATGACGTTGTCGTCGCGAATCGAGCCGCCCGATTGCGCCACGTATTTGACGCCGGACTTATGAGCGCGCTCAATGTTGTCGCCGAAGGGGAAGAAGGCATCGGAGCCAAGCGCCACGCCGTCGAGCTCACTGATCCAAGCGCGCTTTTGATCGATGGTGAGCGCTTCGGGCTTGTCGACAAAAATTCGTTTCCAATCGTCGCCGTCAAGAAGATCGCCGCTCTCGTTGCCGACGTAGACATCGATCGCGTTGTCGCGATCGGGGCGCTTGACATCCGCACGGAAGGGCAGATTGAGAACCTGCGGGTGCTGACGGAGCCACCAAATATCGGCTTTGTTACCGGCAAGGCGCGTGCAATGGACGCGGGACTGTTGACCGGCGCCGATGCCAATCGCCTGCCCGCCCTTGACGTAGCAGACGGAGTTAGACTGCGTGTATTTGAGCGTGATCAACGCGATGAGGAGGTCGCGCTTGGCGTCGTCGGGAATTTTTTCGACGGTCGGCACATCGACGAGACACTCGGGCGTGATCGCGATGCTATTCCTCGACTGCTCGAAAGTGACGCCGAAAATTTCTTTGTGCTCGACGGCGGGCGGCTCGAAATCGGGATCGATTTGGAGAATCAGATAAGAGCCCTTGCGCTTGGATTTGAGAATGTCGAGCGCCTCGGGGGTGTAAGATGGAGCGATGATGCCGTCGGAGACCTCGCGCTTGAGATAAAGGGCGGTTGCCGCGTCGCACTCGTCGGAGAGCGCTGCGAAGTCGCCGTAAGAACTCATGCGATCGGCGCCGCGCGCGCGAACGTAGGCGGCGGCGATCGGTGACAGTTCGATGCCCTCGACGAAATAAATTTTGTTGAGAGTGTCGTCGAGCGGGAGTCCGACGGCGGCACCGGCGGGGCTGACGTGTTTGAACGAGGAGGCGGCGGGCAAACCGGTTGCCTGACGGAGCTCGCGAACGAGTTGCCAAGAGTTGAGCGCGTCGAGCAGGTTGATATAGCCCGGTCGACCGTTGAGAATGGTGAACGGTAAGCGCTCGGCGAAGACCCGTGCGGGAATCTGATTGGGATTGCAACCGTACTTCAATTGAATTTCCTGCATTGAAAATCACTTCCTTTTTAAGCATTGTAACATGGGGGCGGCGCGCTGTCGACAATAAAAAACGCCCGACGCGGAGTCGGACGCTCGATGGTCGATCAAAATTATTTTTTGTTGGCGTTGAGCGCGTTGGCGATGCCGGCGATGGCATTGATCGCGTCAAGCGGATTGGGCTGAGGAGGAGCGGACTGCGCCGCCTGTTGAGCGGATTGTTGAGCCGTCGCCTGTTGAGCGCCGCCCATTGCGCCCGCGATTGCTCCCAAAGCTCCGAGCGCTCCGAGGGCATTAGCCGCGTTGTTGGCGCTCGACGGTTGAGCCGCGCCTTGAGCGCCGCCCATTGCTCCCGCCAAAGCGCCGAGCGCTCCGAGGGCATTGGCGGCGTTGGCAGCCGGCGCCGCCGGTTGTGCTTGAGCCGCCGGTTGTGCTTGAGCCGCCGGTTGTGCGCCCGTCGCGCCGAGCAAACCTGAGCCGAGGTTGAGAAGCGCGCCGATATCGATCTTCTCACTGTTGGCGATCCCGAACATCACGATCGTGAAGATGCCCTTGTCGACCTTCATGCCGTGCTTGCTCATCACGTTGTAGATGGTCTCGATGACTTCAGGGTTTTTGAGCGCGGCTTTGACGCCGACCTTCTCGAGCAGATCGGAAATTTTCGTGAGCAGTTCCTTCGTGTCCAATCAAAAAACTCCCTTCAATAAAGTTCAGCGCAATTTTATCACGCGCGCCTATTGACGTCAAACGTCCTCGTTCGCGCCGCGCTCGCGCACCACGAACTTCAACGGCGCCCCCTCGAATCCGAACGTCTCGCGCAATTTATTTTCGATGAATCTCAAATACGAGAAGTGCATCAGCTCGGGATCGTTGACGAATAAAATGAAGCGCGGCGGGCAAATATCCGCTTGCGTCGCGAAGAAAATTTTCAACTGCTTGCCCTTCTTCGTCGGCGGCGGATTGACTGCCGTCGCATCGCGGAGCAATTCGTTGAGCACGCTCGTTTGAATGCGCATCGCCTGCTGATCCGCCACGAATTTGACCAGCTCCGTCACGCGGTTGACGCGTTGCCCCGTCAGCGCCGACGCGTACAACACCGGCGCGTATTGCAGGAAGCCCAACTTCACTCGGAGATCGTCGGTGAAGCGATTGGTCGAGCGGTCGTGCTTATCGGGGAAAATGTCCCACTTGTTGACCACGATCACACAGCCCTTGCCGGAGTCGTGAGCGTAGCCGGCGATTTTCGCGTCCTGCTCGGTGATCCCGACCGGCGCCTCGATCATCATCAACACCACATCCGCGCGGTCGATCGCGCGCAACGATCTTATAACGCTGTAACGCTCGACCGGCAGCTCGATTTTTGCCTTCCGACGCATACCCGCCGTGTCGATCAGCGTAAATTTGATCCCGTCCTTGACGAAATGCGTGTCGATGGCATCGCGCGTCGTGCCCGGGATGTCGCTGACGATCACCCGATCTTCGCCGAGCATCTTGTTGACGAGCGAAGACTTACCGACATTCGGTCGACCGATCACCGCGATGCGAATCTCGTCGGTGTCGTGTTGATCGAGCTCGACGGTCGGGAAGGCGTCGGTAACGGCGTCAAGCAGATCGCCGAGGTTAAGCGCGTTGGCGGCGCTGATGCCGATCGGATCGCCCAGCCCGAGATTATAAAATTCGTAGACGTTGTCGTCGAGATTGATGTGGTCGATTTTGTTGACGGCGACGACGATGGGCTTGCGCGCGTGACGAAGCACCTTGGCAATCTCCTCGTCGGAGGCAGTCAAGCCCGCGCGCCCGTCGACCACGAACACAATCACGTCCGCCTCGTCGATGGCGATTTGCGCCTGCGCGCGAATGGAGTTGAGCATCGAATCGTCGGAGGCAAGTTCGATGCCGCCGGTGTCGACGAGCGTGAAGTCGCGGTTGAGCCACTCGGCGTCCATATAGATGCGATCGCGCGTGACGCCGGGCATGTCATCGACGATCGACAATTTCTTTTTGCCGATCTGATTGAAAAGAGTCGACTTGCCCACGTTCGGTCGTCCGACGACCGCCACGATCGGTTTGCTCATAATTATTCTCCCCCAAAAAAAATAAGCCGTCAATGAAAAGATTGTGGACAAAAATTTAAACGCGTGATAGAATTTGGTTGCGACGGCTGAAGACCGGCTTCCTCCCACGAAGGGAGGTGATGAGATGAGCACTTACGAAAAATCGCACTCACAATCGCAGCAGCAGACCTCATCATCAGAATCATCGAAGCGTTCACGTGACGCACGCGAGAGTCGGTTAAACGCAAATTAATCGGCTCCAAAGAAGTCGAATACCCCGGGACTTTGGAGGAAGCCGGAATCCGCTTCGGTCGTCGTATTTAATTTCTCCACACGCAAATTCTATCAGACGCGCCCGACAACGTCAATAAATTTTTCTTCGACGGCTCGAACGAAGCGCCGCGTGTCGAGCAACGCCGAGTCCTTCAACCGATCGCTCACGTCGATCGGAGCGCCCGCCAACTCGATCGCCCGCTCAACAAAATTTTTTTGATCGCCGACAATCAACTCCTCCAAGCCCGCCGCGCGTAGAATATCCGCCCCGAAGCGCGCGCCGTATCGATCGCCCGCCAAACTCACGACGGGCACGTTCATGCAAAGCGCCGTCGCCGTCATCGCGCCGCCGTTATACGGGAATGTGTCGAGCACGATATCAACGTCTGCGTAATCGTCGAGATAAGCATCGCGCCCAAGCCGAACGTCAACGCGCTCGAGCGGGAGGATTTTTTTTATGCGCTCGAGCATTCGACGGCGCCGCGCCTCGATCCGAGTCGTATCTTGAATGATCAGTCGGGAGCGCGGGATGCGCGCAAGAATTTCAGCCGCGCACTTCAAATAATCGTCGGTGATCTTCATGAAATTGTTGAAGCAGCCGAATGTAATATTCGATCGAGCGCGCGGGCGGCGCGGGATCATCTCGACGGTCGGCGTGAAGGTCAACGCGTGAGGCACGCTCAAAAATTTCTCCACAAAAAATTTTTCCGAATTTCTTTCTATCTGCTTTTCTCTTACT
The DNA here is from genome assembly GCA_946411735.1 of uncultured Selenomonadales bacterium. Taxonomy (GTDB): domain Bacteria; phylum Bacillota; class Negativicutes; order Selenomonadales; family Selenomonadaceae; genus Quinella. Next base: position 18,418 of record CAMKFB010000046.1, read on the forward strand.
AGTTCTTCTGCTACACTATGATCATGTGTAATTTGATTGATAATTTTATTTCTTATATAATAGCATCTGCTATCGCCAATATTTGCAACTAATAATTTTTCC
>CAMKFB010000047.1 GCA_946411735.1 uncultured Selenomonadales bacterium
GCCGCCGCATATTGAAAAAGCTGGTTGCCCAGCCCGCTGATCAGTCGCACGATGATCATTTTTTCGACACTCCCCTCGGCTCGAAAATCGTTTTGTCATCAACCGAAATCTCCGCGCCGAGCTGCACCTCGATGATCTTCAATCGGCTGTCGGCTATGACCGTGTGCTTGCAACCGCGCGGCAGCTCGATCACATCGCCCGCGCCGATCGAGCGTACGTCGCCGTCGACCACTATCAGCCCGCGTCCCTCGATCACATTCCATATCTCGCGCCGCCGCTCATGACTGTGATATCTCATTCGACTGCCGACGTTGAGCGTCACCTTGATCGTCAAACTGTCGTGTTCGACGTCGATCACTCGATACGTCCCCCAGGATTTTTCGGCGAACATAATTTGCTGATGAATCGTCTCGACCAGCGGCTTGATATAACTCGAGTGCTCGCGATCGGAAATCAAAATGCCCTCGGGGCTCGCCGACGCAATGATATCATTCAAGCCCATGCACACGATCGGCACGTCAAGCTCGTTGATCACGTGCACGTTGCGACACGAAGAATCCGCGCGGACGTCGCCGATAAAATTCGTCTCCATCACCTCGACCAGCGTGTTCCACGTGCCAATGTCCTTCCAATCGCCCGCGTAGCGCACGACCTTGATACTCTTCTCGTGCTCGACGACCGCGTAATCGATGCTGATATTCTCGAGCGCCGCATAATTTTCAAGGAGCGCCTCGTGAGTGCGGAATCCCAAAATCTTTTCGGCTTGCTCGAGAATGTAGCCGAGCTTGAAAGCAAAGACGCCGCCGTTCCAAAGCGCGCCGCGCTTGATATACTTTTGAGCGGTCGTCGCATCGGGCTTCTCTTTGAACTCGACGACATCACTTATCGGCTCGGTCGTCGAAGGGATGATGTAGCCGTATTTTTCGCTCGGATAAGTCGGCTCGATGCCCATCAGCACGATCGACGCGGCGTCCTCGACGACGAGCCTCGACAGCTCGACGAACTTGCCGAAGAATTGATCCTCGACGAAGGGATCGACGGGGCAAACGACGATCGGCTCATCGCTCGGGACGGAGCGTTTATCGTGGAGGAAGGCGGCGGCAAGCGTGATCGACGGGAAGGTATTTCGACGGCAAGGCTCGAAGGAAATCTCCGCGCGGGCGCCGAGATGTTTTCGCAGGACAGTCTCTTGGGATTTGGAAGCGGCGACGGTGATCGGCACATCCGCGTTGGTTCGCTCGATCTGACGCATCACTCGTTGGAGCATCGACTCATATTGACCGTCGGCTGTCTTAAAAATTTTGATGAACTGTTTCGAGCGTAAGTCATTCGAGATCGGCCACAGTCTTTTGCCCGAGCCGCCCGATAATAAGATCAGCTGCAATTATGTCACCTCTTTGCGAAGAAAGTCTTCGTAGGCAAGGCGAATGCCGTCCTCGAGCTCCGTCTTATAGCGCCAGCCCATTGCCGCCGCCTTCGACACGTCGAGCAACTTGCGCGGAGTGCCGTTGGGCTTCGACGCATCCCACTCGATCCGACCGTCGTAGCCGACAATCCGCGCGACGAGTTCGGCAAGCGCCTTTATCGAAATTTCCTTGCCGGTGCCGGCGTTGACCGTCTCATCGCCGCTGTAATTGTTCATCAGAAAAACACACAAGTTCGCAAGATCATCGACGTAAAGAAACTCGCGCAAAGCACTGCCGTCGCCCCAACACACAACCGACGGCGCCCGATTGATTTTCGCCTCGTGAAAGCGGCGGATCATCGCCGGCAGCACGTGCGACCGCGTCGGATGATAATTGTCGTTCGGACCGTAAAGATTCGTCGGCATCACCGAAATATAATCCGCGCCGCATTGCCGGTTGAGGTATTCGCAGTACTTCAGCCCCGAAATTTTTGCAAGCGCATACGCCTCGTTGGTCGTCTCGAGCGCCGAAGTCAAAAGGCAATCCTCCCGCATCGGTTGAGGCGCCAGCCGCGGATATATGCACGACGAGCCGAGAAATTCCAACTTCCTGCAGCCGTTCTCGAACGCCGCGCGGATCACATTCATCTCGATCATCATATTTTGATACATGAAATCGGCGGGCGCCTCGGCATTGGCGGCGATGCCTCCGACCTTCGCAGCGGCAAGAAATACATATTCGGGCTTCTCGACGGCAAAAAAATTCTCGACTTCTGCCTGTCGAGTGAGATCGAGCTCTGCGTGCATTCGAGTGATGATGTTGCGATAGCCTTGACGGTCAAGCTCCCGCGCGATCGCCGAGCCGACCATGCCGCGATGCCCCGCCACAAAAATTTTTGCGCCCTTATCCAATTGATTTACGACTCCCTTCGATATAAATCGGCTTGCACCATCATTCGGACGAGATCGCGGAATCCGACTTTGCGCCGCCAACCCAGCTCCCGCTCCGCCTTCGATGCATCGCCCAATAATAAATCCACCTCCGACGGTCGAAAATATTTTTCGTTGATCGCCACATACACCCGCCCCGTCGAGGCATCCCGCCCCTTTTCGTCGACGCCCGAGCCGGTCCACGTCAGCTCGATGCCGACCTCCGCGAACGCCGCCTCGACAAACTCTCTGACCGTGTGCGTTTCGCCCGTCGCCAACACATAGTCCGACGGTCGATCGCATTGCAGCATCTTCCACATTCCCTCGACGTAATCTCCCGCAAAGCCCCAATCCCGTTTCGCGTTGAGATTGCCGAGTGTCAATACGTCCTGTCGCCCGTCAACGATCCGCGCGATCGTCGTCGTGATCTTGCGCGTGACGAACTCCTCTCCGCGTCGCGGCGATTCGTGATTGAACAATATCCCGTTGCACGCAAATATTTTATACGCCTCGCGATAATTCACCGTGATCCAATACGCGTAGAGTTTCGCCGCCCCGTACGGGCTTTTGGGATAAAACGGCGTCGATTCGCTTTGCGGCGCCGTCGACGGCAGCCCCCCGAACAGCTCCGATGTCGACGCCTGATAAAATCTGATCGGGCGCCCGCTTTGACGGATCGCCTCCAACAGTCGGAGCGTCCCGACGCCCGTCGCCTCCGCCGTATACTCCGGCACCTCGAACGACACGCCCACGTGCGATTGCGCCGCCAAATTATATACTTCGTCCGGCTCGATCCGATCAATCAGCAGCCGTAAATTGCTCGAGTCCGTCAGATCGCCGTAATGCAGAAAGATTTTTCCGCCCGCCAACAGATGATCGATCCGCGCGGTGCTCGGCGTCGAATGTCGCCGCACAAGCCCATGAACTTCGTAACCCTTCGTCAACAGCAGCTCCGACAAATATGAGCCGTCTTGCCCCGTCACGCCGGTGATCAATGCCTTCTTCAATCGCAATCGCCTCCGTCATTTGATTTTATCCGTCTCCTCGATGTAGGCGCGACTGATTTCGATCAGCCGCTTGCGAATGTCAGGCAGATCGCCGTCCTTGACTTGCGCGCCCGCCACGTTTTGATGACCGCCGCCTCCGAATTTCTCCATGATTACTTGCACGTTGAGCTCCCCCGTCGAGCGCGCGCTGATGCCGACCACATCATCCCGCAATTGAAAACATACGATGCTCATCCGTACGTTCTCGACCCGCAACAAAGCGTCCGCCGTTTGCGCCGCGATCACCTGCACGTTCGGGATCACTTGGTCGATGTACGATATGATAAAGCCGCCCTCGAAATACTCCGAGCGCGCCTTCGCTTGCGCCAACGCCACCGTTGTCTCGTAATCCGATCGAAACAGGTTCCTCACGATCACCGGATCCGCGCCGCATCTCTTCAAATACGATGCCGCATCGAACGTCCGCGCGCCCGTCTGCACCGCAAACTGTTTCGTGTCCACCACGATGCCCGAGTACAGCGCCGTCGCCGCCATCCGCGTCAACACCACGTCGTCGTCGCCGAAGTACGTTATCAGCTCTGTCACCATCTCGCACGTCGAGCTCGCCGACGTCTCGAGGTATACCATCAGCGGATTCTTGATGAAGTTCTCGCTCCGCCGATGGTGGTCGATCACGATCACGTGCCCGATCCGATCCAACAGCGCCGGCGCCGCCGTCAAGTGCGGGATGTGCGTGTCGACCACGATCAGCAGCGGCGATATCGACGACGTCATCGTCAGGTCCGGCGCCTTCAAAAACACGCCCGCGTATTCTTCCTTGTCTCTCAAAATATCGACCAGCTTGTCGATGCCCTCGTTCATCTGGCTCAACACGATGTGAAACGGCTTGCCCAACTGCCGCGCCATAAAGCCCACGCCGATCGCCGCTCCGAAACAATCAAAATCCTCGTTGTGATGCCCCATTATGAAAATCTCGTCGGCATTCTCCATCGCCTCTCGAACCGCATGCGATACGATCCGCGCCTTCGTCTTCGTGTGCTTCTCCATCGCCGCCGTCCGACCGCCGAAGAATTGCATCTTGCCGTCGAGCTTGACCGCGATCTGATCGCCGCCCCGTCCGAGCGCCAAATCCAATCGCGCTTGAGCTTCGTCGCCCAACGCCTTCATCGATTGCTCCGTCGAAGGCTTGTCCGCCGCCGCCGCCCCCATCGATATCGTCACAGGCAATCGGTTTTTGCTCAACAGCTGCCGCATCTTGTCGAGCACATCAAATTTTTCGACGACCGCCTTGTCGAGCTGCCGCCGCTCCATCACCACCACGTACGTGTCGTCCGATATCCGCCGCATGAAGCCCGCCAATGAGTTAATCCACGCGTCGAGCGTCTCGTTCACCGACAGCATCAGCGAAGTTTTCTCCGCCTCGCTCAGCCCCTGCGTGATCTCGTCGTAATTGTCGATCTGCACGTACATCAGCACCGTCCGACTTGCCGCGTACTCGCTCTTTAGCTTTTCGTGCTCGGTCACCTCTCGAACGTACAACGCGATCAGCGCCGGCTTTTCGTTCTCGACCTTCAGCGCCGTATGCTTCACCTTGAAAAACCGATCGCCGCTCGAAAATATGTAATCCCCGTCCGCGCCGAAGAGCTTCTCGTTCATCAGCCCCGTCCAAAATTCGTCGAGCATCATCCCCTGCTCCGGCGTCTTATCGGAATAAGTCTTCGTCTTTTTGCTGCACCACTCCAGCCGCCCGTCGCCGTTGACAATCAACACCGCCTGCGGCAAATTCTTCAGCGCATAACTGCCCATCTCGCCGAACTTGCCGATCACATTTTGCGCGTAGAGCTCCAGCTGTCGACCGCGATCCTTGCACCGCTCCCACGCAAACCACGCCAGCGCCACCCACAACACAAACGCCTCGAGCGCGAACACCCGGTCGTAATATGACAGCGCCGCGACCAGCACCAACATCACGATCAAGCCGAACGCCAGATCGATCCACGCCGATAAGTTTCGCGGCATCACTTCACCTCCCCGCGCTCATTTTTTCTGCGTCAGCCGCCGCCGATAATCGAAGTACATGTCGAACAGCCCCGTGAACGCCACCGCTTGTAACAGCAATCCGTTGAGAAAAACCACCACGTATATCATCCGCCGCACGAGTTTCGACAGGTGATATCGATCCGCCGCAAACGAGATCAGCGACAACCCTTGGATCAGCCCGACCAACATTGCCAGCACGTTGGCGTTGATCGACATGCTCGAGAGCAATTCGATGTCGCGCGTCGAGCCCCAATACATCCCGACCAGCGCGAAGCCCATCAAATATAAAAATCCGATCGGGAAGCGCCACTCGGCGAAGGGCGGGAACTCGGGCATCGACACGTCGAGCTTGCGGAGGATTTTTTTCGACGCCCAATAACTCACCAACGCGTTGACCAACGCCATCAGCACGACGATTGTCGGCATCAACATTATCATCGTCGAGAGCGTCGGCTCAACGGAGGCGCGCGCCTGCTCGATCGTTGCTTGGTCGACCCCCATCTCCGAATACAGCACGAACGAGTCTTTGAACGCTTCGCGCATCATCGTCACTTGCGTGTCGACGAAGTCAATGTCCATTACGAAAAACAAAAACGCCATCGACAACACTTGCGCCGCAAATGCCGCGCCGAGCGTCACGATGAAAATTTGGACGGCGTTGAATTTCCGTTGCAGGCAATATCCGATCGCCAGCCCGATCGGTCCGAATGCGATCGACAATCGGAGCGCCAACACCGGTCCGACGAACAAAAACATCAGCAGCGTCGAGGCGACCAGCGCCGTGATTGCTCGCGACAGCCCGTGGCGGATGACCAGTACCGTGAACGGCACCGCCCAAAAAAATTCGACCACCGCGCCGAGCACGGGCAAGTAAATTGATGCCAAACCGAGGAGCAATGAGACGGCGATGAGCAAGCCGCCCTCGACCGTTGAGCCGGTTTTCGTATTCATATCAAAGATAATCGCTCAGACTCTTATTGCTCGAGCCGCCGCCAACGGGGAGCATCGATCGAATCCAATCCTTGAATCCGCCCGGGTTGCGCGTCTGAATCAACACGACGCCGGGACCCCTGAAGCGACACACAAGACCCTCGCCCGAGGTGAAACTCGAAATCCAGCCCTTCGTCGAAGCGCGTTGCATGTCATACTCCATATACGACGGCCAGGCCACAAGATGTCCGTTGTCCACGAGGACCTCCTCGCCGGCGTCGAGATTGATCGGATGGATCACTCCGTAGCTCGAGACGAACACCGTCCCGCGCCCCCGAACGTTGAGCACGAAAAAGCCCTCGCCGCTCAACAAGCCTCTCGACAGATTTTGCATTTGAGTGTCGACCTGAATGCCCTCGGAGCCCGCCAAAAATCCGTTCTTCTGCACCGTCAGACCGTAGGAGCCGTCGAGCTCGAGATCGAGAATGCCGCCGGGCTCGCTGTGACCGAACAACACCGTTCCGGGACCGCGCCGCGCCACCAACTCTTGGAAGAAGAAACTCTCGCCCGCCAAGAATTTTCGCGCCAGACCGCCCAGCACTCCGCTGATGCCTTCGCCCTGCATTTTTCCTTCGATGTCGATCGTGTCGCTCATCGCGATCATCGCGTCCGACTCCGCCTGAATTTTTTCTCCGCGCTGCAACTTACACTCCACCACGGGGAATGCCTCCGGATATAAAATCTGATACTTCACCTTGCGTCCTCCTCATTTGATATCAATGCGCAGCTCGGGCAAATTCACCTTCGGCTCCTCCGCCGGCTTGTCCTCGAGCAGCAGAATTTTTTTCTCCACCACATTATATTGGACGTGGTCGTACGTTCGATTGCGGTCGAAATTCGGATCGATCCCCTCGGCGAAAGTCAAGCCGTCGGCGGCGATCGGATCGATCTTCACCTTGCCGTAGAAATCGGCGATCTTCGTCGACCACGAAAACTTTGCGATCTCCGACGTGATCTTGATCAGATCGGTCGCATCGAAATTGACGTTGCCGAGCACGTCGACCATCTTCTCAAGCCCCTGGACGTAGATGCTGTCGCAGCGGAAAGTGATGCCGTCCTGCTCGAGCGTGACATCGCCCTGAGCCCAAACTTTTTGTGAGGTGATTGAAACCTTCGCCTCTTGGGCGGTCATCGTCCGACCGCGCGCCACCACTCGCACATTATTCTTGAGCACATAACAGCCGCTGGCTATATCGAATCGCGTCTCGCCCGCGGAGATGTCGGGCATCGCCGCCGAGCACACCGTTGTTATCATCAGCGCCGCCATCAACACCATCGAACAAAAAAATTTTCGCATCGACACTCCCGCCTCCCACAATCGCATTAAATTTAATTTTATCCGTTTCGTGATAGGGCTGTCAAGCTAAACGAATATCTCAACCGCCCGCTCGAGCGTATCTATTTCGATCGGGAGTTCGTCGCCCGCTTCTCCGTCGAGATCGCTGATCAGCCGTTCGCTCGAGGAGATGTAAAATCGTTTCGACTGCAAACGAAAGAGGACGTCGTCGTCGAGCGCCCGCCGCCCGGAAAATAAATCCCGCGTCAATCTCAACAGCCGTCGCGTGTTGCAACGTCGAACGGCTATGAAATCCAATTTGCCGTCGTCGATCGAAGCGGAGCCCGCCACATCTTTCAAGCCGGCCACAGTCGGGGAGTTGAGAACAACGAATAAAAATGCGTCGAGCTCAAATTCAACGCCGTCGGCATCAACCTTGATCGCCGTCGAGCGAAAACGCGGAATCTCCCGAACCGCGCGGAGGTAATACGCTAACTTGCCGAGGGAATTTTTGAGACGCGCGTTGACTTCGTGAGCGATCGAGGTGAGCATACCGGCGCTCGCGACATTAATAAAATACTCGCGCCCGTTGACCACGCCCACATCAACCCGCCGCGTCCGACCATCGGCGACAGCGTTGAGGCATTTGTTAAGATCGGTAATCTCGAGATGCGTGGCGAAATCGTTTGATGTGCCGGAGCCGATAATCCCTATCGGAAGATCGATCATCGACTTGAGCATCGCGTTGACGACGCCATGCAAAGTGCCGTCGCCGCCGGCAGATATCAGCCCCTCCGCGCGGCTGTCGACCACGTGCGCAACGAAGTCCGACCAATCGCCGCGTCGTGTTCGATACATCGTCAGCATGATCCCGTGATTTTGACACGCGCGGATGATCTCGTCGAGCCGGCGCTTGAATGCGGCGTGACCGGAGACGGGATTATAAATCAGGAGAATACGTTTCATCGATGCGCCTCTGCATAGTCGGCGATCTCCGCCTGCTCGAACAGGGGCGGGCGCGGGATGATGATCTCCGCCAACGTCGGATCGTCGAGCGAACGGCGCCCGAATTTTTTTATGAACCGCTCACTCTCGAGCAGCAGATTTAAATACTTTGGATCGTTGTCGAGCGTCGAGAACGGCACCAGGCGCCAATGCGAAGGGATTGCTCCGATCCAATCGATGCCGCTGTCGACCGTCTCAAAATTGTACAGCCCGCGCGTCAATATATCCGTCAAAAAAACTCACCTGTCCTTGAATATCCCGAGTCGCCGAAACAGCTTCACGCCTGCGCCGCCGACCAACGGAATCCGCTTCATATCCTCCTCGAGCATGCCGCCGATCAGAGCCATCGTCGCCAGATAGATCACGCAGCCGATCAGCACCGCCCCGAACAACGAGATCACTTCGATTCCCCACTCCGCCATCGTCACATCGTAGAAGAATTTCACCGCCGCCGCCATCACGCCCGCCGACACGATCGTCTTCAGCAAATGCCCCAAATCCATTTTATATCCGATGTATCGATGTATGAAATACAAATTGATGAACGCCGCCACGCCCATGTCCGCCGCCGTCGCCCACGCCGCGCCCATTATCCCCAGCTCCGGCATCGCCGTCAGAGTCCAGTTGAGCGCCACCTTCGCTGCCGCCGCCAAAATCATGTTCACCATTGGGATTGTCGTGTGACCGAGCCCTTGCAGCACGCCCGTCGACACTTGGTGCAAGCCGAGCAAAATGATCGACACCGCCGAGATCATCACCGCCGGACCCGCGCCAGGCGCGTTGTAGATCAAGGACGAGATCGGCGTCGCCAATATGAACACGATAACGAACGCCGGAAAGCACACGAAATTCGAGATGCGAACCGCCGCCGCCGTCTGTCGATATATCCGCGCGGAGTCCTTCAACGCGCGCGCCTCCGAGATCGCCGGCACGATCGATACCGCCAACGACGCCGTCAAGATCGTCGCCAGGTTGACCAGCGGCACCGCCATGCCCGTCAAATATCCGAACAGCTCCGTCGCTTGGTGCACCGAATAGCCCGCCACCTCCAACCGCTGCGGCACGATCATCAGGTCGAGGTTAGACACCACCGGCAACATTATCGACGCCGCGCTCACCGGCAGCGACAACGTAAATATCCGCTTCATTATCGACAGCGTTGACTCGTTTTTCGATTGCTCCGTCGGCTGTAGATTTGTTCCGTACTTGAGATCGATCTCCCGATTGAGCTTGATGTGGAAGTAAACGAGCACGATTAAGCCCGTCACCGCTCCCGCCAATGCGCCCAGGCTCGCGCCCGCAGCCGCATACTCCAGCCCCCACGGCAGGAATAAATCCGCCAGGACAATCATCGTGATCACGCGGAAAATCTGCTCGACGATTTGACTGACCGCCGTCGGAGTCATGCGCTGCCAACCTTGCAAATACCCTCGAGACGACGCAAGAAACGTCACGAAGAATACCGTCGGCGCCAATACCACCACCGACATGTACGCGCGCGGGTCGCGAATGAATTGCCACTCGATCAGCCAACTTGCCGCGAAATACGTCAGCGCCGAAAAAAATATTCCCGTGATCAGCATCAGCGCCATCGATATCCGAAAGACGCGCTTGGCGCCGTAAATGTCGTTCAGCGCGACGCGCTCCGCCGTGATGATCGAGATCGCCACCGGCACGCCCGCTTGCGACACGGTCATTGCAAAGAAGTAGATCGGGAACGCCATTTGATATAAGCCGATGCCTTCGCCGCCGAGAATTCTCGAAACGAAAATCCAATTGAGCGAACCGATCACCTTCACGACGAAGCTCGCGATTGTCAATATGAAAGTGCCCTTGAGAAACTTCTCGCCGGCGCGGTTATCAGAATCAGAAATAGCAACTCACTCCCTCGAGAGTCGATTGAAAAAAATCGTGCCTGAATGTATAATGATTATAACATCAAACATCGATGTCGACAAGATAACTTTCGAGACGGAGTGAGCACGATGGAAATCAATCTGATAAAATTCGACACGACGGTCGGCAGCACCAAGCCCGTGACGCTTATCGACAATCGACACGACGCTTGCCCGTTCTGCGACGTGGAGCATCTGACGGGCATCATCGACACCGACGACGACATCATTTTCCTTAAGAACAAGTACAACGTGGTGGTGGGCGCGGATCAGTTTGTGTTGATCGAGGGGCGCGAGTGCGGGGTCGACATGCCCGAATACAGTCTTGATCACATGATTCGAGTGCTGTCAATGGCGCTCAAGCATTGGCGGCGGCTGCTCGACGGCGGGCGTTACGAGGAAGTGCTTCTGTTTAAAAACTTCGGACCGATGTCGGGCGGCACGATCAAGCATCCGCACATGCAGTTGGTCGGCTTCCCCGAGCTCCGCGCGGAACTGTTATTCGATCCGATCGAGCTGACGGGTCTCGAGATCAAAAAAGAGGACGGCGTCGAGCTCAACATCTCGACGTGTCCTCGATTGGGGTTCGGAGAATTGAATGTGCTGACGGCGTTCGACCTGCCGATCGAGCCGACGGCGCGATTCATACAAGCGGGCGTGCATTATCTGATGCACCACTTCAGAAAGAATTTGACGAGCTACAATTTATTTTTCTATCATCGCAGCGAAAAAATTTATATCAAGATGATGCCGCGCTTCGCAACTTCGCCGTACTTCGTCGGGTATAATATCAGATTTCGTCCGAACAATCTTGAGCGGATTGCGGCAGAGATCAAGCGGCTATACTTTTGATCGATCAAAGGCACTCGACGGCGTCCTCGACGGAGCGGCGCTCGAAATGGCGCGGCGCGGGCTTGGCGTCGGCGGCGGCATATCCGATCGGGAAGAGCGCGATCATTTCATACTCCGCCATTTGCGGGAATAATTCTTGGAGTTTGGGCGCGTCGAAGTAGCCGACCCATGTCGAGGCAAGCCCCTCGGCTTGGATGGCGAGCAGAATATGAGTTGCAACGATAGCGGCGTCGATTTCGCCGTAATTTTTATTGTCGAACGGACGGACGAAGGCGTCGGACGGTTTTGCGCCGACGGCGAGCACGATGTTTGCGCCGAAGGTGAAGTGCGTGGTCATCTTAAGTTTTTCGAGCGCTTCCTCGGATTGAAACAGCCAGAGCTTATAAGGCTGATTGTTTTTTGCGGTCGGCGCGGATATGGCGGTCGCGAGAATGCGATCGATTTTCTCCTGCTCGACGGGCTTATCGGAAATTTTGCGGCACGAGTAGCGCGCCTTGCTGAGCTCCAACAGATCCATTGATCAAACCTCCTAAGATATTTATCCCCTCGTTGCTCCGCGCGGAGCGGGCTCATTTTATATACTCTCCTCTGATATCCTCCGAAGGCGGCTCGATCGGATAAACACCACTGAAGCACGCTGTGCAAATCGGTCGACCGCCCGCCATTTCGCTCAAACACTCGATCGGCAAATACCCGAGCGAATCCGCGCCGATTATATCTCTGATCTCCTCGACCGTCCGATTGTGCGCGATCAGTTGATCCCGCGATGGGATGTCCACGCCGAAATAGCACGGATGTAAGAACGGCGGCGCCGACACTCTCATATGAACTTCTTTCGCGCCCGCTCGACGCAACATCGTCACGATCTGATCGCTGGTCGTGCCGCGGACGATCGAGTCGTCGATCATCACGATGCGCTTGCCCTCGACCATCTCCCGAAGGACGTTGAGTTTGACCTTGACGCTTTGAATGCGCAGCGATTGTTGCGGTCTGATGAACGTCCGACCGACGTAGGTGTTCTTCGTAAAGGCGATCCCGTACGGAATGCCCGACTCCATCGAAAAGCCCAGCGCCGCCATGTTGCCGGACTCCGGCACGCCGACGACGAGGTCTGCCTCGACGGGATGAGCCTTGGCAAGCAACCGTCCGGCGATGATCCTCGAGCGCGTCACGTCCATGCCGTCGAATACCGTATCGGGGCGACAGAAATAGATGTACTCGAAAATGCAGCGCGCGGTCAGATGGCGCGGCTTGGCAAGGTCGAGATTGGATTCGATATTGCCGTCGTGATCGATCGTAACGACCTCGCCCGGCTCGATGTCGCGAATGAACTCGGCGTCAACGGTCTCGAGCGCGCACGTCTCGGAGGCGATGATGTAAGCGTTATCCTTTTTGCCGAGCACGAGCGGACGAAAACCGAAGGGATCGCGCGCGCCGATCAGTTTGCGCGGGCTGGCGACGACGAGCGAATATGAGCCGACAACTTTTCGGAGCGCGCGGACGACCGCCTCTTGGACGTTGCGGGTATTGATGCGTTCTCGAGCGATGTGGTAAGCGATCGTCTCTGTGTCGATCGTGGTCTGAAAGATGGCGCCGTTGGCGGCAAGCTCACGTCGGAGTGCGGGGGCGTTGACGAGGTTGCCGTTATGAGCGAGCATGAGGGTGCCTTTGATGTAAGCGAGCACGAGTGGCTGAGAATTTTCGTGCGTGGAGGCGCCGGCGGTCGAATATCGGACGTGACCGACGCCGAGATTGCCGTTCAAGCGCTCGATGTTTTCACGTCGAAAGACCTGATTGATCCTGCCGAGTCCTTTGTGACACAGAACATTATCCTTGCCGTTGGAAGTATTTGTGACGGCGATGCCGGCGCTCTCCTGCCCGCGATGTTGAAGGGCGTAGAGCCCGTAATAAATAGTCGAGGCGACGTCGCCGCCGTCCAGATCGTACATTCCGAAAACGCCGCATTCTTCACCGATACTCGTTGCTCCCAAATCCAATAGCTTTCGCCTCCAAAAAATTTTTTCCGAACCCTATCGATAAACGTCGAGCTCAAAAATTACACTTTAAACCTCGAGATAACCTCCTGCATCTGTTGAGCCTGCATCGCCAACGCGCGGCTGGCATCCGCAATCTCGTGCATCGTCGCCGTTTGCTCCTCGCTCGCCGCCGACACCGTCTCCGATTCGCTCGCCACCTGCCGACTCTTTTCGTTGATGTTCTCGACCGACTTGGTGATCTCATCGGTGCTGCCCACCAGCGTCGATACGATTGCGCCCATCCGCCGCGAATTATCCGCAACGTCCGTCACCATCTCCGCAATGTGCTTGAACGCTTGACCGCCGCCCGTAACCGCCTCGGTGCCCTCGCGAACCTTCGCCACGCCCGATTGCATGGAGTCAACCGCATCTTGCGCCTTCTCTTGGATCGAGCCGATCAAATCCGATATCTCCCGCGCGGAACTCTGCGACTGCTCCGCCAACTTCCTGACCTCATCGGCCACAACCGCAAACCCTCGACCGTGCTCGCCCGCGCGCGCCGCCTCAATCGCCGCGTTCAACGCCAACAAATTCGTCTGATCGGAGATCGCCGCGATCGCATCGACAATCTTGCCGATCTTATCGGATTCCTCACCGAGTTGCGCGATCACGCCCGCCGTCTCGCTCACCGACGCCTCGATCACTTTCATCTGATCGACCGCCGCCGCCACGCTCTTATCGCCTTGATCCGCCGCGACGTTCGTAGCCTTGATCTTCTCCTCGGTCGTCGACAACATATCGGTGAAGTTCTTCATGTTATTCTTGAGCTCATCCGATTGATGCCCCGCGTTCTCGACCTCGGTGAATTGCTCCGTGCAGGCGCCCGCAACCTTCACAATCGAATCCGCAACCTGATTGATCGCAATCGACGATTGATCCGCCGACGCCGTCAACTGTTGAGAAGCCGCCGCAACTTGCTCCGCCGCCGCGACAACCCGTTGCAACATTTCTCTTACATTCTTTCGAAGGTCGAGAACCGCGCGCCCCATAATCCCAAGTTCGTCATCGCGTTCGACATCGATATGCTCCGACGCAGGACGACGGAAATCGCCCGTCGCAAGCGTCTCGAGAACTTTCGTCACGTCGCGGATCGGAGCGATCAACTTCGCCGACAACGGTCCCGCCAACAGGCAGATCAAAATCTCGAGGATCACCACGCCGCCGATCGTCAAATACAAGTTGGAGCGAAATTCTTCGTCGAGCTCCTTTTGAGCGGCGGCAACTTTGTGGTCGATGTAGTCGATCCACACGCCCGTGCCGACCACCCAATGATACGGCTCGAATGTCGCGGTGTAATTGTGCTTCGGCAGAGGCTCGGTGCCGCCGGGCTTTGCGAACATCAATTCGGTAAAGCCGCCGCCGCTTTGCGCAACTTGAATCATCTCTCGAACATACTGTTTACCCGTCGGATCGGTGGCGTTGATGCGCGATTTGCCCTCGACCTCAGCGCGCCCCATCAGCACGACGTTGACGCCCTCGTAAGTATCAATCCAAAAATATCCCTCGCCGTCGGAATAACGGATACTGCGAATGAGCGCTGCTGCCTCCTCTTTCGCCTGCGCCTCGGTAATCAGACCGGTCTGCTGACGTTTGTAAACTGCATCGATAATACTGAGCGCCGTTTGCGTTTGATCCTTAAGCTCGCGCTCAATATCCTCGACAAGATTAGCCCGATAATTTTCGATTTCCGCTTCGGAACTGGTGAACAGATTTCGCATGAAAATCGCTCCGACGAATAGCATCGTCAGCAGCGACGCAACCACCATCATCAAAATAAATTGCGTCCTCATCGATCGCAGCCCGCTCATCACTAAAAACCTCCCAAAAATTTTTTATGGTGGCATATTCGATTTTACATTTTCAAAATCCTGCCGTTGCACAAATTAAGTATTGCCGCGCCGCGCGATCTGTTGTAGAATAGCGCCAATTTTTTATGAGGGGAGCAATTTCGATGGAACAATCGGCGTGGTCGGTACTGCCGCCGGTCATCACAATCGTTTTGGCGCTGCTGACCAAAGAAGTCTACATGTCGCTTCTGATCGGAATATTCTCGGGCGCGCTGATCTACGCGGGCGGCAATCCGCTCGAGGCGATTGTTGCGATGTTCGAGGCGATGGAAGAAAAAGTCGGCGGCAACGTCAACATTCTCGTCTTCCTCGTGACGCTCGGGATATTGGTGGCGGCGATCTCCAAATCGGGAGCGACGCGCGCTTACGGAGAGTGGGCTCGATCGAAAATCAACGGCAAGCGGAGCGCGCTGGGCTTGACGGCGCTGCTTGGCGTGACGATCTTCATTGACGACTACTTCAACTGTCTGACGGTCGGGACGGTTATGCGACCGGTGACCGATAACTTCAAGATCGCGCGCGCGAAGCTCGCCTACGTAATCGATGCGACGGCGGCTCCGATATGCATCATCGCGCCGGTTTCGAGTTGGGCGGCGGCGGTAGGCTCGTCGTTGCCGGAAGGTGTGCAGATTGACGGCTTTACGATTTTCCTGGAGACGATCCCGTTCAATCTCTACGCGTGGCTGACGATGGCGTTCATGATTTTTATTATAATAAGCGGGCGGGATTTTGCGACGATGGGTCGAGTGGTTCGAGAGAATAAGCGTTCGTTCGTGATCCCCGAAGAGTACAAGGACGCGGTCGATGACAATCAGACGACGACGAGCAACGGGCGGATTGTCGATTTGGTGCTGCCGCTGATCGTATTGATCGGCGCGTGCATCTACGGCATGCTCTACACTGGCGGCATTAATAACGAGGGCGTTTCGATTGCTGACGCGTTTGCGGATTGCGACTCGTCGAAGGCACTGGTAATCGGCTCATTCATTGCGTTCGTGTTCACCGCATTTTTATATCTTCCGCGCGGAGTGGTGAAGTTCAGCGAGTTCTGCGAGTGCTTCACGCAAGGCTTCAAAGCGATGATGCCGGCGGTCTTTATCCTGTGCTTGGCGTGGACGCTGTCGGGCATCTGCAGCGCGAAATATCTCAACCTGGGCGGTTATGTGGGCGCGCTGGTGCTCGAGCACATGTCGGTGATGATGTTCTTGCCGCTGATATTTTTCTCGGTGGCATTGGGATTGGCGTTCGCGACGGGGACGTCTTGGGGGACATTCGGCATTCTGATCCCGATTGCGATGTCGGTTCTGTTTGTGACGAACACCGATTTATATCCGCTGTTTGTGCTGTGCGTGGCGGCGATCCTGTCGGGAGCGGTAGCGGGCGACCACGCCTCGCCGATCTCCGACACGACGATCCTTGCGTCGGCGGGCGCGCAATGCAATCACCTTGAGCACGTCGAGACACAAGTGCCGTACGTGCTGACGGTTTCGATATGCTGTGTGATCGGCTACATCGTCGATGGCTTTACGTGGAACGGCTGGCTGGGCTTGGCGGCGGGCGGCGGCGCATTGGCGCTTGCGATGGCAATCATTAGCGCGAAAGTCAAGCCGATCGATGCGGAGTGATGATCGATGGACGGATTATTCACGACGGAGATCACGGTACTCGGCGTCGGCAATACGATCTTGACTGACGAGGGGTTTGGCGTGCGCGTGGTCGAGTATTTGAAGGAGCATTATCGGTTTGATGAGCGGGTGCAGCTGATCGACGGCGGGACGCTCGGGATTGAGCTGACGCATTTTGTGACGGGGACGAAGAAATTACTGATCATCGACGCGGTGGACGGCGGGCGTGGCGCGGGCTCGATCTATCGTTTGACGGGCGCGGCGCTCAAAACGCATTTTCGACAAAAGATATCGGCTCATGAGGTCGGCATCGAAGAGGTGCTGACGATATTGGATTTGACGGGGCGCTCGATCGATGAAGTGATTGTGCTCGGCGCGGAGCCTTATGTGCTTGATGCGGGCGTGGGCTTGAGCGACGAGATGAAAAAAATATTGCCGGCGGTGGTCGACGAGGCGTTGAATGTTCTCGACGGTTGGGGAATAGAGATCAAAACGCGCGCGTAGAAATTTTTCGGTTGCAAAGCCGACGTCATTCGAGCGTGCTGCTTAACTTCAACGTCTGACGAACAAAAATAATTGCATTGAAAAAAGAGCCGGCGACGGCTCATTTTTTATATCCTAATCTCGATGTGCTTGCGCCCGTCCTTCGACACTTCGGTTTTCTGTTCAACGCGCGGCGGCTTCGGTTTCGACTTCGGCTCCTCCGAGGAATATGCCGATTGCACTTCCCTCAGCGCGCGCGCCATTGCCGGGCGCTCCTTCATCAATTTTTTCAGTTCTTCGCTCTCGGTCTTCGACTTCGACTCCTTTGACGCTTGCGCCGTCGTCGATTTCACTTCCGCCACCAATTTTTTGCGCTGTTTTTCCGTCATTCGCGGCTTCAACGGATCCATCGCCAGCTGCCGAACCACTGTATAGCCCAGCACCGTCAGCACCGCGATCAGGATCACCCACTTCATGCCCCCGCCCGGCGGATGAACGTTGAAATTGAAAAACGACTCGTCTTCGCTCGGGCGCGCCTCGATCTCCGTCGTGCGCTGCTCCGACATTCGTCGATCCTCCTCCTCGAAATGTCGCAGGATCGCTCGACCGCGATCGTCGGGATTGGCATATTCCGCCATCTCCGCCGGCGTCGGCAACGCGCTGCCCGTTCGTCCGCCCGTGTCCGCGGGTTGCACGATCACCGTCGGCTCCCGCCTCTCGACCGAAGGACGATTGACCGAAGGCTGCTCAACCGTCGGGCGCTCGACCGTCGGCTGCTCGATCGTCGCGGGGGGCGGCGCTTCTTCTTCGACGACTTCTTCTTCGACCCATTCCTCCTCGACCGTCGGCTCCTCTTCCCAAAATTCTTCGCCCTCGAGCGGTTCTTCTTCGATCCATTCTTCTTCGACCGGTGCTTCCTCGACGACTTCTTCCTCGACCGGTGCTTCCTCGACGACTTCTTCTTCGATCGGCGCTTCCTCGACGACTTCTTCTTCGA
>CAMKFB010000048.1 GCA_946411735.1 uncultured Selenomonadales bacterium
AAGCGCCAAGTTATAACCGTCGCCTGTGAGCGTCACGTCCTTGCCGTCGAGATTGTCGGCTGTGATCGTGACGACGCCGTCTTTGACCGTGATCCCGTCGGTCGACTTGACGCCGCTGAGGGTGAACTGATCGTAATCCGCCTTGATATAGCTGATCTCCGTGGCGGAGTTGTTAAGCGTATAGCCGCCGGTCTTGACGAGTTTACTGTAAGTGGCAACCGGCGGATTTTTTTCGTTGTCAAGCTCCCAACTCGTAGTTGCCGCATCGCCCGGATTGGACTGCGCGGTGAGCCCGTCGGCGGTGACGACGTCGGTCTTGTCGGTAATGGTGGTGCCGTTGTTGGCGACGGTGGTGCCGGTGCCGTAGGTGACCGCACCCGCATTGCCTCCAAGCCCCTCGCCGATGCCCTCGCCGTAGTTTGACGAGGCGGTGACTTGTGCCGTGCCGCCGATCGAGATTGCGCCGATCGAGGCGCCGTCGCCGCTGCCGATGCCTGCGCCGGAGTCATTCGTCGTGGCATTGACGGTGACACTGCCGCCGATATTGATTGTCGACCCGGAACGGTCTTCATACCCATCGGAGCCGATTATCGCGCCGTACGAATTATCACCGGGCATCGATGCCATCAACGTGCCGCCGCCGAGGATGTTGAGACCGCTACCCACGTTGATCAACGCTTGGTCATAATCTTCGTAGGAGGCGGTATTGACGAGGCTGTTGGTGCCCTCGACCGTCAGATAATTGGCGGTGCCGGTGCCGAACAGGATCACACTCTTTTTAGCGTTCGAGGTGATTGACAGGTCTTCGATCCAGAGGTTGGCATTCGTGACGGCGCTTGCATCGATGTAAACGTTCGAGAGTTGCTTGCCCGCGCCGAGCAGCTTGACGTTCTTTGCCTCCGCGCCGAGCTTAACCGTACCGGTGAAGTTCGCCGCAAACTGATAGACGCCGTCCTTGCTGATGGTGAAGATGCCGTCGGTCGCATCCTCGTTGGTGATCATGGTCGGTTCGACCGTAGCCTCCGCCTTGGGAACGTCGTTGGCAAGCGCCAAGTTATAACCGTCGCCTGTGAGCGTCACGTCCTTGCCGTCGAGATTGGCTTTGGTGATGGTGATGACCTTGTTCGCGGAATCGACGGTAATGCCTTCGGTGTTGGCGATTCCCTTCAACTTGGCGACCGGCTCATTGGAGGAGTTATGCAGCTCGTAACAACCCTCTGTCTCGTTATAAGCAAAGCTGAATTCGTCCATAAAGCAAAACTTCCTTTCAGTGTAAAAATCAGCCAACCGTTATGTCATTATGTTTATCGGAAGGTACTCTACGGGATTTAAGCGTCCATGTCAAAAATTTTTCGGTACAATAGGGGGGGGGGTGGGCGAGCCGGCGGGCATTAAACGTCGATCGTGGGGGCGTCAATGGCGGGCGAAGTCGACGACGTGGGCGGCACCAACTGATACATGTTCATCTCCATCAGCTTCGGCAAGACCGTGTGGAACAGCCAATACTTGATCGCCTTCGCCGTCGGCAGTTCCGAGTCGGAGATCAGACTGACCAGCCCTGCCAAGTTGATGATTGTGGTCAAAGAGGCGGGCTTAAAAGTCGCGTCACTACAGGGGTGGTGATCCGCCACCCTTGCCAAATCAACCTTTGTAAGGTCTATCTTTTGTTTGTCTTCGGGCTCAACATGAACTTTAATTGCATTGATTGTGTCTTTGTAGCCGAGAGCCTTCGCAACATCTCTGCCGACGAACCACGGCACACCGTCGATGAGCAGGCAACGAATCTTAACGCCAAGTTCTTTGTTCGTAAAAAGTTTTATCCCGCCGTTCCGTTCGAGTCTGTTTTTCTGAATCCGTTTGCGAGCAAGCTCCATTTTTATCGCCTTGGACACACAGTCGGGCTTGGAGCAAACCACCGCTCCGGAATATTTGTCGACTCTGAACGGATCCCCGCAAAGAGGACACTCCCGGACTTCTATGCAATGTTCCGGCAAGTTGTTTGCGACAACAGATTTTGCTCCGCGAGACCTCTTGGAGTCCGAATAAGTCTCACCGTTCGCAATTTGAGCCGAACGAGCCGCTCTGTACTTCATACGAGCCTGCAAGCGTCTGGCTTTTATGCGGCATTCATTCGAGCAGTACATCTCTTTTGCATGTTTTGTTTGAAACGGTTTCTCACACCACGCACAAACTTTGTCGTAGGGAACGCGATGCTCGAAATGATAAGCCGTGTGCTCGGGAGCTGTCATCAGACGGAGCCACTCGATATTATTTTCGTCTGCATCGAAAGAGCCGTCGGGATTGCGATGATCGTGATGAACTTTGTAGCCTTCGGGCGGTCTGCCGTTGTGAAATGCCCAGACCTCAATGTTCAACGCCAGATTTTTGCCCTTTACTTTAGCGAAGTACCTATCGCTTGACGGATACTTGTAGTAGGTAATGCCGTTGAATTTTTGAGTGCACTCGTCGATCACGAGGACGCGCCCGTTGCCGGGATCGCCGGGATTGGTGCCGGGCTCGTCGGGACGGATTTGCGGGAAAATCATTTTTGACTGCCTCCTTTGATCTTGACAACGGAGGCTTCGCTTTGATATCATGCCCACGTTACATGAAAAAAGTGTGCGCCCCGTTGTTTATTATTAAGTTGTTAGTGATATTTTAACACGCGGGAGCAGTTTAGTCAATAAAAACGCAAAGGAGCTCGATGAAAACGTCGGGCTCTTAGTTTTATATCAGGGAGGCAACGCCATGATCCAACGCACGTATAAAATCCATTCCCGACAGGAACTCATCGATCGATTTGAAAAGATTAAAGCCTCCCACGAATATAACTCCGCGCGGAGCGTGCTCATCAAAGGTCTCACGGTCAAGTTCTTCGACCAAAGCATTCAGTTCGCCGGCAAGCACGTCCGACAGATGCTGCCCAAGGCAAAGGTCGTGGGCATGTCGCTGACGAGTTTCAATCGCGATGCCGATAAATCGAAGAAACATACAAGCTATGTCGTCATAAGCGTGCTGTATTTTTTCGAGTCCGAGGTGACTGTGCTCGAGTGCGGCGGCGATCAGCTCGAATACGCCGACCCCGCCTTCACGCTCAAAGATCAATTGCTCCGCATCAAAGATATAAAAGCCGTCGAAGTCATGTGCGCCGGCAAGACGCGTTACATGTCGACGTTCCTGGAGACAATCACCGAGGGGCTCGAGTACATTCCGTTTTACGGCGCCGAGGCGGGTATGATCGAGATCGAGCTGAGCGAGTGCGGCTACCACAGCCTGATGAAGGCGATGAACGACGAAATCACCGTGCAATACGTCATAGGCAAGGGCTTTTATACCAACGGCATCGTGCTGGTCGTCTACAGCGGCAAAAAGCTGCACGTCACCAGCGAATACCTGCTCGGTTGGCGCCCGCTCGGCAAGGAAATGAAGATCACGCAGGCGATCGGCTCGACGTGCATCGCCACAATCGACGACATCCCCGCCGCCAACATCTACGACAAATATCTCAGCGTCAAGCCCGATAAGTTCATGCTGTTCAACATATGCGAGTTCCCGCTGCTGATCGAGCGCAACGGATTTACATTCGCGCGCATCCCGCCGATCTACGACGAGGAGGGGCGGTTGTATTTCGGCGCCGACGTCTATCAGGACGAAAAGCTCCGCCTGTCTTACGGCAACCCGCAGGAGATTCTCAAGGAAACGTGGGACGCCAGCGAACGCGTCCGTCAGTTCGAGCCCGAGGCAGTCATTCTGATCATTTGCGGCAGCCGCACGATCTTCCTCAAGGAAAATGCGGAGACCGAAATCGAGTACTTCAAGCGGTTTCATCCGAACACCGTCTACTGCCACGGCAGCTCGGAGATTTATCGATACGAGAATTGCGGGGGCGTGCTCAACAGCTCGATCGTGGTGATCGGAATGCGCGAGGGCGACAAGCCCGACGATGCGATCGTCATAACCGACGCGCATATGCCCGCCGACGATCGACCGAAGATCATTCCGCTTGCCGATCGGCTTGCCAACTTCCTCGAGGTCACAACTGACGAGCTCAAGAACACCAATTACATCCTCAAAAAGATCGCGCTCGAGGCGGAAGCCGCCAACAAAGCCAAGTCGCAATTTCTTTCGTCGATCAGCCATGAGCTCCGCACGCCGCTCAACGCCATCCTCGGCATGGACGAGATGATCCTTCGCGAGTGTAACGGCGGTCCGATCCTCGAATACGCCGAGAACATCCGAAATGCCGGCAACAGTCTGCTCGGGCTGGTGAATGACATTCTCGACTTCTCCAAGATCGAAGCGGGCAAGATGGAGATCATCAGCGTCGAGTACGCGTTGAGCTCGGTGCTCAACGATCTGGTGAATATGATTCAAAAGCGCGCGGAGAAAAAATCGTTGCAACTGATCGTCAACGCCGATCAAAATCTGCCGACGATCCTCTACGGCGACGAGATTCGCATCAAGCAGATTGCCACCAACATTCTTACCAACGCCGTCAAATACACCGAGGAGGGCTCCGTCACGCTCTCCGTCAACTTCAAAAAGCTGTCGGAACAAAAAATTCTGCTCCGCTTCGAAATAAAGGACACGGGCATCGGGATAAAGCCCGAGGACATTCCGAAACTGTTCAAGGCGTTCGAGCGGATCGAGGAAAAACGGAATCGGACGATCGAGGGCACGGGGCTGGGCATGAACATCACTCAACAGCTGCTGCATCTGATGCACTCGGAGCTGGAGGTGTCGAGCGTGTACGGTAAGGGCTCGACGTTTGCTTTCGAGATCGAACAGCCGGTGATCAATTGGGAGCCACTGGGCAATTTCGAGGAGACGTATCGAAATTCGCTCGGCAAGCACAAGTCGTACCACGAGAAATTCACGGCGCCGAAGGCGAAAATCCTGGTGGTCGACGACACGCAACTGAATTTGGCGGTGGTCAAGGGGCTGCTCAAGCAGACGCAAATACAAATCGAGACGGCGGAGTCGGGCTATGAGTGCCTGCACCTGGTGACGAAGGAGCATTACGACATCATTTTCCTCGACCATCGAATGCCGGGCATTGACGGGGTCGAGACGCTTCACAAGATGCGCGAGCACCCGAACAATTTCAACGACGAGACGCCGGTGATCGCTTTGACTGCCAACGCGGTGAGCGGGGCGCGCGAACAATATTTGGCGGCGGGCTTCGACTCCTACATTTCCAAACCTATCAGTCCGACCGAATTGGAGTCGATGATCATAAAATACTTGCCGCCCGATAAAGTGGAGCTTGCGGACGCGCCGATCGAGGCGCCTGCGGTCGAGATCAAGCTGCCCGAGTGGCTTTCGACCGTCAAGGGTTTGAATGTCAAAGAGGGCGTGGAGCATTGCGGCTCGGTCGAGGCATATCTGGACACGCTGACGATTTTCGCCGACGCGATCAAGAGCGGCGCGAACGAGATCGCGGGCTTCTATCAGGCGGAGGATTGGAAGAACTACACGACGAAGGTGCACGCGCTCAAAAGTTCCGCGCGGGTGATCGGCGCCGATGAATTGTCGGAGCGTGCGAAACGACTTGAGGACGCCGGCAACTCCGGCTACATCAACGAGATCAAGGACGGGACGGCGGCGCTGCTGGAGTTGTATTTGAGCTACGAGTCGAAGTTGGCGCCGCTGATCGCAAAGCCGGTCGACACAACCGACAAGCCGTTGATATCGGACGAGGATTTATCGGAGGCGCTCGAGTCGTTGAAGGAGGCGTCGTCGATGTTCGATTACGACAGCGTGACGTTCGTGCTCGAGGAGCTTGACGGCTATCGGCTGCCGGAATCGCAAACCGAGCGGTTCAAAACGATACGGGAGGCGGCGTCGAAGTTGGATTGGGACGGATTGAATAAGTTGCTCAGCGTGGCGTGAGGGTCGAACGATGGAGAAGATGCAAGAAGATGCGATAAAACTGTTCGGATGGAAAATCAGCTTCATCAAAAAAATGACGCTGCGCGCGACAATAGAGTTCGTGGTGGTGGCGGTACTGTTGGCGGCGGTCGGCTGGACGGCGCATTGTCAGATCAATCGTATGCTCAACGAATCGCTTGAGGCGTCGCTCAGCAAGCACATAAGGACGCTGGCGTTTTCGGTCGAGAGCCAATTCAATCAGGAGTTGGGCGAGATCAGCGACGGGGCGTTGATGGTTCGACAACGGCGGCTCCAAGCGGTCGATCTGATCGACACGGCAAAAATTCAAGGTCAAGGGACGTCGATCGGGATCGTGCGCGAGGACGGCGAGCTGATTGCGGGCGATCCGCTGCCGCATTACGAGTTGGAGTATCTTTACGATGTGTTTCGCGGTCAACGGCTGGTCTATTATGACAACATAATCGGGCTGCTGTTTGCGGTGCCGACGGAGATTGACGGTCGGCGCTGCGCGTATTACGAGACGTACGACGACGCGGAGATCAAGCGGGAGTTCGGAGTGTATTTCTATGACGGGGCGGGCATCGTGACGCTCGGGCATCGCGAAGGCGATTGGACGGATTTCTCCTTCGACGTCACGGACATAGATTTGTATCACGAGCAAGCGGAGGATCAAGATTTTCGGCGGACTTTCAAGCGGGACATCATCGACGTGCTCAACGCTCAAAATTCGGAGCGGGCGATCGCTCATTACACTCACGAGGGCAAGGATTATTACACCTTCGGCGTCAAGATAATGCACGGGGATTTTTCGCTGTTCGGCTGCGTGCCGCACGATGCGATCTCGGTGGGCGTCGAGTACGTGCACACGGTGATGCTGGGCGTGTTTTGCCTGTTGATCTTCGTGATGATCGTCTTCGGTCGATATCTGATCAAGTCGGTCGAGAACAAAGAGTTGCAGCACGAAAAATCGATGGCGGATCGCGCGAACAAAACCAAGAGCGAATTTTTGTCGAACGTGAGCCACGAGTTGCGGACGCCGCTCAACGCGATCCTCGGCATGGACGAGATGATCCTGCGCTCGACGAATGAACAGACGACGGTCGAATACGCGGAGAACATTCGGACGGCGGGCAATAATCTGTTGGGGCTGGTGAATGACATCTTGGATTTCTCGAAAATCGAGGCGGGCAAGATGGAGATCATCAACGTCGACTATCAGCTGAGCTCGGTGCTCAACGACCTGGTCAATATGATACACACCCGCGCGGAGAAGAAGGGGCTCGAGTTCATTCTCAACGCCGCTCAAAATCTGCCGTCGATCCTGCGCGGCGACGAGATTCGTATAAAGCAGGTGGTGACGAACATCCTGACGAACGCGGTGAAGTACACCGAAAAGGGCTCGGTGACGATGACGGTCGACTTCAAAAAGATCGCCGACAATCGAATAGGGCTGCGGTTTTCTGTGCGCGACACGGGGATTGGGATCAAGGAGGAGGATTTGCCGAAGCTGTTCAGCGCGTTCGAGCGGATCGAGGAGGAGCGCAATCGGACGATCGAGGGCACGGGGCTGGGCATGAACATCACCCAACGGCTCTTGCAATTGATGAACACCAAGCTCGAGGTGCAATCGGTGTACGGTGAGGGCTCGACGTTCAGTTTCACGGTCGAGCAGGGCGTGATCGATTGGTCGCCGCTGGGCGATTTCGAGGAGGCGTTCCGCAATTCGCTGACGCAACGGAAAGCGTATCGCGAAAAATTCACGGCGCCGTCGGCGCACATCCTTGTGGTCGACGACACGGTGATGAATTTGACGGTAGTCAAGGGGCTGTTGAAGCAGACGAAAATCCAAATCACGACGGCGGAGTCGGGCGAAGAGTGCTTGGAGCTGGCGGCGAAACAGAAATTCGACATCATCTTTTTGGATCATCGGATGCCGGGCATGGACGGGCTTGAGACGTTGCAGGCGATGAAAACGCTCGAGGGCAATTTCAACGAGTTGACGCCGGTGATAGCGTTGACGGCGAATGCGATCAGCGGCGCGCGCGAACAATATTTGGCGGCGGGCTTTTGTGATTATCTTGCCAAGCCGATCGACCCGACGGCGCTCGAGCTTATGATCATGAAGTATTTGCCGCCGGACAAAATCGGAGAGGCGTCGGAGGAGACGATCACGATCGCGACACCCGCGCCGGACGTGCCGGAGTGGTTGGCGATGGTCGAGGGGATCGACGTGCCGGAGGGCATTCGACATTGCGGCGCGTTGGAGGATTACCTCAATGCGCTGACGGTATTTGCGGAGTCGATCGAATCGAACGCGGACGAGATCGAAAAATTGTTCCGCGCGGAGGATTGGAAGAATTACACGACGAAGGTGCACGCGCTCAAATCGACGGCGCGAGTGATCGGAGCGGCGGATTTGTCGGAGCGGGCGAAGAAGATGGAGGATGCGGGCAATGCGCTCGACCTCGACGCGATCAATCGCTCGACGGCGCCGTTGTTGGAGTTGTATCGATCGTTCGCAAAAAAATTGTCGCCGCTGCTCAAGCAAGCGGACGACGATGCGGACAAGCCCTTGATAGGCGAGGACGAACTGTCGGAGGCGCTAGAGACGTTGCGGGAAGTGGCGGCGTCGTTCGACTACGACAGCGTGACGTTCGTGCTCGAGAGCCTTGAGGAATATCGGTTGCCGGAGGAAGAAGCGGCGCGGATCAAGAAGGTGAAGGAGGCGGCGGCGAAACTCGATTGGGAGGCGCTGCAGAAGGCGCTGGAGTGATCAACAATCGATCGCGGAGGAAGCCCAGCGAATAAATTTGGGGCAATAATTTTCGGCGCAACTTTTCATGCTCCGCGCGGAAGGAGCGATCGTCGAGAAGTCCTGCCGCCTTCAGCGCTCCGCGCACTTGATACCAACCGGCGTCCCACGTTGTGATCCGAAATTTTTTTCGATCGAGCGTCGACAGTCGAGCGTTGAAGGTCTCGTAAATTTTTCGCGCCGCCTCGAGCACCGATTGAGCCTCCGTCGACAGCGCCGCCGTGCTCAACCATTGAGCGGCGAATCGATCCTCCGCGCCCGCCCATGGATGCAATTGGTTTTTGATCTGATAAACCGCGCCTTCGTATTCGACATTCGACAGAGCGGTTGAATTGTTCGAGCGCGCAAAGAGCGACCACACCACGCAATCGTTGACGAACTCGGTCGGCAGCGGCTTTGTCGGTCGATAAAACTGATCCTTGTCGTTGAGCCAAGTCGCCGGCTCCAAATGGCGGACGGCGTGCACGACCATTGCCCGTTCGAAATTCGACGGCGTGATTGACAGCCCGCCCGCGCTCACGTACGGCGCCGACAACAACGACGTTTTGATCTGATGAGTAAAATCATTGCCGTTGCACATCAGCGACGCGATGAAATCCTCCGCAATCCGATCCCGCCGATCCTTGTTTCGATCGCCGACCTTGAGCGCGCTTGACAGCGGCGGGAATTTTTTTGTCGCGCGCGGGCGCTCGAGCCAGCCGTTGAGCAACTCTCCGCGCGGAGCCGAATAAATTTTTTTCACGCCGAGCGCATTCAGCCGCTCGTCAAACACGTCCAAGCGTATATCCTGATCGCTCAAAGGCGAATGTTCGTCGAGTCGCCACATCAGAAAGCCGACGGGGAAATTGCCGCGCGTGCCGTCGAAAATTTTAGCCGGAAAAAGGAAGCCGCCCTTGAATTTATAGTCGAAGAATCGATCGCGGAGCGGTTGATCGTTGCTCGAGCCGATGTAATTTACTTTCGAGAAGAGCGCCAACGTCGCGCGTCGACCGCGGAATTGTCGATCGAGCCGATACAAAAATTGCGCGCACAGCTCCCGGCTGACCGCGCCGAGTCCGTCCGCCGTCATGAGTTTTCGGATCGCCGTCATCGACACCGATGTTTTGTCGACTCGATCGGCGCGCCGCTCAAAATTATTCGCCATTGCGTACGGCGGATTGACGAAGATCAGCCACTCGAGCGTCGCATCGTCGAGCTCCGCGCGGATTTTCGACGGCAATTTTCGATCGTCGTCATTGAGATAATCGTATTGAAACGCCGTCGCCGTCGGGAACGCTTGACGGCAGTGGTCAACGTCCTCGTCGAGCAACGTCGAAATGTAGCATCGCGACAAAAATTCCGTCGGCAGCGCCTGCTCGAGATTGCCCGTGCCCGCCGCCGGGTCCCACATTCGCAACCGATCGGATCGGAGATCGACAACCCGTTGAATGTACTGAAGTCCGAGTCGAGCGATCGGCAGCGGCGTATAAAATTCGCCCGTCCGTTGTCGCCGCTCCCTTTTAGTCAAAGTATGTCACCTCGTCGCGCAGGAAGCCCAGCTCATATATTTGCGGCAGCAATTTTTCTCCCAATCGATCGAAATCCGCGCGGAAGGTTTGATCGTCGAGCAGCCGTGCCTCCTCGAGCGCATGCCGAATCTGATACCAACCGGCATCCCACGTCGTGATCTTGAATTTCTTACAGTCGAGCTCCAACAGTTGAGCGTAAAATGTCCGATAAATTTCCTTCGCCGACTCGAGCACCGCACGAGCCTCCGTCGATAACTCCGCCGCGCTCAACCAACACGCCGCAAATCGATCTTCGTCGCTCGCCATCGAATACAGCAGCTCCGGCTTCGAACACCGCCACGTCGAAACCTCCGCTCGCGTCCACGGATATAAATTGTTTCTGATCTGATATATCTCGCCCTCGTACTCGACGTTCGACAGCGCCGCAGTGTTGTTCGACGGAGCGAACAGCGACCACACCACGCAATCATTGATGAACTCCGTCGGCAACCGTTTCGACGGGCGGAGGAATTGATCTCGATCGTTGAGCCACGTCGCGCGCGGCAGTCGCCGTACCGCATGCACGACCAGGCATCGCTCGAAATTCGCCGCCGTCACCGACATGCCGCTCGCACTCACGTACGGTCCCGATAATAACGCCGTATCGTTTTGATGCATAAAATCATTGCCGCCACAATAAAACGATGCCAAGAACCCGTTTGCAATCCGATGTCGCCGATCCTTATTATCACGTCCGATCTTCAACGCGCTCGAAAATGGCGGGAATTTACCGCGACACGGCGGACGATCGATCCATTTATTGAGCAACACTCCGCGCGAAACCGATAAAATATTTTTCTCTCCGATCTTACCAAGTCGCTCATTGAAAACGTCCAACCGAATCCTCTGCTTCGTCAAAGGAATGTGCTCGTCAAGACGCCACATCAAAAAGCCAACGGGAAATTGCCCCTTCGTCCCTTGAAATGCCTTCGACGGGAACATAAATCCGCCTTCAAATTTGTAATCAAAGAATCGGTCGCGGAGCATCTGATCATATGGCGCGTTGATATATTTTATCTTGGCGAAAAGCCCTAAGATTGACCGCCGCCCCCTAAAATCCCGATTGATCCGATAAAGAAATTGCGATGAAAGTTCGCGGCTGACTTCGCCCATGCCGTCATCCACCATAAATTTGCGGATCGCCGTCATTGATACTGCTATTTTATTGATTTTTTCTTTGTCGCGCTCACGATTGTTTGCGGTCACATAGGGCGGATTGACGAATATTATCCATTTGATATCGGGATCAGCCATATCCGCGCGCAGCTTTGATGGCAGCTTTTCCTCTCCGTCATTCAAATAATCATATTGAAACACCGTCGCCGTCGGATACAAACTTCGACAATACGCCGCATCGTCGTTCAGCAGCGTCGAAATGTAACAGTACTTCAGCGCCTCTTGCGGCATCATAAATTCCAGATTGCCCGTTCCCGCTGCAGGGTCCCACAATCGATATTCGCCCGTACGCCACCACTGCCGTCCGACCACCCGCTCTATATACTCGAGCGCCTTCTGCGCGTGTTCGATCGGCGTGAAGAACTCTCCCGTGAATCGCCGAAAATCGAGCGCCGTCATCCGATCCATTTTCTGCCGAATCATTTTCATCGTACCGGCGTCGCTCACCTTCTCGTGCACGCTCCAAAAATATTTGTAGCTGTCTATCGGCATCACCTTCTCCTGCTCGCTGCCGTCGCTCAAGAGAAATTGCACTCGTCGCAAGCCCACCTCATTGCTTTTGCCGTCCTCGATGTCCGTCAAAAAATATTCCGCCGTCTTGTGGCTGTTCTCGACGCTCTCACGGAAATCCTCATTCCAATGCGCGAAAATCGCATAGAAATTGTTCTCGTTGATTTCTTTTTTGACGGCGTCGAAGGTTTGTTCTTGGAGGTAAATCCGTTTGATGTACTCGACGAACTGCGCGGCGTCTTGACGGTCGGCGAAATCGAAGACGCGACAGCATTGGACGATCGGCTCAAGGGCGAGGTCGGAGATCAAAGTTTTATCGGGAGTGGAGGGCGCGCGATCCCAATCGTAACGGTCGTCAACGAAATAGGTTGAAAGACTGTCGGCGTTAAGTATGGCGGCGGATTTTTTGTCGACGGCGGCGATGAAACGACTCGGCACTCGAAAGTCGATGCCGTACTTCAATCGACGGATATAGTAAAGCGCCTGAGCAAAGGCGCGCGCTCGGACTTCGATGTTTTTGAGGTCGACATCGAATTTGAACTCGAAAAGAATCTGCGGCGTGTAGAAGTCAATATTTTTTCGACTGTCGAGCTTGAAAGTCTTGGGCAGATGGGCGCGGAAGAATTGAATGAAGGCAAATTTGACTTCCTCCTCCGTCGAGCAATTCGCCAGCGCCTGTTGTAAAGATTTTTTCATGGCGTCGCCGTCCCAAGGTTGCGAGCAATGGTCGAGGATCGGTCGGCGTGCTCGAGATAATATTTTTCGTCGGGCGGGAGATTGTCGTAATCGAAGTACCACGGCAGATGCCGCAACATCAAATCGCCCGTCGTCCGAAGCGAAAAACGCAAACTGTAATGCCGGACGTTTTGATAGAGCGCGAAAGTCGTGTCGACCTGCGCGTAAAAAAGATTGTCTCCAACTTGCGAGCCGTCATAATACGAGCGCTCGATCTCCGCATACTTTTGACCGTCGGCAATGGTGAGATCGTCATACGCAAGCCCGAGCCCGACCTTCTTGATGACAGTATTGCGCCGCAAAATCTCCAACAGTCGTTCGACCACATTCTTCGGACAACGCTCGATCGGTACCACATCGGGATCGGTATAAACATACGGCGTTTGAATGTTGAGCTCGTCGAGCACGCCGCTGAGCCACAACGCTTTGAATCCGAGATTTTTTTTGAGCTCGAGCACCCGCACTCTCCCGTCCGCGCGGAGCTTTTGATAATAATCGAGCAGATGCGGATAAGTCGAAGCGTTGTCGAGCACAATCAAATTTTTATAACCGGCGTCTAGCAACCAGTCGATCAAAATTTTCATGACGCCGACCCGATCGCGCGCATTGATAAAAATCGGCGCCCTCCAACAATCGAGATCGTAATTGTGCCGGATAGTTGTCGGATCGTCGTCGACGGCGTGCTTGAAATAAAACTCGGCGGTCTCATCGGAGCCTTCGCCGAATTGCGCGCGTGCGACGATATAACGTTCGAGGTAAGACGCCGCCTTGCGAAAATCGCCGTTGATGTAATTCGCCATGCCGACGATGTAATTCAGATAGAAAAACCGATTGAGGAGCGACGGATCGGGCATAAGAGCGGCGTAAATAAATTTCTTCGCGCGGACGGGATCATTGTCCGAGATTGATTGGAGCGCGGCGTAAATCAGCACATTCAAATCGCCGATAATCTTATTGACTTCGTCGAGCTGAGCGGCGGTGAGAGTATCGATATTTCTTTTTGCGGCGATGATTGTGTCGGCAATGAAGTTGGCGCGCTCGAAAAGTTTTTCATCCAACGGCGTTCATCTCCTCGATGATCGCTCGAGCGGCTTGTTGAGGATCGGCGGCGGCGCGGATCGGACGACCGACGACAAGATAATCGGCGCCGTTTTGAAGTGCGGCGGCGGGCGTGGCGATGCGGCTTTGATCGTCGATCGACGCTCCCGCGGGTCTGATACCGGGCGTAATGATCAGAAATTGATCGCCGCAAGCTTCCCGTATCGATTTTGCTTCGCGCGGCGAGGCGACCACGCCGTCGAGCCCCGCTTTGAGCGCGAGACGCGCCAAGCGGACGGCTTGATTGGTCATGTTCGATTGCCAACCGAGATCGTTCCAATCGGTCTCGTTGATCGAAGTCAGGACGGTGATCGCGATCAATTTCGGGCGCGCTACTCCGAGTTGCTCCGCGCGGAGCTTTAATTGATCGGCGGCGGTTTTCATCATGGTGAAGCCGCCGGAGGCGTGGATGTTGAGAATGTCGGCGCCGAGCTCGAGCAGTGAGCACAGCCCTTGAGCGACGGTATTGGGGATGTCGTGGAGCTTGAGGTCGAGAAAAATTTTTTTGTCTTGCGCCTTGAGCCAACGGACGATGTCGGGACCTACCGCGTAAAACAATTCCATTCCGACCTTATAAAAATTGACATCGTCGCCGAGTTTTGCGACGAGATTTTTGGCGTCGTCGGCGCGATGAAAATCCAGCGCCGCAATCAATCTGTTGTCGTTCATAAAAATTTTCTCCTTTTAAAAAGGAGCCGCCCGCATTTTCGAGCGACTCCCGATAATTTTATTTACGAGCGTTCTTCGCGGCGCGCCCTCTGATGTTTCGATCGAGCACCGCCTTGCGAAGCCGAATCGTTGTCGGCGTTACCTCGACCAGCTCATCATCGTTGATGTACTCAAGCGCCTGCTCGAGACTCAAAAAACGCGGCGGGATCAATCGGATCGCCTCGTCGGATGCCGTCGTGCGCATGTTCGACGCGTGCTTCTGTTTGCACGGATTGATATCGATGTCGAGCTCCCGTGCGTTCTCGCCGACTATCATGCCCTCGTACACTTTTTGCCCGGGCTCGATAAACATCGTCCCGCGATCCTGCAGGTTGAATATCCCGTAGCCGGTCGTCGTGCCCTGCTCGAACGCCACCAACGAGCCCCTCGAGCGCCCGGGGATATCGCCCTTATACGGCGCATAACCGTGAAAGACGTGATTCATTACGCCGTTGCCCTTCGTCGAGGTCAACAGCTCCGAGCGGAAGCCGATCAGCCCCCGCGCGGGGATCAAAAATTGCAGCCGCATGTAGCCGGCGACTTCGTTCATCGATTGCATCTCCGCCTTGCGCCAGCCCAGCGACTCCATCACCGTCCCCATAAATTCTTGCGGCACCTCGACCGTCAGCTGTTCGATCGGCTCGAGTCGTTGAGCGCCGTCGAATTTGTAAACGACCTCCGGCTTGCCGATTTGCAACTCGTAACCTTCGCGCCGCATCGTTTCAATGAGAATCGACAGATGCAATTCCCCGCGCCCGCTCACTTTGAACACGTCGGCGGAATCGGTCTCCTCGACGCGGAGCGCCACATTCGTCTGCGCCTCTTTAAACAGTCGATCGCGAATGTGGCGGCTGGTGACGAATTGCCCTTCCTGCCCCGCGAACGGACTCGTGTTGACGCCAAACGTCACGGATAATGTCGGCTCGTCGACGCGGATCGCCGGCAGCGCCTCGGGCTGATCGACGTCGGCAATCGTGTCGCCGATCGATACTTCGCCCAATCCCGTCAGCGCGACAATTTCTCCCATGATCGCCTCGGGCGTCTCGGTTCGATTGAGTCCGTTGTAGGAAAAAACTTTTGCGACCTTCGCTTTTTTTATGCCGTCGCTCGTCATCAACGCAACCGTCTGCGCGGGCTTGATCGAGCCGCGTTGGATTCGACCGATCGCGATCTTGCCGACGTAATCATCCGCCTCCAGTGTCGTCACCAACATTTGCAGCGGAGCGTCGAATTCGCCCTCGGGCGGCGGTATTTCTTTGTAGATCGTCTCCATCAGCGGCTCGAGATTCGTCGACTCATCGGACATTTTGAGTTTGGCAATGCCGGCTTTTGCGGCGGTGTAGATCACGGGGAAGTCGAGCTGATCGTCGTCGGCGTCGAGCTCCATGAAAAGCTCGAGTACCTCATCGACGACCTCCTCAACGCGCGCGTCGGGTCGATCGATTTTGTTGATCACGACGATCGGCTTGAGTTTTTGTTCGAGCGCCTTGCGAAGGACGTACTTCGTCTGCGGCATCGGTCCCTCAAATGCGTCGACCAACAGCAACACGCCGTCAACCATGTTGAGCACGCGCTCGACCTCGCCGCCGAAATCCGCATGCCCCGGCGTGTCGACTATATTGAATTTGACGTCTTTGTAATTGATCGCGGTGTTCTTCGACAGGATCGTGATGCCGCGTTCGCGCTCGAGATCATTCGAGTCGAGAACTCTGTCGGCGACCTGCTCATTCGCGCGGAAGATGTGACTTTGCTTGAGCATGGCGTCGACGAGCGTGGTCTTGCCGTGGTCGACGTGCGCGATGATCGCTATATTTCTGCGCTTCTCATTAAATGCCATGTACTATAAGATTCTCCTTAGATTAATTTTTGAGGAGTGCCGCGTAGTGGGCGCGTTCCTCCTGCGGAATTTCCAAGAACTCCATTGCCTCTTCGACGGTCATATTGAGTTTGCCGGTGAGGCGGCGCAAGCTCGCGAGCAAAACTTCCGCCCGACCTTTCGCCATGCCTTCCGCTCTGCCCGTTTCAATGCCTTCCGCTCTGCCCTTTGCCATGCCTTCCGCCATGCCTTCTGCCTTACCTTTTGCGATGCCAGTCTCCATGCCTTGCGCCATGCCTTTCTCCATGCCTTCCGCAAGACCGTCGCTCCGTCCTTCCTGATATACGTCCTCGAAACTGGGTACAGCCATATTCTTCCCCCTGATATCGTTATTTCAATTTCTGAGGAGAGCGGCGTAGTGCGTGCGTTCCTCCTGCGGAATTTCCAAGAAGTCCATCGCCTCTTCGACGGTCATATTGAGTTTGCCGGTGAGGCGGCGCAAGCTCGCGAGCAAAACTTCCGCCCGACCTTTCGCCATGCCTTCCGCTCTGCCCGTTTCAATGCCTTCCGCTCTGCCCTTTGCCATGCCTTCCGCCATGCCTTCTGCCTTACCTTTTGCGATGCCAGTCTCCATGCCTTGCGCCATGCCTTTCTCCATGCCTTCCGCAAGACCGTCGCTCCGTCCTTCCTGATATACGTCCTCGAAACTGGGTACAGCCATAGTTTTTTCCCTCCTTCCCTTAACCGTCGAAACCCTGTCGGCCAACACCGCATTATTCATCCGCGCAGGATTTTTAATGAAGAAATCTTGCAAGAGCAGGTCGAGGGGCGTTGAACCCTCGCGCTTCTCGCCATTGACATAAACGATGTGCGCTCCGTCATTAAAATCGGTGCCGGCTTCTTTGATCGTCCGCTCAACGTGATAAATCTGCTTGCCCAATCTCAACACGTCATGCTCGGTAATGAAAATGACGTACGTCTCCGGCAGAGTCCTGAAATCCTTGTTCCGCTCGAAAATATTGGCGTCGATGAGACTGCTGTAAAAACGCGCCCGCTGCGGCGCCGCGCCGGAGTTCCTGCGCTGAATCTCGATGTCGTAAAACTTCTCGCCGTCAGTGGCGAAGGCGTCAAGCCGGACGCTCCGCCTGTCCTCATTCGACATGAGCACTTGCGTTTTCGCCGACTTGACCACCAGCTTCGGATTGTCGAGAATGATGCGAAGGACAAGTTGAGTGCACTCGATATTGTCATCAAAGCACAGCTTGAAAAGAATGTCGTCCATCAAGCAGAGCTCGTCGATATCGAGTTTCGTCAGATAAAATCTCGGTTTTTCCATTGCGCTCGATATTCGACTCATTCGGCGTTATGATTGACTGCCATCGCCGCCGCAATCGCCGCGCCCAACCCCGAGCCGCCGTTGTCGAGGATCGTGTCGACATTCGCCGCCTGCGCTCCAAGCAGTTCGCTCAGCGCCTTATTGATGCTCTCTTTGACCAACGGCATCTTCTCGTATACCGAGCCGTCCACCGCAATGTGCTG
>CAMKFB010000049.1 GCA_946411735.1 uncultured Selenomonadales bacterium
CGTAAACTTTTTGCCCCTTCTTGACCAGTACCTCAACGTTGTCGGGCATGACGATCTCCGTGCACGAGCCGAATCGAATCAGCCCGTAGAGTTCGCCCTTCTCGAGCTTGTCGTCGAGCGTCACCCAACTGACAATCCGTCGAGCGAGAATGCCTGCAACTTGCGTCACCGTCACGCGCAACCGATCGTTCTCAATACCGATCAGATGCCGCTCGTTCTCGAATCCGACCGCCTCTTTATATGCCGGTCGAAACCGCCCGCAGATGTATTTTTGAATCTTGATCTCCCCCGCGATCGGGCTCCGATTGACGTGCACGTCGAACACCGACAGAAAAATGATCACCTTCGTGCCCGGGCGCTTGACAAAGTCGTCGCTGTCGATCGCAACCACATCCTGAACGGTGCCGTCAGCGGGCGAAACGATTGCCGACTCGTCGGGCGGAATTTGGCGCGTCGGATTGCGGAAAAAATATGCGAAGTACACGGCGAGCACCGTCGGCAAAATCGCCGCGTACGGATTGATGGCGACGCCGAGCAACAGCGCGAACGCCAACGCGACCGCGATGAAATAATAGCCCTCTCTGATTATGCTCAACTCAACACCACTTTCGATGATGAAATTAATTTTTTGCGCTCATTGCCGCGCGGTATTTCAAGATCACTTCGTCCTTGCGCCAATCGATGATCGAGTCGTCGTTGCCGTCCGGCAGCTCCCTATACTGCTTCGACTTTGAAAACGTGCGCCACTCGTCCTCGAGCGCGCGGATTATCATAATGTACTTCTCCAAAATATCATTGGGCGAATCCTTTTCTTTTGTCGATTGAGCGCCGCTGACTCCTTCCGAAAAATTATTCTCAGCCTCCGAGATATTGTGCGCCGAAAAATTATTCTCAGCCCCGGCAGAGACATTCTCCGCACTCGACACATTCTCCGCGCCCGACGGATTTGGAGACGGAGCAACCAGCCCGCCGACATCGCCCGACGCCTCGTAACCGTCAACCGCCGGCATCGCGCCGCCGCCGCCCGCTTTTTGCGCCGCGTCCAACTCCATCGAGCATATAGCCGACGCTTTCATTTTTGCGTTCAGTACCGCCTTACGCGCCTCTTCCTTGGTCTTCGCCTGACTGAGCGCTGACTTGAGCTCTTCGCGCGCCTCTTCGACCTTCTTCGCCTTGTTGTACAGCTTCGAGTCGTTTTTGAGCAGGAAGCCCATTTCCTCGTTCGACAGCTTCTTGCCGTTCATCAGCTTGCGCTTGATCGCCGCCAATCGTTTGCGATTGCTCTGCTCGCCGCTCGCTTTTGACGTCATCATCTGATTGACGAACGATGAGCGCTCCTGCGCCGCAAAGTTGAAGTTGAGCGTGCCGTTCGACCGCACGAGACTCTGACCGGTTTTCATTCGATAACTCGCCGCGAATTTTAAGTTTTTCATCTGCGCGTATGTCTGCACATTTCCTATCAGCGCGAAATCCATTTCGATCCCTCCTTGGACGAAAAACTTTTTTTCATTTTATAACGTCAGGCGACTTTTGACAATAGGAATTTTACTTCGCCTGACGGAACATGTGAGAGAAGGTCGGCGAATACAGATTCGATTGTTGATAATCCTTCGGCTCGAGGCAACGCCCGACAATGATCATCGCCGTCCGCTCGATCTGATCCGCGCGGATACGAGCGACGATCGTTTCGAGTGTGCCGCGAATGATTTTTTCATCCGACCACGATGCCCGCTCGACGACGGCGATCGGAGTGTCGCGCTCGAGCCCGCCCGCAATCAGTTCCTCGACCACGCGCTCGATCATTCCGATCGACAGGAAAATGCACATCGTCGATTGATGTTGAGCAAGACTGCGGAGCGATTCGCGCTCGGGGACGGACGTGCGTCCGCCCTGCCGTGTGATGATCACCGTCTGCGATATACCGGGCAGTGTGTATTCGAGGTTGAGCGCGGCGGCGGCGGCAAGGAACGAGCTGACGCCCGGGGTGATGTCGAAGGCGATGTTGCGCCGTCGAAGCTCGTCAATCTGCTCTCGGATCGCGCCGTAGATCGACGGGTCGCCGGTGTGCAATCGGACGGTCGTAAGATTTTGAGCTTCGGCGCGCTCGATAATGTTGATGACTTCGTCGAGCGTCAGCCGGGCGGAGTCATGAATTTGGGCGTCGGCTCGACAGCAATCGAGCAGCGCGGGATTGACCAGAGAACCGGCATAAATGACGACGTCGGCGGTCTCAAGCAGGCGCTTGCCTTTGACGGTAATGAGCTCGGGGTCGCCGGCGCCGGCGCCCACAATGTGAACCATTTGAATCACTCACTTTCGACGGATTGATTAATGATGTCGAGCATCTCGCGCGGCGTGACGACAAAAGTTTTGAAAGGAAAGTGTTTGATGTTACCGGTGACGAGATAAGCGTCGCAATCCTTGCGCGCCTCCATCACGACTTCGTAAAATACGACGTCCTTGGGATCGGGCAAAACCTCGTCAAGCTCGCCGGGATTGTCGGTGTCGATGAAAATTGCGCGCCTAAGAATATCGTTTAATACGCCATCAATTTTGGGGATCGGAAATTTAAATTTGGCACGCGACAAGACTTCAACATATTCATTTACAATTTTGCCGTTCAGCAACGGAATAATTTTACCGGTTGCCACATGTTGAACAACTGTACTGGGAATGGAAATTCCTTTTAACATCGCGGACACCAACACATTCGTATCGATGACGGCATAATAAATCATTGCAGATTCGCTTCCTTTTCGCGACGTTCCATCTCGCGCCGTGCGGCGTAAATTTCGGCGTTGATCTCTTCAAGCGTCATATTCGACAGTCCGTTGCGCTCCGACTCCGCCTGAATTTCGCGTATGAGTTCCAACGCACGATACGCTTTATAGAAATCCTGTTCGGTTTTAATTTTTTTTGCCTCTGCCATTGTTTTAAGCCTCCTTGATTGCGCTGATGATGTAAATCGGATTGAGCGCGCGCGCCATGTTGATGTGCCCGACTCGCTCCAACCGATTTATTTGAACTTGAATCGCATCGCTCGAATAACTTTCTCGAACGCGGAGCCATTCGAGCGCTTTCGACACGCTCTGGATCGTAATGCAGTTGAGCAAAATCCGCCCGCCGACATTCAACCGCTTATCGACGGCGTC
Source organism: uncultured Selenomonadales bacterium (assembly GCA_946411735.1). Lineage (GTDB taxonomy): Bacteria > Bacillota > Negativicutes > Selenomonadales > Selenomonadaceae > Quinella. Next base: position 3,153 of record CAMKFB010000049.1, read on the forward strand.
AAGAATTTCCGTCAAGCGACCGCCGCTCCCGCCGATCAGCGCCGCATCGATCGCTCCAATCCGCTCCAATCCGCGCGGAGCCTCCGAATGAATGATCTCAACGTTGCCGACCGCAAACTTCTCAACGTTTCGTCGGATCAGCTCGATTGCCTCGTCGTTGCGCTCGAGCGCGTACACCTTTCGACAACACATCGCCGCTTCAATCGACAGCGATCCAGTCCCCGCGCCCACGTCGACGACCACATCAGACAGGCGGAGCCGCGCCTTCGCGATCGTCAGCACTCGAATTTCTTGCTTCGTCATCGGCACCTTGCCGCGGATAAATTCCGCGTCGTCAATCATCGTCTCCGCCTCCCACTATCAGCACGCAATGTTTTATCGCTTCGCTCCGCGCGGAGTCGCCGAGCGTCGTCCGAATGATCTCCTCGTCCTCGTAAGACAGTCGACTGCAGATTATTAAACGAGTCGTCGGCGACCAACCGCGCTCCATCAACAGTTGCGCGATCGATTGAGAGTTAAACGTCCCGTCGGTCAACAGTCCCAGCACGCGGCGCGGCTCATAAAACAATTCCTCGTCGGAGGGGCATCGACCGTGGAAGCTCAACAGCGTCGCATCGTGCCACGGCATTTTCGCTCTAGCGAACGCCAATTGTATCGCGCTGATCGACGGGATCACTTCAATAATTTCGGGAGCAAACTCGCGTCGCAACACATCAAGCATCGAATAATAGCCCGGGTCGCCGCTCACCGGCACAACCACATCAGCGGCGTCGAGATTGGCGCGAATGAAATCGACAGCGGCGGCAATGTCGGCGGTGATCGCAAAAGTCTTTTGCCCGTCAACGGCGAATTGGCTCAACGCGCGGCGCCCGCCCACCAAAATTTTGGCGTTGTCGATCGCGGCTCGAGCGGCGGGCGAAATGTACTCGACAGAGCCCGGACCGATCCCCGCTATGATTATTTTCCCGCCCAATGCAATTCGCCTCCGATCAATCGTGCGTTGTCGTCCAGCCCCAAAATTTTCCCGTCCATCGACGCCAACACCGTCCCCACTTTCAAACGCCCGAACACATATCGCTCCGCGCGGAAGCTCGCTCGAGCCGCTATCACATTATACACCCGCTCCAAGCCGTTCGCGTTGATGATTGCAACCGCTTCCTCCGTTGTCGTCGCCTCGAGTATTTTTTTGACCGCCGACCGCTCCAGCCCCTCCGCCGCCGCATACGCCGCCATTACCTCCAGCCGCCCGTCGCCGACTCGATTGTGCGTGTGAAAAACGCCCGCCGCCACCTTCGCCAGCTTCCCGATGTGACCCAGCAGCAGCACCCGATCGACCGCCCGATCGACCGCCGCCTCCAACATATAGCCGATGAAATTGCTCGTCTGCACGATCGCGCCGCGCGGAAGATTTTTTTCGAGCGCGATCCGCTCGCCGATTTTGCCCGGCACAAACACCAACGATCGATAGCCCGCGGCAAGCGCCACATCGATTTGCGGCACCAACGACCGCTTGAATGCATCCTCCGACATCGGGCGCAACACTCCCGTCGTCCCGATAATCGACAGCCCGCCCTCGATCCCAAGCGTCGGATTGAGCGTCCGCTTCGCCAATTCTTCACCGTTCGGGATCGAGATCGTCACCTCCAGCCCGCCGACCACGTCAAACTCGTCGACCACATTGCGGATCAGTTGACGCGGTCCGGGATTGATCGCCGGCTCGCCGATCGGCACCGATAAGCCCGCCTTCGTCACCCGCCCGACTCCCGCGCCGCCAATAAACTTGATCCCTTCGCCGTCCGTCAAGCGTACCGTCGTAATGATCCGCGCCCCGTCGGTGATGTCGGGATCGTCGCCGCTGTCTTTGATCACCTCCGCGCGGAACGTGCACTCGTCAAGCCGATCAACTCTCTCGATCGGAATTTGAAGCGGCGTCCCGTCAAGCGCAACGATCTCTACCGAAGTCGCGCGCCGATTTTGTGTAAGAAAAAGGAGCGTCGCCTTCACTCCGGCGGCAGCGCATGCCCCCGTCGTCCGACCGCTCCTGAGCCGATTGTTTTTCATATTGTCGATTGCAAATCAGTCCTTGCGATTTTTGAGCATGTAGACGGTCTGCGATTTAATCACGCCGTCGTCGGTCTTTTTCGAGCCCGAAGTCTTGATCGCAAAACCGTCCGGCAGCTTCTCAACGTGCACATTGTCTTGCGTCGCGAACATATTGAGCAGAAGTCTGTCGGCGGCGGAGAAAATGTTGGCGCTGTTCTTGAGCCCCGCGTCGAGATAATCGATCGGGCAGCCGATGTCGAAGCCGAACATCCCAAGCTCCATCTCGACCTCGGCGGGCTTGTCGATGAGCTTCCACATTTGATCGTCGAGCGATTTGAAGTCGTCGGAGAAAATCTTAAAGTCGGGCGCGGTGAGCGCGTCGCCGCTGAAGACCACCTTGGTCGAAACGTCCTCGACGCCGCCGGACGCCTCGTATTTGATGCTCAGCTCGTTGTCATTCGAGACGCTGTAGGTGACCGCAACCTTTTTGCCGCCGTCCTCGATCGAGAAGGTGACGCCCTCAACGCCCTCGGAGGCGCTCCAAATTTTGTCGGCAAGATGCGCACTGCCGTCGACGTAAACGACGCCGAGATCGCGGTCGTCGGCTTCGTACTCGGCGGCGGATTTATGCCCAACGAGGATGAACTTGTTCTCGTAATCGAGATTACGGAAGCGCCACGAGACGATGCGCGCGCCGAAGTCGGTCACCTTGACCTCATTGCCCTTGTTGTTGCGAAGGGTGTAGAGGGTCGCCTCGCGCCCGTCCTTGAGCTTCCCGAAAGATTCTTTTTTGATTGTCGGCATTGATTCATTCCTCCCAAAAATAATTTTATCCCACCTGCCCACCGGGGCTTGTCGGCAACGGATTTATTAGGGCGCCGCCGCCGCTCCCACCCGTCAAGCGCGGCGCCCAACATAGAACGCGATCCCACCCTGCGTCGGCGGCGCCCTCCTTTTTGAAAAAGTTTTTTTCGAGGATGAGCGGGGGCGCCGCTGTGGCTCCCAATCTGCGTTGGCGGCGCCCGATTCACAACGTCGGCGACCCCACCTTGCGTCGGCGCCCGATTCACAACGTCGGCGACCCCACCTTGCGTCGGCGCCCGATTCACAACGTCGGCGCTCCTACCCTGCGTCAGCGCCCGATTCACAACGTCGGCGCTCCCACCTTGCGTTGGCGCCCGATTCACAACGTCGGCGCTCCTACCCTGCGTCGGCGCCCGATCCACAACGTCGGCGCTCCCACCTTGCGTCAGCGCCTCTTATATTGAAAAAGTTTTTTTCGTGGGTGGGCGGGCGGGTCGAAAAAAACTTTTTCCGTCACTTCCCGTCGCTCAAAAACTCGAGCAGACTCATTTATTTTGTTTCGATTCGACGAGTTTTTTGAAGTCCGGCACCGGCAGCGGTCTCGAAAAATAATAGCCCTGTATCTTATCCGCCCCCAGGCTCGTCAGATAATCCAGCTGCTTTTTCGTCTCGACGCCCTCAACTATCACGTCCATGCCCAGCTCCCGCGCCAACATCATTATGAATTTCAATATCATGTACGCGCGCTCCGATTCCTCCAGCTCCCGCACGAACGCCATATCCACCTTCAACACGTCGACCGGCAAATTTTTGAGCATGTTCAGCGACGAATACCCGCTTCCGAAGTCGTCCATCAGCACCGGAAATCCTTCCTCGCGAAACGCTTTGATGATCGACATCAGTTGATGCGGATTGTCCGTGTACGCGCTCTCGGTGATCTCCAGCTTCAGCATCCACGACTCCAAATCGTATTTCTCCAGCAGCCCCAGCAGAAACTCCAACAGGTCGAGATTGTAGAAATTCAGCCGCGACACGTTCACCGACACCGGGATCACTTGCCCCGTCTCCTCGCGCTGCTGCCGAATGAACTTGCAAACTTCCTCCCACACAAACCGATCCGTCTTGACGATGAAGCCGTTGCGCTCGAATACCGGTATGAATTTGCCCGGCGACACCATCCCGTTGATCGGGTGAAACCAGCGGATCAGCGCCTCCGCGCTCTCGATGCTGTCAGTCTTGACGTTGTACACAGGCTGCAGGAAGATCGCAAATTGATTTTGCGCCAGCGCCGCCTCCATGTCGCGCACGATCATCTGATCTTGCAACATCACTTCGCGCATGCCGTCGTCGTAATACGCGTAGCGATTCATGTAATTGCCCTTGATCTTTTTGAGCGCCATATTCGCGCGGTCGCACATCTGATCGACGGGCAGGTCGACGTTGTTGACGGGATAAACGCCTGCGTAGAATAAAATGTTGTGGCTGATGTCGAGCGCCTGAATGGCGCCGTCCAAACCGTCAAGCATATTCCCGACGTTGATTTTGTTTTGAGGAATGCACATCACAAAATGATCCGCCTCGAGATGACCGCACAGCCCCACCGACGGATCGACCTGCCGTTTGAAATAATTCGCCGCCGTCCGAAGGATGGAGTTGCCGGTCTCGACGTGAAACAGATCGTTGACCGCCTTGAAACAGCTGATGTCGAAGTAGATTATATAGTATTTCTGATCGAGATTGGTCTGCATCAGCGCCGCCGCCCGTTGACAAAAGGCGTCACGATTGTAAAGCCCCGTCAGGCGATCGAGCTCGACGTGATTATGAGGATCGAGCGTGGCGAGATCGACGTGGCTGTGCGCGAGAAGACGCTCGACCATAAATTTGTCGACGATGTTGCGAACGCGGTGGCGCGTGATGAGCGGATGATAAGGGCGCATCAGAAAATCCGTCGCGCCGTTATTCATGGCTTGGGCGCCGTCGTCGAGATTGGAGACAAGAGCAAGCACGGGGATTTCGGAGATGTGATCATCGGATTTGAGGCGCATCACGAACTCGCGGGCGTGAGGAAATTTGATGTCGATCAGCGCGACCTCGAATTTATTCTCCGACATGGGAGCGAACAAATCACCGCCGTCCTTGGTCTCGACCACCTGATATTCTGCTTCGAAAATGTTTTTGAGTTGCCGACGTCCGTCCTCGGTGTCGGCGATCAACATCTTGGGGCGTTCTCTGCCGTCTGCCACAAAGCTCCCTCCCTCACTCCGTTATTGTTCGGGAATTTTATTCAACGCGCTCAACAAATTCCCTGCCGCGCGAAAATTATTTTGCACCGCCAACGGTTTGCGGCTATAATGTCTCATTAATGAAGGCGATTCACTTTGCAAGGCGGTGAAAAATTTTTGAGCTATCCGATCAATCTCGACGTCGAGGGGAAAATTTGCGTGGTGGTCGGCGGCGGGCGCGTGGCACATCGAAAGGTACTCGGGCTTATCGAGGCGAAGGCGAAAGTTGTTTTGATTGCGCCCGTGCTTTGTGACGAGCTCAGGGCTTTGGTCGAGCCGCAGAAAATTATTTGGCTCGAGCAAAATTACGAGTACGGCTGCCTTCCGCGCGGAGTGCTGATGATAGCGGCGACGAACAGACCGAGCGTCAATCGGTTGGCGGCGCGGGAGGCGATCGAAAAAAAAATGCTGGTCAACGTGGTGGACGGCTCGAGCACCCAAGGTGTCAATTTCGAAAATCCCTCGACGATCCGACGCGGCAAATTTTTGCTGACGATATCGACGGGAGGCGCGTCGCCGGCGCTGTCAAAGTTTATGAGGATCGGGCTCGAGAGGATTTTCGATGAGGACTTCGGGCGACGGCTCGAGGTGATCGAATCGTTGCGCTCGACCGTCAAAGAGATCATCAAAGACCCCGAGGTGCGCATCGAATTTTGGCGGCAGGTTATGAACGAAAAAATATTTTCTCCGATGGGCAATTCGGAGGAGCTGGAGGCGAATATTCGCGATGCACTTGACAGTTATCGGGCTCAATCACAGGACGGCGCCGATTGAGGTTCGCGAGAAAGTTTCGTTGTCGAAGGAGGCGATCAAACAAAAACTTTGCGAGCTTGATTGCGACGAGGCGGTGTTGCTTTCGACGTGCAATCGGACGGAGCTGTACGCGTTTTGCGATGTCGAGCGGCTCAAAAAAATTTTTTTCGATTGCGCCGAAGAATGTCTCTACACCTTTCACGGCGCCGAATGCATCAGGCATCTGTTTGAAGTGGCGTCGAGCCTGGACTCGTTGGTGATTGGCGAGGGGCAAATTTTGTCGCAGGTGAAGGAGGCGTATGCGATCGCCAAGGACGTCGGCGCGACGGGGACGGTGCTCAACACGCTGTTCAATCGGGCAATCGCGGTCGGCAAAAAAGTAAGAACCGAGACGCGAATCGCGTACAACTCGGTATCGGTTAGCTATGCGGCGGTGGAGTTGGCGTCGAAAAAACTCGGCGGGTTGGCGGGTCGGTCGGCGCTGATCTTCGGCGCGGGCAAAATGGCGGAGTTGACGGCGCAATATCTGTTGGCGCGCGGCATGAAGAAAATTTTCGTGACGAATCATCATCTGGCGCGGGCGGAGGAATTGGCGGCGAAAATCGGCGGCGAGGCGATCGCTTGGAACGAAACGGAGCGACACGCCGACGAAATCGATGTGATTGTGACATCGACGGGCGCGCCGCATTACGTGATCAAAGAAAAGACCGCGCGGCGGATGATGAGTCTGCGCAATTGGCGGCGTGTGTTTATCATCGACATAGCGGTACCGCGGGATGTCGATCCCGAAGTCGCTCGGCTCGATGGCGTGACGCTCTACAACATTGACGATCTCGAGGCGGTGGTCGACGAGCACATCAAACAACGGCGCGAGGAGGCGGAGTCGGCGCGCAAAATCATCGACGAGGCGACGGCGGAGCTGGTCGAGCGGTTCAAGTATTTGCCGTTTCGACCGTTGATGGCGACTCTGTCGGAGCGGGCGGAGGAAATGCGGCAGCGGGAGTTGCGGCGTGCGATGTCAAAGCTGGCGGGCATGACGGTCGAGGATCAGCGCGTGATCGACAACATGACGAAGATGATCGTGCGCAAACTGTTGCGGTTGCCGATGATGAATTTGAATTTGTCGGCGGGCACGCCCGATGAGAAATTTTATGCGGCGGCGATCAAGGGGCTGTTCGATCTCGACGACGGGGGGCTGCAACATTATGGACAGAATTAGGATCGGGACGCGCGCGAGTGCGTTGGCGATGTGGCAGGCGAACTTCGTTGCGCGCGAGCTGTCGAAAAAATTTCCGTCGACGGCGATCGAATTGATAAAAATCTCGACGAAGGGCGATCGGATATTGGACGCGCCGCTGTCGAAAATCGGCGGCAAGGGCTTATTCACCAAGGACATCGAGGCGGCGCTGCTCGAGGGGCGGATCGATTGCGCGGTGCACAGTCTGAAGGACGTGCCGGCGGAGTTGCCGCAAGAATTTTTGATAGGCGCGATCACTCGACGGGAGGAACCGTTTGACGCGTTCGTGAGCAATCGGTTCGGCTCGATCGAGGAACTTCCGCGCGGAGCCCGAGTCGGGACATCGAGTCTTCGGCGGCGGGCTCAACTTTTGTCGCTCCGATCGGATTTGACGATTGAAGACCTTCGCGGCAACGTCGAGACGAGATTACGGCGGCTGAACGAGGGAAATTTCGACGCGATTATCTTGGCGGCGGCGGGCTTGCGACGGCTGGGCTTCGGCGATCGGATTCGATGCGTGTTCGAGCCGTCGGTGATGATGCCGGCGGTAGGTCAAGGGGCGTTGGCGATCGAGATCGCGCGGGGCAATCGCTTGGTCGAGGAAACGATTCGGGCGTTGGACGACGGCTTGACTCGGGCGGCGGTGAGTGCGGAGCGCTCGTTTTTGAGAGTGATCGAGGGCGGCTGTCAAGTGCCGGTGGGCGTGCACGCGATTGTCGAGGGCAAAAAAATAACCGTCGGCGGCTTGATCGCTTCGCTTGACGGTTCAAAGATAATTCGCGGCTCGACGGTCGGCGCGATCGACGAGTCGGAGCGCTTGGGGGCGGGGCTTGCCGAGCGCTTGTTGGCGGACGGCGGGCGAGAAATTTTGGAGGCGCTCTCGATATGAGCGATAAGAAATATATTTTCGACGGGAAGGCGACGCTCGAGGTCGACCACATCAATGCCTATCTGTTTGACGGTCCCGACATTTTTGTCGAGAGCCGCTCGACGCCGCTGTGTGATGTGCCGCCGATGGGGATTGGCAACAAGCCGATTGACGGCGGCAATTACCTTTTCACGCCCGAGGAGATGGAGAACTTTATCCGTTCGGAGCCGCGCTCGAAAAAATATTTCCGGCGATGGATCGGCGGCGACGAATTTCTGAACGGCAAAGTTCGATACTGTCTGTGGTTGGGCGAGGCGACGATCGAAGAGATAAAAAGCATGCCGTTGGTCGAAGAGCGGGTGGACGCGGTCCGAAGGTTCAGGCTGTCGAGCAAAAGCGCGCCGACGCGAAAGTTGGCAGAAAAACCGACGCGCTTTCATGTCGAGAACATGCCGTCGACAAATTTCATCGTGGTGCCGGAGGTCTCGTCGGAGCGGCGACAATATATCCCGATGGGATTTATGACGCCCGATGTGCTGTGCAGCAATCTGTTGAGGTTGATCCCGAACGCCACGTTGTTTCATTTTGCGATATTGGAGTCTTCGGTGCACATGGCGTGGATGCGAACGGTTTGCGGACGCCTCGAAAGTCGATACAGATACTCGGCGAAAATCGTCTACAACAATTTCCCGTGGTTGACTCCGACGATGCGGCAGTACTTTGATCTGTTGAGCGTGGCGGAGAGAATCCTTGCCGTTCGAGACGAGTACGCCGATGAAATGACGTTGGCGGAGCTCTACAATCCCGAGTCGATGCCGGACGATCTCCGCGCGGCGCATGCCGAGAACGATCGGCTGGTGATGTCGCTGTACGGTTTCGACGAGTCGATGACGGAGTTGGACATCGTCACGCAACTGCTGTTGATGTACGAGGAGCTGTCGAATGGGCGATAAGAAATATATTTTCGACGGGAAGGCGACGCTCGAGGCGGATAACATCAACGGCTATCTGTTCGACGGTCCGACAATTCATGTAAGGCGGCGCGCGGAGCCGTTGTGCGCGATTCCGCCGATGAATAAAGGCAGTCAGCCGACCGATGGGGGCAATCTTATCATCGAGGCGGATGCGATCGATGACTTTATTCGACGGGAGCCCCGCGCGGAAAAATTTATTCATCAGTACGTGGGCGCCGACGAGTTCATAAACGGCAAGGCTCGGTACTGCCTGTGGCTGGTCGATGCGACGGAGGACGATCTTCGACTGCCGTTGATCGCCGATCGGATCGAGCGCTGTCGACGGTTCCGATTGTCGAGCAAAAAAGCCGCCGCGACTCCTTCGCTGTTCACGGAGATAAGACAGCCGTCGACCGAGTACATCATCGTGCCGAGGGTGTCAGGGGATCGACGGCGATACGTGCCAATGGGATTTATGACGCCCGACGTGATCGTCAGTGACGCCGTATCGCTTATTCCCGACGCGCAATTGTTTCACTTCTCGATCTTGGAATCGCTCGTGCACATGGCGTGGATGAGGATCGTGGCGGGGCGGCTGGGGATGAGCTATCGATATTCGGGGACGCTGGTGTACAATAATTTCCCGTGGGTAAAGCCGACTCTGCCTGAAGAATTTCGATTGGCGACGCAAGCGCAGTTGATCCTCGACGTTCGGGACGATCACTCCGATGAAATGACGTTAGCGGAGCTCTACAATCCCGAGTCGATGCCGGACGATCTCCGCGCGGCGCATGCCGAGAACGATCGGCTGGTGATGTCGCTGTACGGCTTCGACGAGTCGATGACGGAGACGGACATCGTCACGCAACTTTTATATATGTATCAAGAATTGACGGCGGCGAAAGCCTGATCCAAATCCCAAATGATGTCGTCGATGTGCTCGGTGCCGATGGAAAGGCGGATGGTCGAAGGCGTGATGCCCGAGCCCGCCAATTCCTCTTCGGTCATCTGGGAGTGAGTGGTCGAGGCGGGATGGATCACGAGCGATTTGACGTCAGCCACATTCGCCAACAGCGAGAAGATTTTGAGGCTGTCGATGAATTTCTTCGCCGCCGACGCCCCGCCTTTGATCTCGAAAGTGAAGATCGAAATGCCGCCGCGCGGAAAATATTTCTGATAGAGTTGATGGTCGGGATGATCCTTGAGCACGGGATGATTGACTTTGTCGACGGCGGGATGATTCGACAGAAACTCGACGACCTTGAGCGAGTTCTCGACGTGCCGCTCGACCCTCAACGATAAAGTTTCGACGCCCTGAAGAAGGAAGAAGGCGCTGATCGGAGAAATCGCCGCGCCCATGTCGCGCAACAGGATCGCTCGAATGTAGGTGACGAACGCTGCCGCGCCGAGCGCCTTATAAAAACTCACGCCGTGATAACTGGGATTGGGCTCGACCAACCACGGGAAGCGACCGGATTTTTCCCAATCGAAGTTGCCGCTCTCGACAACGATGCCGCCGAGCGTGGTGCCGTGCCCGCCGATGAATTTAGTCGCCGAATGGATGACGATGTCGGCGCCGTACTCGATCGGGCGGATTTGATAGGGCGTGGCGAAAGTGTTGTCGATGACGAGCGGAATGTTGTGGCGATGAGCGATGTCGGCGACCGCCTGAATGTCGATCAACGTCGCGTTCGGATTGCCGACGGACTCGATAAAAATCAGCTGCGTGTTGTCCTTGACGGCGTCCTCGAAAACCTGCGCGCCCTTGCCGGGGTCGACGAAGGTGGTCTCGACGCCGTAATCGGGGAGAGTGTGCTCGAAGAGATTGAAGGTGCCGCCGTAGATGGTGGTGGCGGCGACGATGTGATGCCCTTTATGCGCAAGCGCTTGGACGGTGTAAGTGACGGCGGCGGCGCCGGAGGCAAGTGCGAGAGCGGCAGAGCCTCCCTCGAGAGCGGCGACGCGACGCTCGAGAACATCCTGCGTGGGGTTGGTGAGACGACCGTAGATATTGCCGGAGTCGCGGAGCGCGAATCGATCGGCAGCGTGGTCGAAATTGTGAAAGACGTAGGACGTGGTCTGATAGATGGGGACGGCGCGGGCGTCGGTGACGGGATCGGGCTGCTCCTGCCCGACGTGGAGCTGCAGTGTTTCAAACTTATATCGGCGTTCACTCATGATGATCTGCCTCCTAAAATGAAGTGTCAAATTATAAAACTGATCGCCGCATATTGTCAATGCAAAGAATTGATTTTGCTTGCCATCACTCCGGCGCCGAAGCCGTTGTCGATATTGACGACCGCCACGCCCGACGCGCAAGAGTTGAGCATTGCCAACAACGCCGCCAAACCGTTGAACGACGCTCCGTAGCCGACGCTGGTCGGGACCGCGATCACAGGTCGCGCCGTCAATCCTCCGACCACGCTGGCAAGCGCTCCTTCCATGCCCGCCACCACGATCAGCACGTTCGCCGATTGAATGTCGTCGAGATGTCTCAACAGTCGATGAATCCCCGCCACGCCGCAATCGTAGCACGTCTTGACGTGATTGCCCCAAAGATGCGCCGTCAAGCGCGCTTCCTCCGCCACCGGCATATCGCTCGTGCCCGCGCTGACTATCAATATCGACCGAGCGGGATCGCGTTCGAGCGTCTCGTCCCGATCGAGATAAATCATTCGCGCCGTCGCATCATAGCTCATCATCGGCAGCTCCGCGCGGACATATTCATACTTCTCGAGCGACACCCGCGTCGCGATCAGATTGCCTTCGCTCTTCTCGTAAAGCGCGCGGAGGATCGCCAACAGTTGCTCCTTCGTTTTGCCCGCGCCGTAGACTACTTCGGGGAAGCCCTGTCGCAGCTCCCGCTGATGATCGATCGACGCGAAGCCCAGCTCCTCGACTGCCGACAGCGAAATATTTTTGAGCGCCGCCAAAATTTTTTCCTCGCTCAATTCGCCCGTCTTAAATCGTTCGAGCAACGCCCGCAAATTTTGTTCTGTCAATTGCATTCACCCTTTCGATGTGGTAGTTTATTACATCGAACGCAGTCAATGTCAAGCGTTGGGAGGCGATATCCTTGAAAAAATTTTTTTCAATCCTGATCCCGCTGCTGCTGACGGTTTCGATCGTCCGCGCGGAGCCCGTCGAGAGCGAATACGACATCGAAACCGGTCGAATGTGGGGCTTCCCGAATTACGTCGTCACGTTCGAGATCAGCGACCCCGACATCGCCGAGGTCATTCGCGACAAGACCGGCGGCAATTTGGTGCGCTTCGTCAATCCCGGCGAGGTGTACGTGCGCGCGACGTTCTACAGCGACGGTGAGCCCGTCGAGCAGTATCTGTATCTGTTTCACGTCAGCGGCGAGCCCAAGGGCAGCAATGCCGTCAACCGCTCGACCTTCGCGCGAGAGGTTTTGGAGCTGGTCAACGCCGAGCGCGCCCGATATCATTTGCGACCGTTGCGGCTTGCCGACGATCTCAATCGATACGCCGACATTCGAGCGCGGGAGATTGTCGGGAAGTTTTCGCACACGCGTCCCAACGGCGAGAACGGAGCGAAGATCATTCCGCGCGGGCGATATCGGGGAGAAAACTTGGCGGCGGGCGCGTCGAGTCCTTCGGCGGTGGTGCATCAATGGATGAACTCCGAGGGGCATCGCGCCAACATTTTGTTTGCCGACTACGAGGAGCTGGGCGTGGGATATTACTTCGACGACGACGGTCAATACCGGCACTATTGGGTGCAGCTTTTTCGGACCAACTGATAATTTATTTCGATTGCCTTGACAAAATCGGCGCGGCGTAGTAAATTCAACGCGTTTTAGGAATGTATTGAGCGATGCGAGGGCTGATGAGTTTTCATTGGGAGGTAATCGAAATGAAAAAATCGGTAGCATTGCTGATGACGACATTGATGGTGGGCGCGGCGTCGACGACGTTTGCGGCGGCGAATCCGTTCAGCGACGTTCCGCGCGGGCATTGGGCGTATGATGCGGTGACGCAGCTTGCCGCCGACGGCGTGATCGAGGGATATGGCGACGGCACTTACCTTGGCAATCGCAACATCACGCGTTATGAGATGGCGCAGATGGTAGCCAAGGCGCTTGCGCGCAATCCTCAAGGGGCGGATCGTGCGGCGCTCGATCGGTTGTCGGCGGAGTTTGCGGAGGAGCTCAACAATCTTGGCGTGCGCGTCGGCGAGCTCGAGAAGTACGCCGATAAGGTTGTGATCAACGGCAAGATCGAGTACACCTACACCTCCGAGCGGCTCGACCCCGATAAGACCGGCAAGAAGACGAAGACCAATAACGACGGCTATATTTTCCGTTTCGAGCCGAGCGCCGAGGTTAACGACCACTGGTCGCTGCACGCGCGCATCGACGCCGAGGGCAATATGAAGGACAGCTCGAGCGGCGACTTCGCGCTGATTCGCGGATATGCCGAGGGCGATTACGATAATTTCAACGTCAAGATAGGTAAGCAGGAGCTCTACACGAATGAGTCGGGCTTGATTTTCGATACGGAGTTCAGCGGCGCGGCGGTGACGGTCGGCAACAAATTGACGGCGACGCTGCTTGCCGGTCGACTGTCGAATGATGCGGTGGGCGGCGGCTCGTTGGGCGGCTTCGAGCTTGACTCCGATCCGTCGAGCATGCAGGGCGTCAACATTCAATACGATACGGAGCGCGGGCTGTACGGCGGCGCGGGCTGGTATCGTATTGAGGACGATGATTTCAAGACCGATCTCTACGCCAAGCACGGTCGCGAGGACAAAGCCAACATTTGGTCGGTGAACGCGGGCTATCGCTTCGGCTCGAAGGCGGCGCTTTGGGGCGCATACGCCGACAACACCAAGGCGGATTACGAGGATTACGGTTGGCAGGCGGAGTTCGATTACGGCACCTACGGCGACAATCCCGAGAAGGGCGATTGGGGGCTCTGGGCGGGCTATCGTCGGTACGGCACCAACGTTTCGTTCGCGGCGACGACCGATGACGTGTTGCTCGGCACCAAGGGCTGGTTTGTCGGCGGCGCCTACGCTCCGTTTAAGAATATCGGATTGGTGGCGCGCTACTTCAACGGCGAGTACATCACCGGCGGCGGCGATGCCGAAAAATTATTCGGGCGCGTCGAGTTCTTCTTCTAAGAAAAATTTTTGGGCGGCGGCAGCCGTCTTTTTTTTTCCCATCCTCCCGCCCTATACCCTACGGGGTTAATATGGGGGCTGCCGCCCCCAAGCCCCCGCTCAAACTGCCGTCGGGTTCGCCGTCGAGCGATCGAGGAGCGCCGCCGCATTCGCTGTCGAGCGATTGAAGGGCGCCGCCGTCGGATTCGCCGTCGAGCGATTGAAGGGCGCCGTCGGATTCGCCGCCGAGCGATCGAGGAGCGCCGCCGCCGGATTTGCCGTCGAGCGATCGAAGAGCGCCGCCGTATTCGCCGCCGAGCGATCGAAGGGCGCCGCCGGATTTGCCGCCGAGCGAGCGAGGAGCGCCGCCGTCGGATTCGCCGTCGAGCGATTGAAGGGCGCCGCCGACGCGGGGTGGGGGCTCGTTCTCTGTCAGGCGCCAACCGCCATGGGTGGGAGCGTCGGTGGCGCCCTTATATATTTTTGGGGG
>CAMKFB010000050.1 GCA_946411735.1 uncultured Selenomonadales bacterium
TTCAATCGCATCGGCGCGGCGCTCGGTCAGAGCTCCGTCTTTCAGCCCGACGTCTTTTTGATCGACGTCGACGACCGCGAGGCGCTTGCCGCAATCTCCGTCTTCCTGTCGACCTTCCGTGATGTGCCGGTGCTTTGCATGATGGAGCATTGGAGCGCCGACATCGCCGAACAGTGTCTGCAGGCGGGCGCAATCGGTTCCATGCTCAAGCCCCTTCGCGGCGAAGAAATTTCCGAAGCGCTCAACGCCTTCACTCGGCGCGGGCAACCCAAGCCCCCGAAGGTCATCGCCTTCTTCAGCCCCAAAGGTCGAAGCGGCAAGACGACCGTCGTCGCCAACCTTGCGATCAGTCTTGCGCGGCGGAGCGGCGAAGCCGTCGGCGTCATCGATGCCGATCTCCAATTCGGCGACCTCCCTATCTTCTTCGACGCCGAACCCGTCAGCACCATCATCGAGGCGGCGCGCGATATTCAACTGCTGTCGCCGATCACCTTGAGCCCCTACTTCATGACGCTTGCCGACGGGCTCCACCTGTTGAGCAGCCCCAAGCGCCCCGAGCTTGCAGAACTCGTCGATCAAGAAAGCCTGCTCGAGATTATCCGAATGGCAGGCAACCTCTATCGCTACGTACTGATCGATTTGCCGTCAGGCGTCAGCCCGCTCGTGATGGGCGTTTGCGAAATCGCCGACATCATCTTTTTGACGGGCATGATCGGCAGCGGTTTCGAGACGCAACACATGCGCCGCGCGCTCGGCATGTTCGACGGTTGGTCGGCGCTCGGCAAAAAGCTCAACGTCGTGTTTTCGCGCGTCGACCCTTACACCGAAGACGAACGCCGCCGATTGTCGAAGGCGATCGATTTTCCGATCGCGGCGATCCTTCCAAACGAATATCTCTTGATCTCGCTCGCAAACAGCGGCAAGATGCTCGACGGCATCGACTTCAATTCGACCATCGCCCGCAAATTCGATCGGATGGCGCTCGATCTTCTCGACGACGCTCCGCGCGGAGGAGGCGTCCGAAAATGATTTTCGCGATCGCATTGCTCTTGGGGATATTGGCGGCGGTGCTGATGGTGCTGCTCGTCGCCTACGCGCGCAGTCGTGAGCGGATCGATCTGCTCTATCGATTGCGAATGTACTGCACCGAAGAGATTGTCGTCAAAAATGAGCTGCCGGTCATCTCGAGAATTATGGATTTCGTCCGACGCACCGCCACTCCACTCGGGCGATTCAAACCGATCGAACTCTACGGGATCAGAATGCGCCGCGCGGGCTTGCCGATCCTCGGCAGTGAGTTCGCCGCGATCCTTCTGATCAGCGCGCTTGCCATGGGAGTCTTCACGTTCTTCTTGACACTCGACGAGACCTACGCTATAATTACCGCAATCGCAATCGTCATCATTGAGGACGTGATGGTTGCCCTTCGGATTCGTCGGCGGCGCAGTGCCTTCGTCAATCAGCTGGGCGATTGCCTTGCGACCGTGGCGGATTCGATGCGCGCGGGCTTCAGTTTTACGCAATCGATGGAAGTGATTGTGCGCGACATGGAGCCGCCCATCAGCGACGAGTTTGCGCGGGTGATGCGTGACTTGTCGGCGGGCGTGAGTCTGGAGCGCGCGCTTGAGGACATGGATCGGCGCGTCAATTCGATGGAGTTCAGCCTGGTCGTGACGGCGGTTTTGATACAACGGCAAGTCGGAGGAAATTTGGCGTCGATACTCGACACCATCAGCGAGACGGTGGTCGAGCACATCAAAATGCAACGCGAATTGAAGACGCTGACCGCTCAAGGGCGCGCGACGGCAAAAACTTTGGCGGCGCTGCCGTTTGTATGCTTGGCGGGAATGTATTTCTTTGCGAGAGAAAATCTGATGTTCTTTATAGAGAATGACATCGGGCGGATCGCGGGAGTGTTGGCGGTGATCAGCGAGGCGATCGGGCTGTATCTGGTCAATCGCATCACCAATCTCGAGGACGTTTGATTGGAGGGGAGGTGAAAAGTCATGATGCAGAAAATCTACAAGTTTTTCAAAGAGAAGAAGGAAAAGGGGCAGTCTATTATCGAGTACGGCATTCTGATCGCGATCATCGTGACGGCAGTGTTGACGGTGCGGAACACTACTAAATTGGATGATGATCTGACTGCTCTCGCAAACGAGGTACATAATAATATGACGGCGGCAACAAACGCAGCCAAGCATTCCGGTCCCACCGGCAGCGGCTCCTGATTAGCACTTAGCGACCACAACACGGAAGGGCTTCCCGATCCCTTGGGGGCGGGAGGCTCTTTTAGTAGTTTCACACGCGCGCGTGGAGGCGATTCGCATGAAACTCATCACCCGTCAGCGCGGTCAATCCATCATCGAGTTCGCCGTCATCGTCCCCGCATTCCTCGCGCTGATGCTCTTCACCATCTACGGCGGCATGATGATCTCCGATTACCTTGCGCTTAAACACGTCGCCGGCACCGCCGCCCGCGTCGCCACGCTCGAGGGCGCAACCGCGTCGATCCCTTCCGACAATCAAGCCGCGCTCACATCACACACCGCGCTGATGGTTTGCGACCGAGCAACGTTGACTTTGACGCCGACAAAATTGGACGGCGGCGACTTTGTTTGCGTGACTGCTTCCGCCGACGTCAAAATCCCAATCGTCAAGCGGTGGTTCGGCGATACTTTGACGGCGGTCTCCGCGCCCGAGTACAAAGGTTGAGAGGTGAGCGTCGATGTCAATATTGGATCGATTGGGCGGACATACCCCCAAGGACGTCGTCAACCGGGACTCGACGGGATTTACCGCCCGCCGAGCGCCGTCGCTCGAGTCGCAAACCGATCGATATCAACAGTTGAAACTCGAAATACATCAGCGAATCGTCGACGAGATGAACGCCGAGGAACAATTGATCCTCACGCGCGGCGAACGCTCCCGCGAAGAAGTCACGGCGATCATCACGGCGTACTGTCAGCGTGTGCTCGAGGACAGCCCGCTGATCGTTCCGCGCGGAGAGCGCATACAAATCGTCTCCGACATCTGCGACGAGATCATGGGGCTGGGACCGATCGAGCCGCTGTTGAAGAATGAGTCGGTGACGGAGATCATGATCAACGGACCGAAGAAAATTTTCATCGAGCAGCGCGGCAAGTTGCATCGGACGACGGTGCAGTTTCGAGACGATACGCATTTGATGAACATCATCGAGCGGATATTGACGCCGTTGGGGCGGCGGATCGACGAGTCATCGCCGCTGGTCGACGCGCGCCTTGATGACGGTTCTCGAGTGAACATCATCATCCCGCCGTTGTCGCTGATCGGACCGTGCGTTACGATCCGAAAATTTTCCAAGACGGCGCTGTCGGTGGAGGATTTGATCAACTTCGGGACGCTGAATCGGAACATGGCGACATTCCTCGAGGCGGGCGTGAAGGCGCGGCTCAATATTTTGGTGAGCGGCGGGACGGGCTCGGGCAAAACGACCACGCTCAATGTGCTGTCGTCATTCATCCCGCCGGACGATCGGATCGTTACGATCGAGGACGCGGCGGAGCTCCAACTGCAGCAGGAGCATGTGGTGACGTTGGAATCGCGCCCGCCGAACATCGAAGGCACCGGCGCGATCTCGATCCGCGATCTCGTAAGGAACGCGCTCCGAATGCGCCCCGATCGAATAGTGGTCGGAGAGGTACGCTCGGGCGAGGCGCTGGACATGTTGCAGGCGATGAACACCGGTCACGACGGATCGCTTACGACCGCGCATGCCAACAGCCCGCGAGATGTGCTCAGCCGCCTTGAGACGATGGTTTTGATGGCGGGCATGGAGCTGCCGGTGAAGGCGGTACGGGAGCAAATCTCGTCGGCGCTCGATCTGATCATTCAACAGTCGAGGATCAAGGACGGCACTCGAAAAATCACGCACATCACGGAAGTGCAGCGGCTCGAAGGCGACACGATTGTGCTGCAGGATTTGTTCACCTACGTGCAGGATTACATCGACGACAGCGGCAAATCGATCGGGCATTACGAAGCGTCGGGGTTGCAGCCGGCGTTTTTGGAGAAGTTCAAGATGAACGGCGTGGAGATTCCGCTGACGCTCTTTGCTCGAGAAGAGGGAGGCGATTGGCGTTGATATTGTTGACGGCGACGGTCGGAGCGGTGATCGGATTTTCGGCGATGTACATGTTTGCGCGGTACTGTCGACGGAATTACGGACTCCGCGCGGATGTGGCGCGCCGATTGCAAAAATTGAGTGACGAGCCGGCGGTGCAATCGAAAAAGGAAGCGCCGCGTCGAGTGGCGTTGACGCTCGACGACATCCCCTTCATGGATCGGACGGTCAAGCCGCTAATCGAGGCGCTCAAGAAAAAAATCTTATCCTTCGCGCCGACGGACATCGCAACGATGCTCAATCGGAAATTGATGTTGGCGGGGAAGGCGGGCGTGTGGCACATCAACCAATGCGTGATAGCGTGGCTCGGCTCGATAGCGGTCTGCTCGCTCGCGGCGTTGCTGTTGATCGACCCGACGGAGGAGCTGCTATGGATTCAAAAGCTGTCGATGGTGCTGATCGGGGCGGCGGTGGGCGCGGTTCTGCCGTTCGCGGTGCTCAACAATATGATAGCGAAGCGGCAACGGGCGATTCGTCGACAGATGCCGGAGTTTTTGGATCTGCTGTGCGTGAGCGTGCAAGCGGGGCTTTCGTTCGAGGGCGCGGTGTCGAAAATCACGGCGCGAATGAAGGGACCGCTGATCGACGAGTTCAAACAGATGCAGCGCGACGGAGCGATGGGCATCCCGCGTCGGCTGTCGCTCCAACAGATGGCGCAACGGTGCGACATGGAGGAGCTGTATTTATTCACGGCGTCGGTGATCCAATCGGAGCGGCTGGGGACGAGTCTGGCGAAAACGTTGGCGGTGCAGGCGGCGAATATGCGCGATCGTCATCGTCAGCACGTCAGAGCGGAGGCGTTGCGGGCGCCGGTGAAAATCGTCTTTCCGTTGGTGCTGTTCATCCTGCCGGCGCTGTTCGTGATAATGCTGCTGCCGATCATCTACACTACGCTGCAAAACTTCGGGATGTGACGGGGGGTGACGGCGATAAAAAAATCTGAGCACGGACAAGTGCTGGTGATGTTCGCGGTGCTGGTGCCGATCTTCGTGGCGATGATGGCATTCGTGCTCAACGTGGGGAAGACTTATTTCGAGCACGCCGGCGCTCAACAGACGGCGGAATCGGTGATGCGGACGGTCAACGCGATAGTTCGAGACGGAGCCGACGGCGACATAATCTCCGACTCGGACATCCCCTCGAACGTCAAGACATATTCGACATACGAAGCGCTTGTCGAGAAATATCCCGACGCGCGAAATCCGTTAAACGATTTGGAAGCGGCAATCGGTATTTTGAATGAGGCGGCGGACGTCGATATCGAGCAGAGCTTTGTGGTCGACGGCGACGAAAGTCTTTACTGTCGATTCGTCGTGGCAGGGATTTATCGCATTATGAAATTCGAGAAGGAAAAAAATAAAATCACCGGCCTATTCATTGAAAGCGATCCCGAAGCACTCACCGCGCAATTGCTCAACGCGGACATCACAACAAAAAACGCCATCATCAACAAACTCGTCAATCCGTTGACGGACGAGCAGAAGAACAGCCGCATCGAAATTTTGAGCGACTTCCTAAGCAATGTCGTTGACTCGGAGACTAAGGAAGAAAATAAAAGCGCCGTTGTGTTGGCGCTTTTAAATGCGAAAGAATGTTTCAGCGAAGATGAGGAGGGTGCTATTCTCGATGCGTATTTGAGCGGCAAACTCAGCGATGAGCAATTGAACAATCCGAGTGTCGTAACGACCAAAGTGAATGCACTGTCGAATGTTCCAAATATCGATGTGACCGCAGCGATGAAAATTTTGGAGTTTGTGTTGAATGTGCAGCCCAACGTTTCAAACGTTAATCCGAAGGTCGATGGCAATCGAATTTTTTACGAAGACTCGATGCTCGCCAAGCGATATCGGAGGATTAGCGTTAAAGACTTGAGTGCTTTGAACAGTGTTTCCGTGTTAAACGAGGGCAAAACCGAACCGTATGAATGATTTTCCGTTGAAAAAAGTTTTGATGTTGTCGATGGTGCTCGTCATGTTGTCGACGGTCGGAGCGGCGGCAAATTTCCCTGTGACTTCGCCGTTCGGTTGGCGCGTGCATCCGATCTCGGGCGAATACCAATTCCACGCCGGAGTCGATCTCGGATTCGAGTACGGCGCGGGGATCATCGCTTTGTTCGACGGCGAAGTGATCATTGCCGCCGATCTCGGCGACGGCTACGGCAATCAGATTCTCCTCTACCATCCCGCCATCGACGCTTACACTCGATACGCGCATTGCAGTGAACTGTTCGTCGTCGTCGGCTCGAGCGTCCGCGCGGGGGAAGTGATCGCCGCCGTCGGCTCGAGCGGATATTCGACCGGTCCGCATCTGCACCTCGAGTACATGCCGCGCGTCGGCGATCAATACATCTACACCGATCCGCTCACGCTCTGGGATTAGCCGCGATTGTATCTGTACCACGCCGCGCACACGCCCTCGACGCTGACCATGCACGGTCCGATCGGATGTAACGGCTCGCACACTCGAGCGAACAGCGGACATTCCCGCGGCTCGATCGCGCCGCGCAATACTTCACCGCATCGACATGCGGCATTTTTTTTGGACGGCTCGACCTCGATCGGAGCGACGCGCTCAACATCAAACTCCGCAAACTCCTCGCGCATTCTCAAGCCCGATCGGGCAATCCGACCGATCCCGCGCCAATCCGCATCACAAATCTCGTACACTTGATCGAGGATCGATTGCGCGGCGCGATTGCCTTCCTCTCGAACGACGCTTTCGTATTCGTTGAAGACCTCCGCGCGGAGCTCTTCGATCGAGCGCAACAGTCGAGCCAGCGCCCGCAAAATTTCCTCCGGCTCAAATCCGGCGACCACGCCCGATATTCGATAATCCCTCGGCAGAAAACCAAACGCCTCCGCGCCGATTACCACCGCCACATGCCCGGGCAATAAAAATCCGTCGACTTTGATGTCGTCGCTGTCGAGCAGCGCCCGCATGATCGGCGGTACCAACTTATGAGCCGATAACGCAAAAAAATTTTTGAGTCCCATCGATCGCGCGGTGAGGATCGCGGCGGCGGCGGTCGGAGCGGTCGTCTCGAATCCGACGGCAAGGAAAATCACGCGCCGCTCGGGATTGTCTCGCGCGATATCAACCGCGTCGAGCGGCGAATAAACGATCCTGATATCGGCGCCCTCGGCTTGAGCCAACGAAAGACTCGAGCACGAGCCCGGCACCTTCAACATGTCGCCGAAGGTCGCAATGATCGTATTCGGCTCGAGCGCATAGGCGATCGCCTTGTCGATGTAAGCGTCGTCGGTGACGCACACGGGGCATCCCGGACCGCTTACCAGCGCCACATTCGACGGCAGAATTTGTCGGATGCCCGCGCGGAAAATCGAAACCGTATGCGTGCCGCAGACCTCCATCAATCGGAGCGGACGATCGATGCCGGCGGCGGCTTTTTTTATTTCTTTGATGTGACCTTCAACGTTCATGGGCATTCATCTCGTCAAAGGTCTCGAGCATCTCGTCCACCGTCCGTCGATCCACTATCTGCATCGCAAAACCCGCGTGCACCAATACGTAATCCCCCAACTTCGTCTCCGGCAACAGCATCAAACTCACGCGCCGCCGCACGCCCTCCAATTCCACCGTCGCCAAGCTCGACTCGATCTCCACAACCTTCGCCGGATATGCCAAACACATTCTACTCTCACCTCATCGTCAATCGTACATCGATGCCGCCGTCGCGTTCCGATCCTCCAAAAACTTTATGAAATCCTTCAGCGGCATCGGCTTCGCGTTCAAAAATCCCTGCCCGTAATAGCAGCCCAAATCCAACAACATTTCTTCCTGCTCGACCGTCTCGATTCCTTCGCAAATGATCTCCATGTTGAGCGCCTTCGCCAGCGCGATCACGTTCGCCAAGATGTCTCGCGTCCGCTTCACGCCGCCCGCCTCATTCAACAGCGAACGGTCGATTTTCATCACGTCCATCGGCAGGTAATTCAACAGCATAAACGAAGAGTAGCCGCTGCCGAAATCGTCCACCGAGATCGAAAATCCCATTCGATGGAGCTCGTCGACGATCGACGCCGCACGTCGCTGATTGTCCTTCTGATCGAAGTCGCCGAACACCGTCTCCGTCAGCTCCAGCTCGATGATGCCCTTCGGCGAGATCCCGTACTTTTTGATGATCGCTCGTATCTTGTCGAGATAACCCTCCTCCGTCATATGCAGGCGCGATTGATTGACGCTGATCGGCACGACCTCTTTGCCCGCCGCCAACCGCTGTTTCTGAAGTTTGAACGCCTGTTCGAGCAGCTCATAGTCGATCGACAGCACAAAGCCGTTCTTCTCGAACAGCGGAATGAATTTGCCCGGCGGCATAAAACCCATCTCAGAACTGATCCATCGAACCAGCGCCTCCGCTCCGATGATCCGCCGCGTCCGAAGATCGTACTTCGGTTGATAATACGCGTGAAACTCGCCTGCCTCCAGCGCATGCTCCATCGTCGTCTCGATCTTGTGTTGAAGCGTCAAATCCTGCTCCATTGCCTCATCGAAAATTAACACGTCCGACTTCGACGGCTGATGGCACGCCGCGTTCGCCCGCTCGACCGTCAAACGCACGCTCGGATCGGTCGGCTTGAGCTCGCAAATGCCCGCCCGCATGTGCAGCCAGATGCGCGTCGCGTCCGCCGTCTCGATGAAACTGTAGCGCGTCACCGCGTCGCTCACCAGCGACATTATCTCCTCCTCGCCCGTCGCTCGACAGATGCAAATCAAATGCCCCGAGTCGATCCCCGCCGCAGAGAAAATCACCCAATCTTTTTGCTCCATCTGCTCGACCATATCGCGTATCTGCTTGACGAGAAGTTTGTCGCCGTAGCGTTCGACTATCGCCGCGTTGGTCTGCATCGAGAACACCACCGTGTAAATCACCGCTCCCGAGCGATCTTCCCGAAGCCGATCGAAAAATGTCGGCATTTCGCTCTCGAGCCACGCCAGGTTCGGCAGATCGTAGCGCGCGTCGGTGTACGCCATCTTTTGTATGATTTCCAAATGCTTGCGCCGCATTCGATTGCGATACCATAACACGCCCATTATCAGCAGCCCGAGCGCCGCCAGCACGCCCATCGACGCGATCGGATGATTGTAGATGAACCATTGCGGCGTGAAGTGCACGACCGATTGTTGATTGGCGTTGACCGCGTCGCGCAACCACTCGGTGTCGAGATGATTGATCTCCTTGTTGAGAATATGCCACAACTCCGGCGCGGCGTTTTGATAGACGCCGATACTGAGGTGATCGGTGAAGGCGCTGTCGGCGTCCGCCTGCAGATTGTAAGTGTCCGCCGCCGCGATCACATACGGCACCGAAGCGCGCGGTGCGAAGACCACATCGGCGCGCCCCTCGCTCACCGCGCGAAAACATTCCTCAAGCGTGTCGAAGTAGAGGCGATTGCTCGAGATGAAATTCGGCTCGACAAAAGACTTTGTGTTGAGCAGCTTCCGAAGGCACGCGACGATATGCTGATTATCCCGATTATCCTGCCGCGTGACGGGGACAAACTCGACGTGAAGGTACGCCTGCGTCGGAATCAGATTGAAACTCTTCGCCCAACTGTAATCGCAAACGATGTCGGCAAGGAAATCGATCTGACCGTTTTGTGCGAGCGCGGCGACCTCCGCAACCGACTTGACGGGAATCAATTCGATATCGGTTTTAAGGTCGTCGGCGATTTTGTTCATGATATCGGGGATGGCGCCGCGAAATTTCCCTTCCTCATCGTAATAAGCATAGGGGCGCTGATCGGTCATGACGGCGACGTTGAATTTCCGCTTGCGCGCAAGATATTCACGCTCCTGCCGCGTCAAGATTAACGGAAAACCGTCCGACTTGAGATACTTTCGATTGAGCCGATCGCGAATGTCTGGTTGGTCGATCAACAATTGATCCATGGCGGAGTTGATCTCGGCAAGCAACTCGGTTTGATCCGCGCGGGCGAGCAATCGATAGCTCTGACGGTCGAACAGCGCGAAAATATTTTTATCCTCCTCGAGATTGAGCATGGGCGCGACGTAGCCGTCGATGGCGCCGATGCTGAGCGCGTATTTCATATCGAAGTAGTTGTTGAACTCGACGATGTCATAGGTGAAGCGCTCGTTGGCGGCGATTTTCGGCAGGCTCGGCGTGGGGTAATTGATATTCATATTGCCGATGCGCATGTGCTCTTTCGGGATGCCGCCGAGTTTTTTCGACAGGATCAGCTCCATCGAGAAGCGCCCGATGACGTGATCGGTTCGACGGGCGTTGGGGATCAGCCGCCAATTGCCCGGGATCTCCGGCATCAGATCGATCGCGCCGGAGTTGAGTTTTTCGCCCATCTCCGACCACGACTTGCACGGCACGTAATTGAATTTCCAACCGCCGTAATTGGACAGAAACTCCATGTATTCGTAACCGTAGCCTTGTTGATGTCCCGCCCAATCTTCTTCGAGGAAGCCGGTTTTAGGGATGTAGCCGACGCGCAGGACTTTTTCTTCAGCCTCGACCGGACTCGTCGACAGGATAAAAAGCAGGCAAGCAAGCATGAAAAATTTTTTTACCACATCGAATCACCGCTCATAAAAAAGTTTTGATCGATACTTTACCATCACAGGCGCAAAATGCCAACAAAAAATTTTATTGACAGCGGCGACGCCCTTGATAAAATTGATCGCGAGAAGGGAGCGATTGAGATGAAAATCGTGGTGCTTGACGGGTATACTCTCAACCCGGGCGATCTGACGTGGGCGGCGCTCGAGGAGCTTGGCGATTGCGCGATTTACGATCGGACGGCGCTCGACGACGTTGACGAGATCACTCGACGGATCGGCGCGGCGGAGATCGTTTTGACCAATAAGACGCCGCTCGACCGGCGCGTGCTCGAGGCGTGTCCGACAATAAAATATATCGGCGTGCTGGCGACGGGCTATAACGTCGTCGACATTGACTGCGCGCGCTCGAAAAAAATTCCCGTTACCAACATTCCCACCTACGGGACGGCTTCGGTCGGGCAATTCGCGATCGGGCTGCTGCTGGAGATTTGTCATCACATCGGGCATCACAACAAAGCCGTGCACGACGGACGTTGGAGCTCGAGCGCTGATTTTTGCTTTTGGGATTATCCGTTGATTGAACTCGACGGCAAGACGCTGGGCGTGATCGGCTACGGTCGGATCGGTCAGACGACGGGGCGAATCGCGCGCGCTCTCGGGATGAATGTGATCGCCTTCGACGCGATGCGCGAGGTCGGCACCGAGCTCAACGGTACGAAATTCGTCCCGCTCGACGATCTTTTTGAGCAATCGGATGTGATCGCGCTGCATTGTCCGCTGTTTGAATCGACGAGGGGGATCATCAATCGTTCCAACATCGCCAAGATGAAGGACGGAGTGATCATCATCAACAACAGCCGCGGACCGTTGATCGTCGAGGAGGATTTGCGGGAGGCGCTCGACAGCGGCAAGGTTTTGGCGGCGGGGCTCGACGTGGTCTCGACGGAACCGATCCGCGCGGATAATCCGCTGCTCGGCGCAAAGAACTGTATCATCACGCCGCACATTTCTTGGGCGCCGAAGGAGTCACGCGCGCGGCTTATGTCGATCGCAGTCGACAACGTCAAAGCCTTCCTCAGCGGTCGACCGATCAACGTGGTGAACGACTGATGGAGATACACGAGCACATTCTGGAGGACGGCACGGTTGTCCGGCACAGCCACGCGCACACGCACACGCAGACGAAGGCGGTGCTCAATCGGATGGCGCGGTTGATCGGGCATCTGGAGTCGACAAAGAAAATGATCGAGGACGGGCGCGATTGTTCGGAGGTGTTGATCCAACTGTCGGCGGTGGACGCGGCGATCAAAGCGGTCGGGCGGATCATCTTGAAAGACCACATCGAACACTGTATCGTCGAGGCGATAAAGGACGGCGACGAGCAGGCGATCGTCGAGCTCAACAAGGCAATCGATCAGTTTATGAAATAAATTCGGGCGGCGCGGCAGCCGCCATTTTTTTCGCCTTGAATAAGAAATTGTTTTAAAGTACAATGATAAAAACGCGCGGGGGAGGATATTATGACGCATGTGGTGATCGATTTGGAAATGAATCCGGTGAGTCAAGCGATGAGGGAATTGCGGCGCGGACCGTCGGAGGAAGTGATAGAGTTCGGAGCGGTCAAGCTCGACGAGAATTTTGAGCGGGTCGATGAATTTCAGTGCTACGTCAAGCCGATGTACGGCACGATCACGCGGCACATCAAAAAGTTGACGGGCATCACCGACGAGATGCTCGAGGATAAGGAAGAATTTGCGGCGGCGTTCAATCGTTTCATGAATTGGGTCGGCAACGGGGAAGTCACGTTATATTCTTGGAGCAACTCCGATATCAATCAGCTGCGCAACGAGTGCGCCTATAAGCTGGAGGATTTTGACATTCGTTGGCTGGAGGATCATTGGGTCGACCTGCAGAAGGAGTTCGACGACAAGCTCGGGCTGCACAACAGTCTGGCGCTCAAGCATGCGGTCGGAGCGATGAACAAAAATTTTGCGGGGACGGAGCATACGGCGCTGGCGGACGCGATCAACACGGCGGCAATCCTTAAACTGATGCAGGACGAGGAAGAATTTCGTCGGACGATGCAGCCGGTGATCGACCTGATCAATCCCAAGCGGCTGTCGTCATCGATCGGCGAATTATATCCGGAGTTGTCGAAGTTGAAGTTTGACGAATGAGGTTTGACGATGGAGCGAATCGGGATTTTGGGACCGCGCGGCACTCACTCGGAGGCGGCGGTTTTTTGGATCAATCGACGGTTGGAGTCGCCGCCGGAGCCGGTGATATGCGCGGACATCTATGAGGTGTTGCGCGCGGTTGAGGACGGCGATCTCGACGCGGGCTTCGTACCGGTGGAAAATTCGTTGGAGGGCTCAATCAACATCACGCTCGACACGTTGGCGCGCTCGGAGCGCTTGACGGTGACGCGCGAATTAATATGGCGGGTGCACAATCAACTGATGGCGCGCGAAGGCGTGACATCGATAAAAAAAATAATCTCGCACGCTCAACCGATCTCGCAATGTCGGCATTACATCAGAGAGCATTATCCGACGGCAGAGGTTTCGACGGTGCAATCGACGGCGCGGGCGGCGGAGATAGCGGCGGGCGCATCGATCGAGGAAGGGCTTGCGGCGATCTGCACGGCTCGGGCGGGGGAGCTCAACGGGCTGATCGCGCTTGCGACGGAGGTGCAGGACAATATTTTCAACAGCACGCGGTTTTTCGAGATTGCCCGTCGCCCCGCCCGTCAGAGAACGGTGAATGAGGCGCTCGGTCGATACAAGGTCGGCGAAAAGATTTTGATCATCTGTCAAATTCACGGAGAAAAAGCCGGCGCCCTGTGTGAGGTGCTGGAGGAATTTGCGTTTCGCAACGTCAATATGACGCGGATCGAGTCGCGTCCCGCTCGGACGAAGCTGGGCGAATATATTTTTTTCTTCGATCTCGACTGTGATGCTCCGCGCGGAATGCTCGAGGAGTCGATCGACGCCGTCCGTCGAAAGGCGATTTGGCTGAAGCGGCTGGGCGCCTTCCCCGTATTCGCCACCGAATATTGAAGGCGGAGGGCGGGCGGGTGGGACTAATTTTTTTTTGAAAGGAGTTGATGCTATGACCGACGAAGAAAAAAATTTTTTTGAGGCACTTTCGATCCGACGCGCCGCGCTCGCCGACCACTTTGACGATCCCGCCGCGCGCAAGGGTTGGCTGAGCATCGTTGAGCGATATTCCGATCAGGCGCACTTTATCTACGAGCTGCTTCAAAATGCCGACGACGCCGGCGCCACGCGCGCTCGATTTTATCTCAAGCCCGACGAGCTGCTTTTCGTGCACAACGGCACCAGACACTTTTCGATCACCGCGCCCGATCCCGAAAGCGAAGAGCGCGACGCCCTCAATAAAACCCTCGGCGACGTCAACGCCATCACTTCCGTCGGCTCCTCCAACAAGACCGATAACGCCATCGGCAAGTTCGGCGTCGGTTTCAAGGCGGTTTTTCATTACACTGCGACGCCGCACATCTACGACCCCGCCTTTGCGTTTAAGATCGAGCGCTATATCGTGCCGAGCGTGCTCGACGGCGATCATCCCGTCCGGCGCGGCGAGGAAACTTTATTCGCCTTCCCTTTCGACCGTCGCGATCTAAAGCCCCAACGCGCCGAGCGCGAAATCGCCGACAAACTTGCCAAGCTGATCCAGCCGACGCTGTTTCTGAATAACTTGACGGAGGTAAGTTACGAGCACGGCTCGAGCTCCGGCGGCTATCGCAAAGACATTCTCGAGACTCACGACTTTGATGACATCCGCGCGGAGCTGATTAAGCTGGTGCAGATCAATAACGGCACCGCGCAACTTCAAAAGCCCGCGCAGACTTTTTGGCTGTTCACGCGCTCGGTGCGCATCGTCAACGATCAGATCGACATCTCCGTCGGCTATCTGCTCGATCGCGATCGGATCGCGCCCGCACTCCTCTACAACGCCTTCTGTTTTTTCCCGACAAAGGAGAAAACCGGGCTCAACTTCATAGTGCAGGCGCCCTTCCTTTTGACCGAAAGTCGAGAGAATATCCGCGCGGCGGACTTCCGTAACATCGCCATGATCAAAAAGCTCGCCGAACTCGCCGCCGACGCGCTCGAGATTTTGAGCAACTTCGGTAAGCTCGACGACGGCATTTTGAATGTGATTCCCTTCGATCGGACGGTGTTCGGCGAAGCCTCCGACAAAGATCAGATATCGTTTCGACCGTTCTACGACGATATCAAGGCGAAGTTCAAGTGCGCCGCGATCATTCCCGTCGGCGACGGCAAATGCGTCGAGTCGTCGAACGCGTATTGGTCGCGCACGACCGTGCTCAATCAGCTGTTCGATGACGAGCGCTTGAAACTGTTGACTGATAATCCGAATGCGGCGTGGGCGTTCCGCTCGATCAGCGAAAAGCATGTCGGCGGGGCGGCGCTCAATCGGTACATTCGAGAGGTGGTCGCCGACAGTTTTGAGGACGAAAATCTTCTGCCCAAGCTCAAAGAGGAGTTCATCGAAAAACAGCCGATCGAGTGGCTGCGCAAACTGTATCGATATTTGACGGAGACGGAGCTGCGCATGAAGTTGACGCGGTTTTTGCCGATTTTCCTCGATCAAAAGCGGTGGGCGCGGTCGGCGTTCAGCCCCGACGGTCGCGAGACGCTGTTTCTGCCGACGGAGGGCGAGGCGGATTTCCCGACGATCAATCGTGAGCTGGTCAAGGATGCCGACATTCGACGGAGCCTGCTCAAATTCGGATTCAAAGAGCCCGAGCTCGAGGACGAGATTTACACGAAGATACTGCCGCGCTATTCGAGCGGAGCCGAGTTCGACACGCGGGCGCATATAAAAAAGTTCGTGCAGTGGTATCGAGAGGCGCCGACAGATAAGCGCTCGAAACTGGTCGGGGCGCTCAAGACGTGCCGGTATGTGTTCGCGCGAGCCGAAGACGGGCGGGCGCGGCGGTTTTATCCGCACGAGATGTATCTGTATTCGGAGCAGCTGAAAGATTATTTCGATGGAGTGAAGGCGGTCAAGTTCGTGCAACTCGAGGATTACGAGCCGGCGAATAAGCGCGAGCTCAATGCGTTGAAGGATTTGATGATCGCGACGGGCGTTGCGAGTGAACTGCCGCGGCTGGTGACGCACGAGCTGATGTTGTCGGAGGCGATTCGATTCAAACTGCCGCGCTACAATCAAAAGCGGGACGCGGTGTGGCGCGAGACGCGCATCGACGGCTGTCAAGAAATCTTGCATTGGATCGAGCGCACGCAAGATAAATATAAATCGATAATCCTTTGGCGGGTGCTGCTCAAGATGTTCGAACAGCGCTTCGTCAAGCGGCAGACGCCGGAGAAGGAATTGATCGGTCACGTTCGATTCACGGATTCGGATCGACGGCGGGAATATACCTCGACGGACATCATGGCGCTGCGACAGACGCCGTGGCTGTTCGACAATCAAGGGCAATTCAAGGCGCCTTCGGAGCTGGAGAAGGCGGCGCTGTCGACGGAATATGATCGACAGTCGGGCGAGGCGGAGCGGCTGAGCAAGTTTCTTAAAATCGGCGACGACGCCAACTTGACGCCCGAGCAGTTGAGAAAAATTCGGATCGCCAACCTGCTCGAGCAGCACGGCATCACCGAGGAAATACTCCTCGACATCATCAAAAGCATACAAGAAGGAGAGTAAATTATGGTCATCATCATGCACCCCGAGGCGACTCAACAGAACATCGACGAGGTGGTCAGCGTCATCCGAAGCCGCGGGCTCGAGGCGAAAATCATGATCGGCGAGCAGCAGAAGATCATCGGCGTAATCGGCGACAAAACGAAGTTCGCGTCGGTGCCGGTGGATGCGATGCCGGGCGTGGATCACAGCGTGGAGATATCGAAGAGCTACAAACTGGCGAGCCGCGAGTTTCATCCCGAGTCGAGCGTGATCGATGTGGACGGCGTTGCGATCGGCGGCGCGGAGCCGGTGATCATGGCGGGACCGTGTGCGGTGGAGTCAAGGGAGCAACTGCTCGAGTCGGCGGAAATCATCAAAGCGGGCGGCGCGCAATTTCTTCGCGGCGGAGCATATAAGCCGCGGACATCGCCGTATTCGTTCCAAGGGCTGGAGGTCGAGGGGCTGAAATATTTGGCGGAGGCGCGCGAGCGGACGGGGCTCAAGATTGTCACGGAGGTTACGACGGTCGAGGCGATCGAGCACGTAGCGCAATACGCCGACATGCTCCAGATTGGAGCGCGCAACATGCAAAACTTCGGACTGTTGAAGGAGGTCGGGCGGTGCGGCAAGCCGGTGCTGTTGAAGCGCGGATTGGCGGCGACGCTCGACGAGTGGCTCAACGCTGCGGAATATATAATGAACGAGGGCAATCCGAACGTGGTGTTTTGCGAGCGCGGGATCAGAACTTACGAGACTTACACTCGAAACACGCTCGACCTGTCGGCGGTGGCGGCGATCAAACATCTGTCGCATCTGCCTATCATAGTCGATCCGAGCCACGGCACGGGCAAGTGGAGAATGGTCAAGCCGATGGCATTGGCGGCGATCGCCTCGGGCGCGGACGGATTGATGATGGAGGTGCATCCGAATCCGGCGAAGGCGTTATCGGACGGCAATCAATCTTTGACGCCGGAGCATTATCGTGAGGCGATGGCGGCGGTCAAAAAATTGGCGGCGTTCATGCGCACGCTGTAATATTTTTGAGTCTGCTCGATGTTTTGGGGCGACGTGGGCGACTGAAAAAATTTTTTAATCCCCCCCCCCCCCCCCCCCCCCACAAAAATTTTTTAAAAGAGGGCGGGGCCGCCCCCACG
>CAMKFB010000051.1 GCA_946411735.1 uncultured Selenomonadales bacterium
TCTTGGTGTCGTTGATGTTGAGATATTTGCTCAGCTGCGAAGAACTGCCGGCCAGTTTGACGATTTGGCTCTGCCGCTGATCGTCGATGCCGTGCGTCAACTCCGCCATGCCCTCGACAATGAAATTCGGCAGCTTGCTGAAGAAATTGATATTCGCCGCCATCACCGCGTGCGTCAGCTCATGCGCAAGAGTGCGATCGAGATAAGCCGCGCCCGCCGTCGAGCTTTCGCCGTTGACGTCGGTCGAGGAGATCGCATTATAATATCGCATGTTGACTTTGAGCGTGAGCTTGGCGGTCTTGCCGGTGCTCGTGTCGTAAGCGTATTGGACGAGCGCAAGATAATTGCTCTTGTCGGTGACGAACTCGACGTCCATCTCCTTGACGGTCGCCGAACTCGACGAGGTAAAACCGTAATTGTTGCCGTAGGACGCGGTGATGAGATCGAGCCCCTCCTTCGTCCACCAAGTGTACAGCCCGTTGATGATCGTCTTTTGCGCCGACGTGAGCTTCGCCGGGATGTTGAGCGTGAGCCCGTTGACGGTGAACGAATCGCCGCTGAAAGTTTTCATCGAGCCGGTCTCGGGGACGACGTCCTCATCGTCTTTCGAGTCGGGGTTGGCGGCGTCCCAACCGGTGATGGCGCCCGTATCTTGATCAGTCAGTTCGATGCCGCAATACTTTCGGAGGAAGGTATTCGCATTGCCCGCCGCCTTGCAATCGGCAACGCATTGAGCAACCGCTTCCTTGATCGTCGAGAATTTTGTCGAACAGGCATCGATCGCCTCGTCGAGCGCTTTTGAGCCGCTCAGCGTCGTTTTGTCGAGCGCCGCCATGAAGGTCTGAATCACATCGATCGGACGGTAGGTGTAGGAGCCGCTGTAATGCTTGTAATGCGCGCCGTCGGCGTCGTGCAGCTCAATGTAATGCCCCTTGACGTTGTTGAGCCGCAATTTGTAACCGTTCTCGGTGTAGAAAAGAATGTCGTCGCCGCGAATGACCGCGCGCGACACTCTGTCGCCCGACAGCGAAACCCGATCCTCGCCGCCGAAGCCGTTGACAACATTATCCGTGATGATGGTACCTGCCATGGAGTGAAGCCCCTTTCAACAATGAGGACGAGACAAGCAACGACGCGGATTGCTTGAGCGGCTCCGACAGATCGTCGAGTTTCGACGACTCGGCGATCTGATTGATCTCCATGATGTCGGAGAGCTCATCGGTCGAATCAATGTCCGCGCCCGTCGGTTGAGTGAACCAGTAATCGTCGACTTCGGATAAAAATTGACTCGAGGAGGCGTCGCGTGTCGCCGCGCCTTCGGCAACGAGCTCCGTCAAAAGTTTCGTCTTGGTGTTCGACAGGAACTGATATGTGTGATTTTCGCCGTTGATCGAAATCGCAACCTTGGTGGTCGAGTCGATGTTGGCGTAAGTTTTGAAGTTGTCGGTGGTGCCGTAGACGGTGAAGGTGCCCGTCTTTTGAGTGTCGTCGCCGGAGGCGGCGGTCAGAATGAGCGTCTTGCCGTTGTAAGTCGCCTTGACGCTCGAGGCGTCGACGTTTTGAAGGCTGATCACGTCGCCGTTGGACTGATTGTAATTGCGGACGACGTCTTTGCCGTTTTTGAGCTCGGCGCTCATATCGAGCACAAAAGTGTCGGCGCCGCTCGAGTTGCCGTAAAGATTGTCATTGCCCGCGCCGCCGCTCAGAGTCGAGCTGCCCTTGCCGCCGTAAAGTTCGTTGCCCAACCCGTTGCCGGTAACGTTGAGCGCGCCGCCGTAGACCGTGGCATTGACGGTTTTGAGTTTCGAGTAATAAGTGCTCGTGTCGGAGATGTCGAGCCCAAGCGAAGAGACGGTTGCGTCGGCGGTGACCGCCAGGACGGTTTTGCCCGATTGATACTCGACGCCCGTCGGCAGGTTGACGCCGTAGGTGAGGAGCGTGCCGCCGAGCGTGATCGCGCCGGTCGAGGAGTTTTGCATCGCGCCGACCACCTTCAACTGACCGTCGGGATTTTTGATCGAGAGCTTCTGATTGTTGAGCGTCAAAGTAATGTCCTTGCCGCTGTCCTTAAAGACCTTCGCGTCGGTGACATCGATCGCTTCGGTCCGACCGAGGATCACAACGTAATCGCCCTCGGCGCCGTGGAGCGAATTGATCACATCGTTGCCGCCGCCCACGCTGTACACAAACACATCCGTGCCGTCGCCGCCGTACATCTTATCCGTGCCGGCGCCGCCTTGGAGCGTCGAGCCCGCCGCGCCCGCCGTCAGATCGTAAGAAGTATTCTTGACATCGCCGGCGATCAAGCAAAGCGCCTTGGTCGAGTAGGCGGAGGCGTCGATGCCCTTGATGTTGACGCCGTAATTGCTTGCCTTGAAAGTGTTCGTGCTGCCGAGCGACGCTTCGCTGCCGATCTTCATGATATTTTTGACGAACGTGATGTTCTCGGAATCGGGGACGTTTTCGCGATAGTCGAGGAGCGTGTTGCCGGCGGTGTCTCTTATGGAAATCTTGCCGTCGGCGTTTTTAACCGTGAGCTTGCCGCTGCCGTTGTCGTTTTTGAGATTAAGGGTGAGCGTGCC
This sequence comes from uncultured Selenomonadales bacterium, assembly GCA_946411735.1. GTDB lineage: Bacteria > Bacillota > Negativicutes > Selenomonadales > Selenomonadaceae > Quinella. Next base: position 2,583 of record CAMKFB010000051.1, read on the forward strand.
GTTGCTGTCCTTGAAAACTTTCGAGTTGCCGACGTCTATCGAATCCGACCAGCCGCTGATGACAATCGTGTCCTTCGAGCCGTCATAGCCGTTGATTTCGTCGTTGCCGTCGCCGAGCGCGTAATAAAACACGTCATTGCCCGAACCGCCGAAAATTTTATCGTTACCGGCGCCGCCGTCGAGCGTGCCGCCCGCCGCGCCGAGCGAAATATTATTCGCCCCCGCGTTGCCGACCACCTTAACCAGATACGAAGCCTTTGTGGCGTCGATGGTTTTGATCTGCGAATGGATCGATGAAGCCTCGATCACCGAGTTCGCCGAGGCGCTCCCGATTGTGAGCATGGTGTAATCGGTCGAAGTGCCCTTCGTCCCGAACCCGACGCCCGCGGGCATCGCGCCGTGCGTCGCCGCCGTCGTCACATTCGACAGATCGTCGTCGTTGGCGCCGACGCAAACGCTGATCGCCGTGTCGCTCGACGCCTTGTTGACCGTCAGCTTGGATTTTTTATCGCCGTTGATGGTGATCGTCGTTACGTCCTTCGCGTCGGTGAAAATGATGTCCGAGGCGGTCGGCGCGGTGTCGGCGGTGATGATTATCCGATCCGTCGAGTCGTAATTGCCCTCGAGGAACTTTTTGTTGCCGCCGATTATGTCGGTGCCGCCGCCGATCGTCCCTATCGACCGATAGATGAACGTATCGGCGCCCGCATTGCCGTAGAGCTTATCGCCCGTCGCCTTTTTCTTGATCGTGTCATAGCCGCCGTCGAGCGTGCCGCCCGCAATCCCCGAAGTGAGCGCATCCGCATTGTTGTTGCCGACGATGCTCACCTTGCCGTTGTAGACCGCCGCGCTGACCTCTTTGACATTGCCCGAATAGCCGTCGCCGAGCAGATCGATCCCCACCGTCGAGGTGCTCAAGCCGCCCGTCACCGTCAGAATTGAGTTCGTCTTGCCGTAACTGACGCCGTCCGGCATAATCACGCCGTACTCGAGAATCTTATTCGCATCGCTGACCGAGTTTTTGTAGACGTTGAGTTTGCTCGACGTATCAACATTCTCGATCGTGAGCGTGCCCTTGGTCTTGCCGTTATTGAGCGTGAGCGACAGTCCCTTCGACGACTCCTTATAAAAGACGTCGCTGTTCGTGCCGCTTACGCCGATCGTCTCAACGTCGTCGAAGCCGAGCAGAACGATCGCGTCGCCGTCCGCGCCGCTGTAGTTGACAACCTTATCGCTGCCGCCGCCGAGCGAGTAGACGAACACATCCTTGCCGCCGTCGCTGCCGTAGAAAACGTCGTTGAGCCCCTTGTTCTTGGCGTAATCGTAGCCGCCGATCACCGTCGTGTTGTTGCCGCCGAGCGAGACCGTCGTCGCCATGTAATTGCTCCCGATTATCCGAATCGCGCCCGCCTCCTTCGCATCGACCGTCTTGATTTGCGTGCTGATGTCGGAGATATCGACTGTCGAAGCCGCATCTGCGCCGATGCTTACGATCGCGGCATTTTTGCCGTCGAGTGTAATTCCGTCGGGAATTTCGCCGTGCGTGACCGTCTTGAGAGCGCTCCCTCCGACCGCCGTCGCCAATTCGATCGTCACCGGTGTCAACGAATCCGCCTTATTGATCGTCAGAGTCTCCTTCGTGCCGGTGAACGACACCGTCAGCGCCGCCTTGGCATCTTTGAATGTGAGCGCCCCGTCGGTCGTGATCGAGTCGTCGCCGACTATCACAATTCGATCGCCCGTCGAATACAGCGAAGTCGCATCTTTGGTGTTACCGATCACGTCATTGCCCGAGCCGATCGAGTGAACGAACACATCCGTCCCCGCGCCGCCGTAGAGTTTATCCTTACCCGCGCCGCCCTCGAGCGTGCCGCCCGCCGCGCCGCCGATTATCACGTTATCCTTTTCGTTGCCGACAATGTAAATCGCGCGCGTACTCGACGACGCATCGAGCGTGACGACGCCTTCAAATTTTTCGTCGCTGCCGTCGACCGTGGTGAGCGTGTTGTTATCGTTGGCGGTAATGACGGCGGTCTTTTTGGCGCTGTTGACGCGAACGCCCGTCGCCGTTTCGGAATTAGCCGCCTGCAGCGCCATATATCGCAACAAAATATAGCCGCCCGCGTAATTGTTGACGTTGCCGGTCTTGGTCGAGGTGCCGAGCGCGCTCTTTAGTTTTGACGAGCTGCCTCCGAGCGAAGAGATCAAGGTTGCGCGTTCGTCGTCGATGCCATGCGTGAGCTCCGCCATGCCCTCGACCACATACGCCGGCAGCGAATTGAAATCCTGAATCGTCGCCGCCATGATCGCGTGCGTAAATTCATGCGCCAGCGTCCGATCCAGATAGCCCGAGCCCTTCACGGTGCTGTAGCCGTTGACGTCGGTGCTGTCGATCGGATTGTAATACTTCTCGTTGATTTGCAGTTCGAGCTTGGAGGCGGTTTCGCCCTTGACGGCGGTGTTCACCACTTGCGCCAAAAACGAGCCCTTGCTGACGAACTTGACCGTGATCGTTTTCGCGCCGCTGTTGATGTCACTGCCGCCGCTGAATGAAAAATTCGTCCCGTATGAATCGCTGATCAGACTCAACGCCTCCGTCGCCCACCAAGTGTGCAGCCCGCGATAGATCGTTTTCTGATTGTCGGTGAGGCTGTCGAAGGATTTTTCGAGCTTGACCGTCAGCCCGTTGACCGTGAACGAATCCTGACTGAACGTATCGAACGAGCCGCTCTCCGGCACAACGTTATCCGCCGTTTTGACCGTCGAGCCCATTGCGTCCCAACCCGTCAGCGCGCCGGTGTCTTGATTGTCGAGGATGATCCCGCAATAATCGCGGAGGAAGGTGTCCGCGTCGTTGGCTTTCTTGCAATCGGCGACCGCCGCATCGATCACGTCTTGCATCGACCCGAACGCGTCAACGTTGAGCGCCAACACCGCCTCGTCGAGCGCCGCCGTCCCCGTCTTTGATGTGCCGTCGAGCGACGCCATAAATTTTTTGATCACTTCCTGCGGCGTGTACGTCTTATACGAACCGAGGCTGACCGAGCTGCTGTTGACCGTCAGCTTATGTGCCGCGCCGTTTACGACCGTCAGCGTCCCGCCGTTCGTGCCGACTATTATCAAATCATTGCCGATCACCGACGCCGTTGACGACGTAAATTGTATCGTGTCCTCGCCGCCGTAGCTGACGATCGTGTTCGAGCCCGAGCCCGGCGCGAACAGATCGTTGCCGCCCGTCCCGCGCAACACCGTCCCGTCCGAGCCACTCAGCGTCGTTTTGCCGAGCGAGGCGCCGTTGGCAAAAACATATTTCACCTCCGCGTCCGCGCCGGCGCTGATTGCCAAATTCGCGTCCGCGGCGATCATTATGACGTTGGAGCCGGAGCCGAGCTCGAGCGTCGTCGTGTCCGTCGCGAATATGGCAACCGTGTCGTTGCCTTCGCCCGTGACCACCGTTGAGCCCGAAGAGTCCTCGTAAAGAACGACTGAATCATTGCCCGCGCCCGCGTCGATGTAATTGTTGCTGCCGACTTGCATTTGGACGGTGTCGTTGCCCGCGCCCGCCTCGACCGTGACTTTGTCGTATGACTCGGGATAACCGATCAGTATTCGATCTCGATCCGCGCTGCCCGCCAGTTTCACGCCGGACTCCGATGCCGACACAGTATTGATTGCTGCCATTTCAATCATTCCTTTCGTTTGAAAAACGCTCCCTGAAAAATTACCGATCGTCTAATATAATTATTTACATTTTATATCGGTTAATTGACGGGCGTCAATAAAAAAACTCCGCGCGGAGCAAAAAAAATAAGCCCCGAGATTTCTCCCGAGGCTCCGATTTTACACGATTATAATGCAATCCTCATCGTAGCCGGACAATAATTTGTCATGGGTGAGGAATTTCATGCCTTCCGTTTTCGCCTGAGCGATCAGTATTCGATCAAACGGATCCGCATGATGCGCCGCGCCTTCCTTTCGCCTCAACAACTCTGCCGCAAATACATGCTCATTGCCTAATGCGAGCGGAATATATCCCGCTTGTCGACAGTACTCGGCAAATTCCCTGCCGGAGAATTTTACGTTCTCGGGACGAGCCGCGTGTTTCAATGCGACTTCCCACAGAATGTGGGTGTCCAACAGCAATCTCATGGCACGACCCCGAACATTGCAGCAATCTCTTCATCACACCGATCAAAGTCTTTGGGAGGCTCGAGCTTCCCTTCGGCGATGCCGATCCTCTTATCGATTTCTGTTCGGCGCGCATTTAATTTTTCGACCGGTACCTTATAGAATGTATCGTCATAAAAATTTGTCTGTACGTCTTGCATTACGTTCGCCTCCTTTTGAAAAATAAGCCCCGGGATTTCTCCCGAGGCTCCGATTTTTTGATCGCGATCTTTATTTTGAGTTATGCCGTTATGTTATCCGATTGTGTTATCCGATTGAGATTTTCAGCCATGACCGTCGGCTGCGAACGACTGATCACTTACGAGCCTTATGACGGGCGCCGTAGGTGAGCGACTGAAGGGTCTTGTCTTTCCCAACCTCCGTGAATGCCGAGTCGGGATCGAAGACCGAGGCTGCGGCTTCGGCTGCCAAAGGCTTGATGTCGATGATCTCGTCGAGATCGCTGACCGAAGCGTCCGCGTTGGAGCCGGTGACGCCGCCGAGCAGGTCTTCGATGTCGTAGCCGGTGTTCGTCCACGCGTCGTTTGCGGAGAACTGAGGATTACTAGGCTCCGCCGCCTTTATGCTGTAGACATTGGACCCGGCACTGTCGAAGGTATAACCGCTGACATACTTGCCGGTGCTGCTGTTGTAGACGCTGACAACGAATTTATCAGCGTCCGTTCCCTCGGCAAAGTTGAACGCCAGATTCGTGGAAGATTTCAGGCTAATGTTCAGTTTGTCATCGACAATTTTGAAGAGCGCCTTCTTGCTGTCATTCTCGAGGACGTCTGGCAGCAGATCGTTGTTGGCGTCGAGCGTTATATTACTACCGCCGAGAGTGAAGTTTAATCCGTCGTTGACGTAGACCATCTTATTGCTTTGTAGATCCACGTCAGTGACGCCGGTTCCGACAGATACTTTGTACCAGCCCTGATTCGTCAGCTCGAGCGAACCGTCATCATTGGACGCCTGTTTATCGACGTTGCGCAGGGTGAAGGTGACCTTGTCGCCTTCCGCATCGTAGGCAACGACCGAAGAATTGCCGTCCTCGAACGACCCGACCCCCGTCGTGGCGCTGCCGAACACCTTGAATTGACCGACGCGGAAGTCTTGCACCGTGTTGGAGAGAGTGCCGTCGCCGTCGCTGAAGGTAATCGTGTTCTTCGTCGCCGACAGGAAGCCCTTGACATTCTTCGCGTTGTCGTCGCCGTCAACCGTGCTGAACGCGCTGCCACCCAAGATGAAGCTCGTGTAGTTCTTCTTGGTCTCGGCATTGTTTTGGTCGTACCAGCCGTCATTGTAGAGGTAGGCAGATGTAAACGTTCCGACCGAGGTATCTACCCAACCGTTGTAGGTGAGCTCAAGACCGTTTACAGTATCGGCGTCGGCGTTCTGCAGGCGATACCAATTCGCCTGCACGGCATTGTTACCGGAGCCGATCACGGTCGAGTCGTCGGTGAGCGATTTGATCGTGGCAATACCCGTCGAAGTGTCGGTGTTGAAGTATCTTACCAACAGCTCTTTGGAGTAGTTGTCGGCATAGCTCTCGATGGAGATGTGCGTCGAAACATCACCGTTGTTCGCGTCATTGTATGCACCGATCTTGTTGTCTTTGAAGAAGACCAGGTGCGGCACGATCTTGTTCGCCTTGGCTCCCGCGGAGGCGCCGGTGCCCCATTGATTGGTGTCGGTGTCGAACGAGATGACGCGGGTGACGGAGTCGACTTCGATGCCGTACGGCGTGCCGTCTGCTTTGAGTGTCGGAGCGGTCGACGTGACGAAGAAGCTGAAACTATTAGCGGCTGTATCGGAATCAGCTCTGTAGAGCCAGCCGTTGTCGTAACGCGTCCAATGAGCATCCGCACGCACGAACTCTTGAGTGAGGGTGTCGCCGTCGGTGTCTGCAAGGTAGTACTTCGTGTCGCTCTCAGCGGCGGTTCCGCCCGCAGCAGTCACCGCGCCGGCAGCACTGATCGTGCCTTTCTCCGAGAAGTATTGGAATTGGAAGGTCGGAGTGCTCGTTGCCGGGTAGAGGGCGGTGGCGGTGTTCGGATTGTTCGCCGCGTTCGACGTGCCGTAGACAATATGCGTGTTCTCGACACTCGTTCCGGTGCTGAAGACGATGTTGAGGGTCGCGCCGGTGTCGATGGTGATGGTGCTGATGCCCTTCTTGGTGGTCGAAACATCGACGCCCAAGGGCTTGCCGGTGTAAGCGGTGGTGTCACTTGCCGCGCCGAGCAGCGCATACTTAGTCGCATCACTCTCGACTTGGAAGTAGACCCCGTTGGTGCTGTCGTTGTAATACCAGCCGTCGGCGTAGCGGTGCCAATTGGCGTCGTTCTTGATCAGCTCATAGCCGTTGTCGATACTGCCGTCAAGATCCGCAAGATAGTACTTATCGTTGCCGATGGTGAACATCTTGCCCTCGTCGGTGGTGTACGCGTAGGAGGAGCCGTTGATGGTGTCGGAGTCTGCGAAGCCCTTGAAGTGGAGTTTCGTGATGTCGTCCGCCGTGAGCGTGGCGCCGACGAGCATGTCAAGCCCAACGAGCTTATGCGTGGCGTCCGGAGCGGTGGCGGTGTCGGTTGCGCCGAAGGTGATGATCTGGCTCTTGGCGGTCGAGCTGGTCTCATCAGCCCATGCGGTAACCACGGAGGCGCCGATCGGACGACCGGTGTCGCTGCCGATTTCCGCCAAGCCGTTGGTAACAGCCGAATCCGTGCTGACGGCGAATTTGAGACCGTTTGCGCCGCTGAAAGACCAGGTGCGAACCGCATCGTTGGTGCCGCTGTTGGAGAGCGTCCAGTTGGCGTCTTTCTTGAGGAACTCGAAACCGTTGGACGAATCGCCATTGAGCTCCTTCAGGACGTAGGTCGTATCGCTGACAACGAACTCGGTGTCCCGTTTCAAGCCATTGATGTGGAGACCGTTGGCGCCCGCAACGATGCTGGAGAAGCTGACCAAAGTGGAGCTGTCGCTGAAGCCGGCACCGAAGGTGAACGTGTCGGAAGTTGCATTTTCAGCGTTGGACGATGCAGACGATGCAGAGATCGTGACATTGTTCGGCGAGCCGATAAGCGTATCTTTGCCGCTGTCTGCCGCAACGGTCTCGACGGGATCGATGATCGATGCGATCGACATTGCGATCTTGAAGTTCGCGGTGTCGCTGTCTGTATAGCTCCAGCCGTCCGCCGTGCGGTGCCAATTCTTGTTCCAAGGCGTGAACTCGTAGCCGTTATCGGTATCGCCGTCGAGCTGCGCGAAGTAGTAGGTTTTCTCGCCGACGTTGAGAGTCGTATCGGAATCGACGCCCACGACGTGAACGCCATCCTTGCCGATCGGAGTGTTGGCGCTGAAGATGACATTGCCTTTGAGGTTGTCTGCGGTGAGGGTGTTGTTGATGTCTGTACCGATGTTGATCTGGCTTCTGACGATCGTGACCGTCGAAGAGTCGCTGTCGACGCTGATGCCGGTCGGACGACCGTCCGAATCAGCCGGCGCAATGTGCTTGGCTCCGTTGACAATGCCCGCTTCACTGCTAAGCGTGATGGTAAACTTGTTGGCATCTGCCGGATTGGTGTAGACCCAAGTACCAGCCTTATACTGAACATCATTTGTCTCGGTGACACTGCCCTTGAAGTCTTGAGAGTAGTACTGCCAGTTGGCGTCATTCTTGAGGAGCTCGAAATCGGACTTGACGGAATCCATTTGGGCAAGCTCGTAAGCGGTGCCGTTGACGCTGAGTGTCGTGTCGGTATCGAAGCCGACGATGTGGAGCGAGCCGTCGCTGTCGAGTTGCTGCGACCCCGACACGGTGAAGGCGAAGTCCGTAGCCTTGAGCTTTTTGCCGTCTGCTGTGCCGTCTGCTGTGCCGTCTGCTGCAAGGGAGTCAACGCTGATCGTCCCGACGCCGGCGGCGCCCGCCGTAATGGTGATGCCCACAGGATCGCCGTCCGCCGCAGAAATGAGGTTAGCATCGGAGCTGATCGTCAGGAAATCAATGCCGGTGAGGTTATTGGAATATGTCCACGTGCGGTTGCCTGCGTTATCGGTTGCGACCGTCCAGTATTGCGGATTTGCGGTGTAGATCAACTCGAGACCGTCATCTTTGCTGCCGCTGAGTTCGGCAAGACGATACACATTCGTCGAGGACGGGGTCGTGCCATCAGCTCCGAAGTTGACGGTAAGCTGATCGCCCTCTTTGAAGCCGACGAAGTGCAAGCCGGTGTCGGAGAGGAACGTCTTCTCCGCTACAACGGAATTGAACTGGAAGTGCGCCAGGTTGAGCCCCGCATCGGTCGCCGCAGCGGTCGCCTCGATCGTCGCGCCCGGAGTCTCTTTTGTGCCGAGAGTGACGGTGACGCCCTTCGGAATGCCGAGCGTGTCCTTTTCACCGAACAGGCTTGCCGCCTCGCTGATGTTGAACGTGAAGTCCTTATAGCTCATGGTGCCGACCAACGCATCGTTCTCAGTAGTGGCAGTGGCGTCGCTGTCATACGTCCACGAGCCGAGCGGATTGGCAACGGAGCCTTCGCCTTCGCCGTTGTTGAACGTCCAGCCGATGGTGTTGTTGGCAAGCAACTCGTAGCCGTTGGTCGCGTCGCGATCGAGGTTGGCAAGCTGATAACCGACCGTGTCGTTGTTGGCACCGTTCGCAACGATAATGGTGGTCGCACCTTCGGCATCGCCGCGCACGAAGTTTCCTTTCGCAGTGCCGTCGACAGGCAGGATGTGCACGCCATGGACGCCGTTGACTTTGGTCGTCTTGCCGAATTTGAGTTGCGCCGCCGTCAATGCGATAGCCTCGAAACCCGCGCTGTCCTTCTTATCGGTCGAGATGATGCCGGTCGAGGAGTCGATGACGATGTTGGTGTCGCTCGTTTCGGCGACGGTAGTGATCGTGATTCCGCGCGGCGAGCCGTCCGCTGCCGCCCGTACCGTGCCGTCCGCCTCGGCTGTCTTAACGATCGAGATATCGGCGGTGCCGTTGAACTTCATGGTGGAGCTGTCGGCGAAATACGACCAGCCTTCCTTCGTGCGGAGCCAGTTGTCGTTCTTCGTAAGGAACTCGTAATCATTAGCGTCACTGCCGTCGAGATCGACGAGATAATACTCTTTGTCGTCCGCCATCTTAAAGGTCGGAACCGTATCTGTGCCGGAGCTGAATCCGAGGATGTGAGAGGTGGCATCGATGTCGCCGGTCGGGAGCGTCGTGAACGTGACGTGAGACTGGAGCGAGTTATTGCCGAAGGTGATGTCCGCGACCGTACCCAAATCGTCTTTCTTGGACTCGCGCTCCGCCGTGACCGTCACGCCGATCGGATAACCGTTGTCGTCGGCATGCAGGCTTGCATCGGAGTCGATCGTGAATTGCACCGCCGGAACGCCGTCGGCAACCTTGTAATCGACGCCTCTGTCCGTATAGATGATCGACTTGTTGTTGAAGGTCCAAGCGCCGTCGCTGATCGTCCAGCCGCTTGTAGGATCAATCTTGCGCAGCTCATAACCGTTGGAGGTGTCGCGATCGAGATCGGCAAGCTGATAGGTGTCGCCTTCGTCGCCGATGGTGAAGGCGGTGCCGACCGCAAGACCCGCAATGTGCACCGCTTTAGTCTCGCTGCCGAAGGTGGCGTTGTTGTCGAAGATGAGGTGGCTTGCGCCGATGCCGGAGGTGCTGTCGATGCTGATAGTCAAGGCTTTATTGTTTTCGCCGCCGCTGACGCTGATGCCGATCGGCGTGCCGTCGAGGGCATGCTTGACGCCCGCCTCGGAGCTGACGATGAAGCCGTAAGCGCCTTCTTTGTTGTATTTCCAGAAGCCGGTGCCGTTGGCTTGAATGGCATAGCCGTCATCATCGATAACGCGCTCGTCATCAACCACGCCGGTCAGGAGCGTCCAATTCGCCGCCGCCGCCGCATCGGTGCGCAGCATCTCGTAGCCGTTTTCGGTCTTGCCGTCGCCGTCGTAGAGCTTGAATTTGGCCACTTCATTGTTATCGGTGCCGAGTGAGATCTCTATGCTCTGGTTGCCGATATCGGTAAGGGCATCGCTCGCAACTTCCTCGGTGAAGTATTCGCTGAACGTGACGTGCGCCTTGGTGAACTGCTTGAAGTCGGCGAGCTTCGTGGCAGTGGAGCCGGTGATGCTGAGCTTGTTGTTCGAGTAAGAGAACTTGGAGAAGTCGGCAGGAATATCCCAATCGTCGACGAGACCGCTCAAGGTGAACTGATTCGTGCCGCCCACATCGTAGTTCTTGTAATCGACGACGGTCTTGCCTTCAGAATCCAACGAGCCGTAGTAGATGAAGGAATCGTTCTTGCCGTCTTTGAACTTTGCAAAGCCGTTGCCGGCAAGCGCGAAGTCGTTGTCGAAGGTGACGCTGGTCAAAGTGGTCGAGGTGGTGACGGTGACTCCGTCGGGCAAGCCCTTGGCATCAGGCATGAGACTGTCGGCGGCGCTGACGAGGAATTGCAATTTGTTGGTGGTGTTTTCGTCGTCGAATTTCCAAACACCGGTGCCGTTCACCTGCTGACTTTCTGTATCGGCCGCGCCGGTCAGGAGCGTCCACTTCGCGGCGTCCGCAAGATCGGTGCGGAGGAATTCGTAGCCGTCGGTGGTATCGCCGTTGCCGTCATAGAGTTTGTAGGTGTTGGTCGTGCCGACCTTGAGGCTAAAGTTATCTTGCGCCGCGTCGTCGGAGAGCACGATGTGTGCGTTCAACGGCGTGGCGGTGTCGGAGTCGACGCCGATGCTGATTTGCTGACTGCCGGCGGTGTAGGTGAATTTGTCGAGATAGCCCGCGGTGTTTACCGAGGTCTGCGTGCTCCCGCTGACGGTTACCGTCTCCTCCTTGCCACCGAGATCGTTGTACGCGCCAGTCAAGGTGAAGAGAGCGCTTCCATCAAAATCGGTGCCGTAGTATTCGACTTGGTTGTTGCCGGTCTTGACAAAGCCGTTGGCGGTAAGCTCGAGCCCGGCAGTATCGGTGTCAACATCCTGCAAGCTGTACGTGACGCCGTTGACGGCGAGTGGAGTGTTTGCATTGATGCCGTAGCCAGCAACGTGGAAGTTGTTGACCAACGGATTGATGTAGTTCTTTACGCCGCTGAAGTCCAAAGCCTTGTTGTTGACCGCAACGCCGTCGGGGATGTAATCGCCGTCGGTGTCTTGCAGAGAGCCGGACGTGAGGGTGAACTGCGCGTCGTTGCCGTCGTAAGTGTACGTTCCGTTGGAATAACTCCAGTTTTCATCGCGCTTGTTGGAGGCGAAATCGGTCAGTTTCGTGGCTTTGGTGTTCCAACCGTAGTACTTGCCCTCGAGCGTCGCCGTGCCGGTGCCGGAGGTGTATGTGCCGTAGATATTGACGTTGAAGTTCTCGTCGGGGTTCTTCGCGTTGATGATCACCGAGCCCACGCTCTTTTTGGTTTTGCTGTCAATATAATCGAACTGAATGCCCTTGCCCGAGCGGATAACGGTGACGTTGTCAATGGGATCCTTGAAGTAGATCACGTCGCCTCTGGAGGCATCGTAGTTGGTGATCTGATCGGCGCCGCTGATCGAGCTGAGCACGAACGTGGTACCCTTGGTCGCGGCAGAATTGAGGACGATGCTGTCTTTGTTGCCGGTGAAGGTTTCTTCATAACCGCTGGCAGTCAAAGTATCCGTCTTTTTCTCGTTGATCTTGACCTTGGCGCTGCCTTCGACGGTGCCGCCGCCCAAGCCCATGTTGATGGTGAGCGCGTTGCCGTTCCTCTGATCGCCAATGATGTTAACCGCAGTATCGGAGCCGGCAGTGACGTTGACGTTCTTGATATTCGAAGCCACATTGCGCAGCTCGGCGCTGGCAAGCGTCGCAGTATCGCTATCACTCGTGAGAGTATGGCTGGTGCCGCCGTCGGAGATGACGAGGGTGCCTTTCTTGAGATCCAACGAGCCGCGGAAATCCTTCTCGTTCATGCCGTAGGTGAAGGTGGCGGGATTGCCGTCGGATGCCAAGCTGTAATTGCCGTCAGCATCGATGCTGGAGACCAACGAGATATTGACCGTCGTATCGGTGTCGGCTTTGTTGACGGTGAACTTGTCTTTGGTGGTGCCGATCGTGATCGTGAGGGTGTTGTTTTTGTCGGTGATGGTGACGTCTTCGCGCGTGAGGGCGCTGCTGTTGTTGCTGGCAAGAATGAGTTTATCGTGATCCTGGAACAGCGTGTGCGCGTTGTTGCCCTTGGTGTTGCCGATGACGTCCGCGCCTTCGCCTTCCATGTAGATGAAGGTGTCGGAGCCGGTGTTACCGTACAACTTATCGGCAGTCGCCTTGAGATCCTTTTTCTTAGAGCCCTCGCCGGTCGTCATGTTCAAGACCGAGCCGCCGAACAACGTATTATTGCCGGTGCCGGCATAAATTTCGTTGGCGTTCGTGCTGCTGCCGTAGACATATGCATCAACCGTCGAGCCCGTGAGACTGACCGTCTTGACGCCGGCATAATAATGACCGGTTCTCAGGTTGATTTTGCCATCCTTAAGTTCGAGTTTTTCGTTGGCGGGAAGGGTTACGGCATTGATGGCGGTATGCTTCTTGTCGTACTCGAGACCGCTCGGCAGGGTATATCCGTAATTATAACTGTGATCGCCGCTCTTAAAATGAATCGCCTTGGTTGCGGCATCTTTGATGGTGAGGATATTGCTCTTGTCGAGGGTGACGATGACATCGGAGTTTTTCTCCGTTATCTTGCCCTCCAGGAAGCTCCCGAACGTGCCGGAGTCAGTCACGCCCGTTACCGAAGCCGTTGTGGGCAGAGCGATCTCAATGATATCGTCTTCGACGTAGTTGGAGATGATGTCTTTGCCGAAAGTGACCTTAGGTTTGGAAGCCTTCGCGTCATAGCCGGTCGCATCGAAAACGTAGGTGGCTGCGACTTTGGTGGCATCGGAGTCGCGATTGAAGGTGTCGGCGCCGGTGCCGCCCTCGAGCGTTACATTGAGGGTGGCGGCGTCATTACCCGCTACGAGAGTCGGAGCGTAGATGGTATTTTTGGTAGTTTCGTTGCCCTTGATATAGAGATTGGTGAGAGCGCTGCTGACATTCCGCGCGTCGATCGCTTTGAGCGCTCCGCCGTAAGATGCCGCATCGATCGTCGCCGCCGTGCCGTCGAGATCCAGCTGATTGGAACTGTTGACATCCGTAACTTTGCCGGAGGCAACATCAAGGGTGGCGCCTACGACATAAGCATCGGACTTATATTGACCGTTGAAGGTCGAGCCGGTGACAAGACCGCTCTTGCTCGAAACGGTTGCGCCGTTCGGAGCGGGAGCGCCGTTGAAGGAATTGACGGCAAGGATCTTGCCCGTATCGTCGATGACGACAACCGGTTGCTCCGTCGCGTTCCTGCCGGGCTTGAAGGTCTTGACGGTGATGCTGTTGGTCTTCTGATCGGTCTTGTCATCCGTCAAATAGATGACGCCCTTGGAATCGACCTGCACCGCCGTATGAACGCTGTCGGTATAGCCCTTGAGCATGATAAGGTCGCCGGCTTCGATGTTGTTGACAACGTCCTTGCCGATCGCGCCGCTGACAGAGCCGGTCGGAGTGACATCGAAGACGAGCACATCGTGACCGTCGCCGCCGTAGAACTGATCAGCGCCCTTGCCGCCGATCATCGTGGTGCTGCCGCCGTTTGCGCCGCGCAGGACGGACGCCACAGTCGGATGAGCATTGAGAGCGAGCGAGACGCCGGTGCCGGTCGCGGCGGAAGCGTCAATCTCGTTGAGCTTCGGAGCCATAATCGACAACGCGGTATCGGTTGCAACGCCGGTATAGCCGCTGTTCGACCAGCCTTGGATGCCGACCGTACCGGATGCGGCGCCTCCGAGGGTGATCGCGGTGCGCTTGGCGTTGAGCCCTGCCGTGCCGCCGTTGGTGCTGGCGACGGTCGAGAAGTCGACGCCGTACTGTTTGATGGTGCCGTTGAGATCGAACGTGATCAGATCGGCGGTATTTTGCTTGATTGTGATCTTGTTATTGCCGCTGTAAGTGAGCACAACATCTTTGCCCGCGCCGCCGTCCTTAAGAGTTTTTGAGTTCGTGAAGTCGAGTTTCTCGGAGCCGCTGACAGCGACCTTGATCGTATCGCCCTGCTTGTAGTTATAAATGTTGTCGCTGCCGGCAAGCGAGTCGATATAGAACGTCACGGCGGCAGTGTTGGTGGTGCCGTAGAGGTTGTCGGCGGTCGCCTTGGTGGTTTTCTTGGCGGGATCGTAGTTGTAGCCGCCGTAGAGGGTGCCGCCGGTCGAACCGATCGAGATGTTGTCGGCTTGACCGTTGCCAATCAAATACACACCGCCGGATGCTGTAACTTTGGTGGCGTCGATGATCTTTGCGCCCGCCGCGATCGTCGAGACATCGATAGTGCCGCTGCCCGAGGAAATCGTGACCTCTTTGCCCTTCGGATCGAGCACGCTGTTCGAGCCGTCGGTGCCGTAGTGAAAAGAACCGCCGGTGGAATCGACAATGGTCAAAGGAGTGTCGACAGATTGTTTGTAGATGGTGTACTTTTTCTTGGATGCGTCAGTGATGGTGACCGATTGCTTGTTGGGCGCATCGTTAAATGCGAGCTCACTAAACTTCGCGTTAATGGAGATCACATCATCCGTGCCGTAGAGGAGCTCGGTTGCGGTCTTTTTGGGATCGTTGCCGACCTGATCGCCGGCGTCCACTGCAAAGGTATCTTTGCCGTCGCCGCCGTAGAACTTATCGCTCTTGCCGCCGCCGGTAACCAAGCCGCCGGCACTT
>CAMKFB010000052.1 GCA_946411735.1 uncultured Selenomonadales bacterium
GGACTCAAATCACTTTCCGATCGGTTCATCTGAGAAAAATTTTGGGGGCAATCGCCCCCTTTTTTGATTCCGTCAATAATTCCGCGCGGAGCCGCCCTATTTCGGTTTAGCCACATCTACCCGGCCCGCGACGTTGATGTATTTCTCAAGCTCGTCGAGCGCAAGCCGCGCGCAACTTCGATCATTGCCCGCCGCCGGATACAGCACGTCAAACCGCTTGAGCGAGTCGTCGAGATAAATCGCCACGCCCTCATTGACCGCAAACGGACACGTCCCGCCGACCGCATGCCCGATCAAGCGCTCCACGTCATTGAACGCCAACATTTTCGGTCGAGTCCCGAAGCGCGCCTTGAATTTTTTGTTGTCGACCTTCATATCGCCCGAAATCAATATCAATATCGGTCGACCGTCCACCATCAACGATATCGACTTCGCGATCCGCCCGACTTCGCAGCCGAGCGCTTGCGCCGCCAGCTCCGATGTCGCCGTCGACTCCTCAAATTCGATCACACGCTCCGGCTCACCGAGCTCCGCGAAATATTTTTTTACCTTCTCGATCGCCAATCATTTAGCCTCCCTTATCGACACATCGCCCGCAAACACCCGCTCGAGCCCGCCGTCCGTCTCCACCAACAGCGCTCCGTCCGCGTCGATGTCACGCGCGATGCCGTTGAAATACTCCCCCGTGCTTGCCGTGATCACCCGCACCGGTTTGCCGAGCGTGATGTTGTACCGCCGCCACTCGTCGAGCATCCGCATAAAGCCGCCCTTCGGCTCGTTGGTGATATCAACGTAGAGCTTGTCAAACTCCTCTAGCACCGCGCGGAGAAATTTTATGCGCGAGATTTTTTCGCCCGCCATCTCCATCAGCGATGTCGCCGTATTTCTCAGCTCCGTCGGAAATTCTTCGCGCGTGATGTTGACGTTGATCCCAATCCCCAGCACGATGTACGTGATGCGACTCATCTCCGCGCTCAGCTCCGTCAATATCCCGACCAGCTTGCGTCCGTCAAACATCAGATCGTTGGGCCATTTGATTTGCGCCCGCAATCCGAACCGATCCATCGCGTGCGCGATCGCCACCGCCGCCAACAACGTACACTTGGGCGCGTCCGACGGCACCAATTTCGGTCGAAGCACCAGCGAAAACCATATGCCCTTGCCGCGCGGCGAATAAAAATCCCGATTGAGACGCCCCTTGCCGCCGGTTTGCTCCTCCGCCACCGCCACCGTCCCGTCCGGCACTTTTTTATACGCCAAAATTTTTGCCTCGCGATTGGTCGAATCCGTTGACGGGAAGTAATAAACCTCTCGACCGATAATTTGAGTGTCGAGCCCGTCCTTGACATCGTTCGCCAACAAAAGATCGGGCGCGTTCGTAAACTTGTAACCGCACCGCTCGCGGCTGGTGATGTCGTAGCCGTCATTACGCAACTTCTGCACGTGCTTCCAAACGGCGGCGCGCGATATCCCAAGCCGCTCGGCAATGCTCTCGCCCGACAAAAAACTTTCGCCCGTATTTCTCAGCATCTCAATAATCTTTTGGCGCATACAGCTCTCACCTCAAAAAAAATTGCCCGCCTTGCCGACGGGATTTATTTGACGAAGACCGTCAGCTGATTGTACGACATCGACTGCAATGTCAAGTCCGCGTCGGTGCCCGCTTGCAACTCGTTGAATAAACTTTGCGGCGTTCCGCCGTATTGCACTCCGAATACCGCGCGCCCGCCTTCGTAGCTCGACAGATTGAAGTTGCCGGTGACATTCGCCAGCGCCGCCTGCACTCGATTGATTTTCGAAAAATCCGCGCCGTAGACGATCAACTCGATCTGCTGTCGATTGCCCGAGCCGAGTTTCAACAGTTGCTCGACGAAGTACTCGCCCATCTGTTGACCGGCTTGCGCCAGCGCCTTCTTCGACGCGATCGCCTCCGATACGTCCAGCCCCGAGGCGATTTTGCCGTCGGCGGCGATCATCTGCCCGCTCTTGACGATGAACAGTTTCGCCTCCACTCGAGCGCGACACGCCTGCATGCCCGAGCGTTGATTGCCCGGCAGCCATTGAGCCGCATCGCCCACGCCTTCACTGAACGCCTCCCCGACTATCATTATATCCACGCCGAATTGCCGCGCCGCCTCCGTCATCTGTTGCGGCGTCATCTTCATCGGATTGGCGATTGACATTCGCGAGCCGACCTCCGTCACATTCGAAAAGCCCGCCTCGAGTAGCGCTTTGACGATCGCTGTTTCGCCCGCCGGATCGGGAATCCGCCGTTGGATGTGCTGTTCGGGGACGTAGACGGCGATCTTCGGATTGCGGAGCCGATTGTCGATGATCCCCAGCCGCGTCAATTCGTTCATCAGTTTCGAGTTCGGATTGTCATCGACGTCGGCATTGATCGTCACCCGCCACAGCCCTTCGCCCGTCTGACTTCGCTCGAGCACCGTGTAATTCGTGATGAATCCGCGCGACTGCGTATAAATCTGATTGTTGATGAGCATGAAGTTCTGCACCAGCGTTTGACTGTCGACCAGCACTCCGAGCGTGTTCTCAACGGCGTTTTGCAGCGCCTTATTCTCCGCCTCCGTCGGTGAGATGCCTTCGCCGCTCACCGTTACGTTCTTGGCAAGCGCCGGCGCCGCAACCAGCAACAGCATCGATAATATAATCAGAAATCGTCTCATGTCATTGCCTCCGCTTGACGATATCGCCCGTGTGAATGGTGCCGGTGTGCTTGCCGACTTGACAAATCGAGTAATCGTGATTGACCTCGGTGATTTTCGCGTTGCCGAGCTTGGTGTGCGTGACGACGAGCTTGCCGCCGCTATCGATCGGATTTTCCTCGCGCATGACGTCAAGCGTTTCGCCCTTTTTGAGCCCGCTGTCGAGCCCCGCGTCGATATAAATCAGATCGCCGTTGACTCTGATGATGCGCGCGGTGAACGGATTGTGCGTTTGCATTTCATTGAGCGCGTATAACTTTGCCGACCACGGAGTAATCGGCGCCGGCGATCTCTCCGGCGTTGACGGATTCGCCGGACGTGATCGATTGAAAGCCTTGCTCCTTGAGGACGGTGCCCATCTGCACGCGCTCGACGACGATGTAATTGCCGCTGCCGTTGATGGCGGCGATCAATTGTTCGGTCATAATCTCGGCGACGCGCTGTTCGGTATAACCCGAGACGTTTTCGAGCGGCATGACTGCGACGATTTTCTTCGCCGCGCCGCACGTTGCGACCGTCAAAAAAACGACGGCGAATGCAATCAGCATCCGCGATAATTTAAGCATGGCGCCGCCCCCCTACTGTTGTTCGCGCTTAACGATATCGCCCTTGCGCGCCTCGTTCTTTCGACCGCTCAGCTTACAGACGGAGTACTCGGTGTGAATTTCGATGACCTTCGCCTCGCCGACTTCGGCTTGCGTCATGCCGACGATCTTGCCGTTGATTTCGATCGGACGCTCCTCGCGCATGATGATCAACTTTTCGCCCGGCTTGAGCCCGCTGTCGAGCCCCGCGTCGATATAGATCAGCTCGCCGCTCATTTCGGCGATCCGCGCGGCGAACGGATTGGCTTTTTCGATCGCCTTGACGGCATTCTCCGCCGCCTCCCGACACGCACCCCGCATCGAATCCTCAAGCGTATTGCCGGACTTCGTTCCCTGCACGCCCGCAGTGAAAATCGTTATGCCGGTTTCGTTGTCGACGATGCGAAACTCCAGCAGCACGCGCCCTTTGTACTTGTTGACGAACCCGCTGTCGCCCTTGAACAGCGTCTTGGCGAGCTGACCGGTCTCGTTGTAGTAAATGTCGGCGATGTTGAGCCTGCCGACCAGCGAAAGTTGCGCGCCGACAAGTTCACCGACGGCAACGGGATCGGTCGAGGTGAGCGATTGGAAGCCCTGTTCGCGGAGGATTTTGCTCATCTGATCGCGCTCGACGAGTGTATATCGACCGCTGTTATGAAACTCGACGATGAGCTGATCGGTGAGCATTTCGGCGATATCGAGTTGATCCTGAGCGTTCGAGACACTTTCGATGGGCATGACTGCCAAAGTTTTTTTAGCCGCCTCGCACGAGACGACGCTCAAAAAAATCAATGCGAATACGATTAACGGTCGACAGAATCCGGACATTGTCTCGAACCTCCTTTGAGCGTTCAGAAGACGGCGTCGATGGTGCCGATCACATCCCCTCGATGATTTTTGAGCACGGGCGGGAATTTTTGATTGAGCCGCTCAAATTCGTCCTTCGATAACAAATCGAGTTTCTTGAGAATGGCGACGACCATGGGATTGACTGCGGCAAGACTGCCGTCCTCAATTTTGAAAGTGATGCCGAGCGATTGATCCTTGACAGCGAGGCAATAGACGGCGTCGGCGCCGACCTTGGCGATAATCCTGCCGCCGGTAATCTCGTTGACGGCGCAATCGATCCTGCCGGTGCCGCTGACGACTTGGGGGTATTTCGACATGGCGTCGCGGATTTTGGTAGCGGCGTCGGTGTAATCGCC
This sequence comes from uncultured Selenomonadales bacterium, assembly GCA_946411735.1. Classification (GTDB taxonomy): domain Bacteria; phylum Bacillota; class Negativicutes; order Selenomonadales; family Selenomonadaceae; genus Quinella. Next base: position 4,513 of record CAMKFB010000052.1, read on the forward strand.
CCAATCGCCTTTGGCGGGCGTCGAAAGGCGCGCGTAGGCGAGCGACATGTTATAGAGCGGGAGATAAAAAACGGGCACGCCGCAACCGTCGATGCCGATCTCGAGCTTATCCTCGGGCATGCGACTTGCCATAGCGACGTGCTTAAAAATAATTTTTTGAGCGGGATGGTCGGGCTTGATGTAATCCTTGACGGCGACACCGAGCATAATCGCGAGCGCCATAATCTGAGAGTGCTTGCCCGAGCACTGATTGTGGACTTGCGTGACGGGCTTGCCCTCGAGGATCAGCTGTTTGAAGGCTTTGCCGTTGACGGGGCGAAGGACGCCGCACTCGAGATCGTCTTCGGTCAGCCCGATCTTGCCAAGGACGGATTGAACGAGCGCGACGTGATTGGGTTCGCCGGAGTGGGACGAGACGAGGACGGCGAGCTCCTCATCAGTGATGTGATAAGTTTCGAGCCCGCCGTTTTTGACGAAGGCAAGCGCCTGAAAAGGTTTGGCGGCGGAGCGCCAGAACATAGGCAGATTGGGGTTGCCGACGGAGTAAACGACCTTGCCGTCGCAATCGACGACGACCACATCGCCGCGATGAATGTTCTCGACATGCCCCGCGCGCGTGTACTGCAAAAGTATTTCGCTCATATTATTCACCATGAAAAATTTTTAATCACACCGGCGTCGAGGGCTCCGGCTCGAACAGCGATTCAAACGTCGGCTTCGTCAGTTTCAATGTCGGAGTTGCCGGCGGGGGCGACGGCGGTTGGATTAGCGATTGCGTCTGATGTTCGCCGAAGACGATTGCACGCAACTCCGCCGCCGTCAACGTCTCTTTATCCATCAGCGCCTGCGCAATCAGCTCCAGTTTGTCTCGATTCTCGATCAAGATTTTCTTGCACTCGTCATACGCCTCTTCCATATAACGGTGCACTTCTTTGTCGATCTCGCCGGCCACTTCTTCCGAATAATTTCTCTGCGACGCGAAGTCGCGCCCCAAAAACACTTGATGCTCCGAGCCCTCGCCGTACGCGATCGGTCCGAGCACATCGCTCATTCCATACTGCATTATCATCGACCGCACGATCCGACTTGCCTGTTGAATGTCCTGCGACGCGCCCGTCGAGATCTCGTTGAGTGTGATCTCCTCCGCCACGCGTCCGCCCATCGCTACCTTCAATCGATCCAGCAGCTCAGACCGCGTCGCATAGCTGCGATCCTCTTTCGGCAACATTAAAGTATAGCCGCCTGCTCGTCCGCGCGGAATGATCGTCACCTTGTGCACCGGATCGGCGTGCTTCAACATCATTCCGACCAGCGCATGCCCGCCCTCGTGATAAGCCGTCAGCTTCTTTTCGTCCTCGCTCATCACTTTCGACTTGCGCTCGGGTCCCGCCATCACTCGCTCGATCGACTCCTCGAGTTCGCCCATCGCGATCTCACGCTTGTTTCGACGCGCCGATAACAGCGCCGCCTCGTTCACCAAATTCGATAAATCCGCTCCGGTGAAGCCCGGCGTCCTTCGCGCCAACACATCAAGGTCGACGTCCTTCGCGATCGGCTTGCCCTTCGTGTGCACTTGGAGAATCGCCAGCCGCCCTTTTACGTCCGGCTTATCGACCACGATCTGTCGATCGAATCGACCCGGTCTCAACAGCGCGGGATCGAGGATGTCGGGGCGGTTAGTCGCTGCGATGATTATGATCCCTTCATTCGCCGCAAAGCCGTCCATCTCGACCAATAATTGGTTGAGAGTTTGCTCGCGCTCGTCGTGACCGCCGCCAAGACCCGCTCCGCGCTGTCGACCGACCGCGTCAATCTCGTCGATGAATACTATGCACGGCGCATTCTTCTTCGCTTGAGCAAACAAATCCCGCACTCGAGACGCGCCCACGCCCACGAACATCTCGACGAAATCGGAGCCGCTGATCGAAAAGAACGGTACGCCCGCTTCGCCCGCGACTGCCTTCGCCAACAATGTTTTGCCCGTGCCCGGAGGTCCGAACAACAGCACGCCCTTCGGGATGCGCGCGCCGATATCGTTGAATTTCTTCGGATGTTGAAGGAACTCGACGACCTCTGCCAGCTCCTCTTTTGCCTCGTCGGCGCCCGCTACGTCGTTGAATGACACTTTGACTTTGTCGCCCGTGCTCATTCGCGCGCGGCTCTTGCCGAATGACATTACCTTGCCGCCCGTGCCCTGCGTCTGTTGCATGATGAAAAACCACACGCCTATCAGCAGCAGGATTGGCAGAAATGACGAAAGGAGCGTCGTCCACCAAGGCGGCTCTTTCGGATTCTGCGCCGTGATTTCGATGCCTTGACTCTCGAGTTTCGTCAGCAGCGTCTCGTCGCCGATCGGATAATCGGGGATCGTGGTTGCAAACTCCACGCCCTCCTTCGTCGTGCCCTTGATGCTGTTGCGGACGACCGTGATCTTCGATACCTCGCCCGCGTCGACCATCTTGAGGAATTGTGAGTAGTTCGTTTCCTCGATCGTCTGCGGCTTTGCGGAGAAGTAGTCGATGACGGTTATCGCGACGAATATCACCAGCAGATAAAATCCTACATTGCGCAAAAAACTGTTCAATACTAACGCCCCTTATTTAATTAGGAATGAGGAATGAAGAATTGATTTCCAATTATTTTTCGTAGATTGAATGACGAAGGACGCCGAGGTAAGAGAGATTCCGATAGTGCTGCGCAAAATCCAGCCCGTAGCCCACTATGAACTCGTCGGGAATATCGAAGCCGCAATAATCGATCTCCACCTCGACCTTGCGACGCGACGGCTTGTTGAGCAGCGCGCACACCTTTACGCTCGCCGCCTTCTTGTCGCGGAAGTACTTCATCAGATACTTCATCGTCGTGCCCGAGTCGATAATGTCTTCGATGAGGAGGATGTGGCGATCGCGCACATCATTGTCAAGGTTCCTGAGAATGTTCACCTTGCCGGACGTATGCGAGCCCGCGTCGTAGCTCGACACATTCATGAAGTCGAATTGCAACGGAATGCTGATTTCGCGAACGAGATCGGCGAAGAACACCGCCGCGCCGTTGAGAATGCCGACCGTCAGCAGCGGCGACTTGATATCCTTGTAATCCTCGCTGATCTTTGCGCCGAGCTCCGCAACACGCGCACTGATTTCCTCCTCCGTGAAAAGTACGCGCTCGATGTAATCCTCTTTGCTTTTCATATTGACCAGTCCTTTCTCAATCGAAATGAATTTTTTACGCAGGTTGACTCTGATGCGGCGCGGCAACTCCACGCCCTTTAAACTGTGATTGATGACGCGGCGGACGGCTTCGATGTGAATGAACTCGATCCCCTCGAGCGAACCGAGCACATCACTCAAAAACATTCGAATCAGCGCCCGTTGGATCGCGACGGGTTGAACGACGACGACCGCTTGCGACAATTCAATTTTACATGATGTGTCAAGCGCTGTCGACAGTTTTATTGCCATCGAATAAATTTGCCGCGCGGCATTGTTTATATACTCCGCATCCGCCGCCGCCGTCGCTCCGAATCGACAGAGCGTCTCGACGATCGACGGATTGAATTGACGGAGCATCGGAAGCAACTCGAGACGAATCTTATTGCGCGTCGCCGTCGGCTCGAAGTTGGTTGCATCGACGCGCGGCTCCAGCCCCCGCCGCCGACAATATTCCTCCAGCTCCGCCTTCCGAAAATCCAACAGCGGTCGGATCAAACGATCAGATCGAGCGCGCATCGCCGTCAAGCCCGTCGAGCCCGTCCCGCGGAGCAATCTCATTAGGATCGTCTCGGCTTGATCGTCGGCGTGATGCGCCAATGCGATCGCATCGAAATCCAATCGCGCTCGAACGCGCTCCAAAAAATCATGTCGAAGGTTCCGCGCGGAGGTTTCGATCGATTGTCGATGCTCCCGAGCGTGCGATCGGACGTCGCCGTGCTCGATCACACACTCGATCGATCTCTCGTCGGCGAATCTCTTTACAAAATCGGCGTCGGCGATCGAGTCCGCGCCGCGCAAGCCGTGCTCGTAATGCGCAATGCACAGCTCAAGTTTGAAACGTTGGCGGCAGCGATACAAAAGATCGGCAAGCGCCAGCGAATCGGCGCCGCCGCTGACCGCTATAATAATTTTCGCGCCCACGTCGAGGAGATTACCCTTCAAACAGCCGTCGATGAACCGTTTTATCACTTTAAAAAAATGCACCCCCTGCCAAGAAAGTGCAAGGGGCAGCTAGTCAGAGCGTCTCGAGCCGCGCCCGCCGCGCTTTGAATCGGTTTTGCGTTTCCAATCCGCTAATTTTTCATCGCTTTCCTTCATGAATTTCGACAGTCGCTCCTCGAACGAGGCCGACAACTGCCGTTGCGGTCGACGCATGTCGCCGGAGCCTCTGCCGCGTTGCATCGGACCTCTCGGCGATCGCGCTTGACGTGCACCGTCCGAATTGTTATCTCTGTTCAGTTGCTTGATCGATAACGCGATCTTGCCGCGCTCGTCGATGCTGATCACCTTCGCGCGAACGTTATCGCCCTCGCTGAGAAAATCGCGCACGTTCCTGACGTAAACGTCGGCGACCTCCGAAATGTGGATCAGACCGCTCTTGTTGTCCTCAAGCTCGACGAATGCTCCGAAATCCGTTATGCGTGTGACTTTGCCTTCTACGATGTTGCCTACCTCAATGGTCAAAACAAAATTTCCTCCTTGTCGAATTTTAGCGCGCCGTCTGATACGGCAATTCTCCCTGTTTTGCAAGTCCGAGGTCTTCACGCGCGAGCCGCTCGATATTCGCCACATCCTGCAGCTCTTCGTACTGCTTTTTGAGTTTGTCGTTCTCCTGCCGCGCCGCCTCGAGCCGCTTATCGGCAAGATATTGACTTTCGCTGACATGCGACAGGTGCACTTGCTGAGACGTGAGTATCGTCAGAAAGTAGCCGACCACCAACAGCATTATCAGCGCGAACCAGTTGAATCTCCTCATCCGCACTCCTCCAAAGAATTTATTTATCGGACCACTGGAAGTAATCCGTGCCGACGATTTTGCGGAAGACCGATTTGCAATACGGGCAAATAAAATGATCCATGGTGTTGCTGAAATCGGGCTTGCCGTTGACGATCTGCACCGGTCCGGCCTCGACGAAGTCCATCCGCTCGCCGCAACGCGGGCAAGGACATTTGCCGTCCGCCTCCCGTTTCAATTGCGTGGGAGGAATGTCGCCGGTGTTGATCACGCGCTTCTTCTTCGGCGGCGGAGGCTGCGCCGCCACTCTCGGTTTAAATCTCGGCGCCGGAGGCTTCGCTTGCACCTCGGACGCCGGCAAATCAAACTCATCATAGTAGCCCGAGTGCAACAGCTCTCGATAAAATACTCTGCAGTGATCGCAAACGTGCTTAGGCAGCGTCGCATCCATGTCGACTTTGCCGTTCACTATTTGAACCGCCCCGCCCTCCACAAAGCGCAACTCCCTGCCGCACTTCGGACAAACAAATTTTTTGTTGGCACTCAACTGAAGTTTTGTCACCGTCATCATCAATCACCAAAAAAATCTTATTCTCAACTGCTCCGAATTTCCGAGCCGGTTCCCGACAATTTTTCTTGTTGCCTATTTCAACGGCGGCAAGCATTTTCCTGCTTTTGATCAGATTTTTATAACCGTCGCGCTCAACTCCCGAATCGAAAATCCTTCGCGCTCCAGCAACGCTGCCAGACTTGACGCCGCTCCGTCGAAGTTCACATCGAATTCGTTGAGGCTCCGTCGAAATACGCCGCTGACGCCCTCGATTGCCTTCAATCGATTGAGGAACGTTGTCGGATCGATCGACGGCGTCTCGAGTTCGACGGTGATGTGCTGCTCGAGTTGCGCCGCGTGATTGAGCGCCGCCCGCGCCAGCCGTTGCGCCGCGTTGTTGATCGACCATTGCCGCGTGTCGGTGAACATCCGCTTTTGAATCTCGAATGTCTCCACGCAAATGATCTCGCCGCTAGCCGCTCCCATCAGCCGCGCGGAGATCGTCTTGTCGCTGACGAGAACGCGCGCAATGTAATCGGCGTCGTCGGCGTCGCTGATCATTCGACTGAAGCCCTGATTTTTGAGCGCCTTCATAAATTCGTCCTCGACATCGGGCAGTTGAATGCCGCGCTCGTCGACCGCTATGATTTTGATCCGCGGATCCTCCATCGCCGTCTCGACGATCGCTTTCTTCTCGAGCAATGTCATCAGCTCCGCGCGGAGTTCTTTGCTCCGCACGTTCGTTCGGACGGTCGCCTCGAAAATGCCGCCGGTTTGATTGATCGAAACAATCTCGTAGCCCTCGATGAAGCCCGCGCTCTTCAATCGAATTTCCTCTTCGATGAGCTGATGATTTTTGATGCGCGTTTGACTGTCGACCACCGCTCCGATCTCCTGCTCGATTGCCTGTCGGAGCGCCGCGCGGATCGCCGATTGTTGATCGCTCCCGCGCCCGCTCGTTTCGACCGTGCCGGCTTGCGCGCCCGTCGACAGCAGCATCGAAATGAGCAGCGCCGCCAAAAATTTTTTCATCGCCGTCGCCTCCTTTGCCGCATTATAGCACTAAACAGGTGACAAGCGAAAAATTTTCGTGTAAACTAGCCGCAAGCGAAATATTTTGGGAGGGATCACAATGGCCGTTCACGTTATCAATGAGGCTCGTCGCTGTCTGCAATGCAAAAAGCCGCTCTGTCGGCTCAAGGGCTGCCCGGTCGAGACCAACATTCCCGAGATGATCCGACTGTTTTTGGCGGGCGAGGCTGCCGAGGCGGGGCGCATGCTCTTCGACAACAATCCGTTGAGCGTGGTGTGTTCTTTGGTGTGCGATCACGAAAATCAGTGCGAGGGCAATTGCATCCAAGGTCGTCGGGGCGCGGCGATCAACATTCCGAGCATCGAGAATTACATTTCGGACGCGTATCTCGACAAGGTGACGATCAATCGCGAGCCCGATAAGGGTCAGCGCGTGGCTATCATCGGCACGGGGCCGGCGGGCATCACGATCGCGATCAAGTTGGCGGAGCGCGGCTATCGGATCACGATGTTCGAGCGCATGGATAAAGTCGGCGGGATGATGCGCTACGGGATTCCGGCGTTTCGCCTGCCGAAGATGATCCTCGACCGCTATCAATCGAAGCTGCGCGAGATGGGCATTCACATTCGACCGAACACGGCGATTGGCGGCGCGTTGCACCTTGACGATCTTTTTTCCGACGGATATGAGGCGGTGTTCATCGGGACGGGCGTTTGGCGTCCGTATCGAACGCATTTGAAGGGCGAATCGCTCGGCAACGTCCACTTCGCGATTGACTACCTGCAAAATCCGGCGGCGTATGATTTGGGCGACACGGTTGCGATAATCGGCGCGGGCAATTCGGCGATTGATGTGGCGCGGACGGTTGTGAGGATGGGCAGTCGGCACGTGACGATCTATGCGCGGCGGCAGAGGATAGCGGCGAGCCAACGTGAGCTGGATTATGCGGCGGTCGACGGCATAGACATTCAACAGTGCATGGCGATCACGGAATTTCGCGAGGAGGGACCGGTCTTCACGCCGAAAGTTTTCGACGAGAACGGCAAGCTGATTCGCGACGAGGAGCCGGTGCAGGTGCACGCCGACAGCACGATCATAGCGATCAGCCAGGGACCGAAGGACAAAATCCTCAACACATCGCCGAACCTGAAGGTCAACGAGAAGGGCTTGATAGTGATCGACGAGGACGGACGCACGTCGATTGACGGCGTGTTTGCGTCGGGCGACGTAGTAGCGGGCTCGAAAAACGTGGTGTTGGCGGTGAAGTACTCGAAACAGGTGGCGAAGGCGATGGACGAGTATTTGACGGCGCGGCGCGAGGGTCGGAAGGAGGGCTCGAATGCTGACGCAGGAGATGATCGCGCGAATCAATGAGTTGGCGCGCAAAAAACGGACGGTCGGCTTGACGGATGAGGAGCTGTCGGAGCAGAAAAAATTATATCGGGCGTATCTCGACAACATCAGGGAGAATATGATTCCGCTGCTCGACAGCATCGAATTTGTAGAGCCGTCAAAGGGGGACAATAAATGAATATCGGATTTATCGGCGGAGGCGCGCTGGCGGAGGCGCTCATCAAAGGCATTGCGGAGAAAATCATCGATGCCGAGAAAATTTTTGTCTGTGACTTCGATCAAACGCGCGTCGATCATCTCAATCGGACTTATCACGTCAACGCGACGCTCGACGCCGAATCTTTTCTCGACAAGATCGATCTGTTGATCCTTGCCGTCAAACCCAAGGACGCAGTCGATGCGCTCCACGGGATCGCGCGGCTCGATCGCAAGACGCTGATCATATCGGTGGTGGCGGGCTTCCCGATCTCTTCGATCGAAGTAGTATTTCCCGAGCACGCGATCATTCGAGTGATGCCGAATGTGGCAATCGCGGTGGGCGAAGGCATGGCGGCGATTGCTCCGAACGCGCGCGTCGATGCGGATCAGCTCGACACGATCAAAAGGATTTGGGAGTCGGTCGGGCGGTGCGTGGTGCTCGACGAGAAATTGATGGACGCGGTGACGGGCTTGAGCGGCTCGGGACCGGCGTTTGCATTTTTGATGATCGACGCGTTGAGCGACGGCGGAGTGGCGGCGGGACTTCCGCGCGGAGTGGCAATGGAGTTGGCGGCGCAAACCGTACTCGGAGCGGCGAAAATGGTGCTTGAAGGCGGGCATCCCGACGTGTTGAGGGATCGCGTGACTTCGCCGGCGGGCACGACAATCGAGGGCGTGCGCGTGCTCGAGGAGGCGGCGGTACGGAGCGCATTCATTGAGGCGGTCGTCGCCGCCGCAGAAAAATCCGCGGCACTCCGACAATAAAATCCGGTGGCGGGCGGGCGGGACAAAAAAACAGCGCCGTCGGCGCCGAAAGGAAGTCTTCATTTGGTTGAATGGATGAAACAAAACGTATTCGTGACCGAGGGGCGGCTCAACCGCCTGAAATACTTTAAGTACACTCTGTTGGTAAGCTTGATATTCGGCATGCTCGAGGTCGTTCTCGTCTGGCTCATGTCGAAAATCACCGGCAGCAACGACGGCATGATGCTCTCGCTCGTCTATTTCATGACGTCGCTGCCGATGTTCTTCGGCAACGCCATGCTCACCGTCCGACGCTGCCACGATCTAAATATGAGCGGCGGCTTCGTCCTGCTGTACGTCATTCCTCTCGTCAACCTGCTGTTCGGCATCTATCTGTTGTTTGCCAAAGGCACGGTCGGTTGGAACAAGTACGGCGCCGATCCGCTTATGAGCGGCGACTAATTTTTCGGCTCGACACGAGTGACACGGATTAAATCGACGCGCGCGCGATCCATTATCAGCACTTCAAACTTCAGCCCGTTCCACGCAAACGCTTCGCCCACCTTCGGGATATATCCGAAATACGACGTGGCGAACCCGCCCATCGTCTGAAAGTGATCGCGCTCCTCATCGGGCAACCGCTCGATATGAAAATACTCTTTGAAGTCATCGATGTCGAGCAGCCCGTCTACAAGCCACGAATTATCGTTGACTTTCGTCATCTGCACATCCGCCGGCGACACGACTTCACTCTTGCCGATCACCTCGCTGAGAATGTCGTCGAGCGTGATGAAGCCGACTACTCCTCCGAACTCGTCAAGCACCATCGCCTCGTGCACTCGAGTGTTGCGAAATTTCTCGAGTAGGCGGAAGGTATCCATCGAACCCGGCACGTACATCGGCGCGTGAAGCAGCTCGTCAAGTTTTATCGCTTGGCGGGCTATTTTATTTACTCCGTCCTCGGCAAGCGCGGCGTCAAGCAAATCCTTCGCGTAAAGCAGCCCGCGGCATTCGTCGAGACTGCCTTCGCCGACGGGAATAATCGTATCGGGATGGTCGCGAATGATTTTGAGATTGTGCTCGAGCGAATCGTTGAGATCGAGCCACACCATTTGAGTGCGCGGCGTCATAAGCGAATTGGCGGTCTCGTCGCCGAGCTCGAACACGCGCCCAACCATATTTTTTTCCTCGGTCTCGAAAGTGCCGTCCGATGTGCCCTGCTCAATCAAATCTTTGACTTCGTCCTCGGTGACGGCGTCGTCTTGGACGTCGACGCTCGAGCCCGACAGCATCATCACCAGCGCCGTTATTTTTTCGAACGGGAAAGTTAAGGGCGTCAACAGGAGCGCGACTCGTTTGAAACTCTTGTGATGATCGAGAAGAAATTTTTCGGGCGCGTGGCGCGCGGCGGCTTTCGGGATGAACACTCCGACCGTCAAGATGATCAGCGCCGTGATCAAAAATGCCGCGATCATAGTCAGCAACCAGCCGGATTGTATGTCGCCGAAGAAAATATAAATCGACGACGCCAACAGGATCGTCGTCAGCCCCGCCAGCATACTCGAGAGCGCCGCTCCGACTTGCGCGGCGGCTCGTAATTTATCGGGGCGGTCGAGAATTTTCAATGCGGCTTGAGCGTCGACGGAGCCCTCTTCGGATAATTTTTCGAGCCGCGTCCGATGTCCTTCCGCTATCGATGTTTCCATCAACGTAAACAAGCCGCTCATCGACGCAAAGAACATTATCAGCGCGAGCGGCAATCCTATGTCATCCAAAATTTATTCACTCCTTTTTTAGGCAACTGTATCACATCTCGGCGCTGTTGGCAAACAAAAAGCGCGGACGTCAATCCGCGCGGAATTTATTTTGAACGGAACTTATTTCGACATCAGCTCCGCGATCTTGTTGGCCAGCGCCGCCGGATCGTCGGGCATCACGCCCTCGATCAACATCGCTTGATCGTAGAGCAGTTCGCAGAACGTCTTGAACTCCTCCGAGTCCTTATTCGCGTCGAGCGCCTTCAATCGGGCGAAGAGCGCGTGTTCGGGGTTGATCTCGAGTATCTTGACCGCCTTCAACATCGGCGACTCGAGCGAGTTGAATACTTTTTCCATCGTCAGCGACGGTCCGAAGGCGCCCATCGTCAAGCACACCGCTCCCGACTTCAGTCGCGACGTCAATTTCACGTCCTCGACCTTGCCCTTGAGCGCTTCCTTGACGTCATTTAAGAGCGTCTCGTTATCCTTCGCGATTTCCTCCGTCTTTTGACGCGCCGCTTTCGACTCGTCGTCGTCGAGCTCGAGATCCTCACGATTGATCGGCTGAAAATGCTTTTCGTCGTACATTTGGAGCGTCGAAAGTGCAAACTCATCGACCGGATCTAGCGCATAGATCACCTCGAAACCGTGATCGCGCAATATCTCCATCTGCGGCATTTTTTCTATCGCTGTCGCATCCTTGCCGACCGCGTAATATATCTCCTTCTGCTCCGGCTTCATTCGCGCGCAATACTCCGCCAGCGTCGAGAGCTTGCCGTCCTTCGACGTCTTAAACAGCAACAAATCCTTCAGCTCGTCGCCGACATTGCCGCCGTACATATCATTGTACACGCCGATCTTGAACGCCTTGCCGTACTCCGCCCAAAACTGTTCGTATTTCTCCCGATCGTTGGCGAGCATCTTCGACAGCTGCTTCAAAATATTTTTCGCCAGCGTCTGACCGATCTTCTTCATCTCGCGCGACTGTTGGAGCAGCTCCCTCGAGATGTTCAACGGCAAATCCGGCGAATCGACCAGCCCTTTGACGAACCGCAAATGATCCGGCAGGAAATCTTTGCACTTATCCATGATGAATACGTGCCGCGAATACAGTTGCAGCCCCGGCTCGTACGTCGAGTAATACAAATCATACGCCGCCTTCTTCGGGATGCACAGCAGCGCCGTATACTCAATCGTGCCCTCCGCTTTCGAGTGCATGATCTCGAGCGGCTCCTCCCACTCGTGGAACTGATGCTTGAAAAACTCGTTATACTCCTCGCGCGTGATCTCATTCTTATTGCGCGTCCACAGCGGCTTCATCGAGTTGACCGTCCGCACCTCGATCGTCTTTTCGGCGGGCTTGTCGTCATCGTCGCCGGTCTTTTCGATCTCGAAATTCATCTTGATCGGATAACGAATGTAATCAGAGTACTTCTTGACGAGCCGCTCGATCTCCTCGACATCGGTAAAATCCTTTTCGGAGCCGATCCCGCCGCAGAACTCATCTTTCAAATGCAGGACGACGGTCGTGCCGCGCGATTCCTTCTCGCATTCCTCGACGGTGAACTCGCCGGTGCCGTCCGACTCCCACTTGGTCGCGGTCGATTCGCCCGCTCGACGGGTGATCAGCGTGACCTTGTCGGCAACGATGAACGCCGAGTAAAAACCGACGCCGAATTGCCCGATTAGCTCCTCGGTGACGGAGCCGGCCTCTTTGACTTTGTCGAGGAAAGCCTTGGTGCCGGACTTGGCGATGGTGCCGATGTTGGCGACGACCTCATCGCGCGTCATACCGATGCCGTTATCGCTGATGGTGATGGTTTTGGAGTCGGGATCGGGCACGATGAAAATCTCAAAATCGGAATTGCCCTCGAGAATGTCCTGATTGGTGAGCGACTCGAAATGAAGTTTATCGATCGCGTCAGAGGCATTGGAGATGAGCTCGCGCAGAAAAATTTCCTTGTTGGTGTAGATTGAGTTGACGACGAGATCGAGCAGACGCTTGGTCTCAGCTTGAAATTCCATAGTTTGTTTTGCCATGATGATCTAACCTCCCTTGATTTAACGTTCGAGATTATAGATCATAAAAGTTTAAATGTCAAAAGGAAT
>CAMKFB010000053.1 GCA_946411735.1 uncultured Selenomonadales bacterium
GCCGCCGACTCGGGTTCGTGCGCTGTCGACTTGGGCACGGGCGCCGCCGACGCAAGGTGGGCTCGCGCCCTCAGTTGTGCGCCGCCGACTCGGGCTCGGGCGCCGACGACGCAGGGTGGGACCTCGTTCTTTGTTGGGCGCCGCACTTGGGGGGTGGGAGCGTCGGCGGCGCCCCATCAAACTCTACCCGGTGGACTCAATCAGTCGAAATAATTCGGGTCGAGAATCTTGTCGTAGATATAGCCCTCGCGCACGCCCGAGTCGCTGAAGATAATGTTCATGCTCCGAAACCGCTTCGCCAACACGTCCGCAATGATCAGCCCGGGCATGAAGGTGTGCATCCGCTCCGGCACCGTCTTCATCAATAAAATTTTGTCCGGCTCGATCAATTCGTGATCCCGCTCGAATCTCCTCAAGATGTCCGCGATCCGCCGTACCTCCATCCGCATGTTATGCCGCGGCATTCCGTACATCGCATTGTAAAGCGCCATCGCTCCTTTGAACGTCCCGCCTATGCCGCATATCTGCGCGTGCGACACCGACTGAAATTCTTTGATCGCGCTCACCGTCGCGTCCGCCTCCGCGCGCATCTCGTCGCATTCCGTCGACGACGGCAAAATGTGTACTCCGGTGTATCGAGTGTGAAACGCCAACGAGCCGATCGGCAGGCTCACCTTGATTTTGATCTGCCGCGCCTTGAAATACACAATCTCCGTCGAGCCGCCGCCGATATCGATCAGCAGCCCGTCCTCGTCGACAAGATTGTGCGTTGCGCCGATAAAATCAAACGTCGCCTCCTCATCGCCCGTCATCACGTAAATCTGAACGCCCGTGCGATACTCAATCTCGTCCACCGCCTGCCGGCTGTTGGCGGCATTTCGCAACGCCGCGCTGGTGAACGCCGTGATGCGCGTGATCCCGAGATCCCTCAGGAAATCTCGATACTCGGAAATGATCTCGACGACCTTCTCAATGCCCGATCGTTGCATCACGCCCTCGCGCACGTGAGCCGACAGCCCGACCGTGTGCTTCTTCTTCATCGTCATCTCGACTTTGTCGCCGTCGATCGCATAAATCGCCATCCGAATCGTGTTCGAGCCGATGTCGATCATCCCGTACAGCATTCCGCCACACCTCCGGATAAAATTTTTTTCTATATTCGACGCCTGCCGCTCATAACCTTTCACTTGCCTAAATTCGTTGCCAATGATAAAATATCGCGATCAAAACAGGAGAGGTGTTTTATTTGAAAATCACATGCACCACACGCGAATTGCTCGAGGCAGTCAACACCGTGTCGAAAGCGGTCGCCGTCAAGCCGCCCGCGCCCATTTTATCCGGCATATTCCTAAAAGCCGAGGGCTCCTCGCTCGAGATCGAAGCGAATAATCTCGACATCGGCATCCGCACGAAAATCTCCGCCAATACCGAAGTGCCGGGCTCGATCGTCGTCAGCGGCAAGTATCTGCAGGAGATGGCGCGAAAATTGTCCGGCGACATCGTCAGCATCTCCTACGACGACGAGGCCAAGGTCGCCAGGCTCCAATCCGAATCGATCTCGTTCAAGATGCTCGCGCTCAACGTCGAAGAGTGGGTTCACATCAAAGAGCCCGAGGTCGAAGTTTCGTTCGCGTTGCCCGCCGTCACCTTCAAAAATCTCATTCGCAAAACCGTCTACGCTTGCGCCCACGACGAGTCGCGTCCGATGTTCACCGGCTGCCTGCTGCAGATCGACGGCAACAAGATCACGATGGTCGGCACCAACACTCACCGCATTGCGATTATGCACGAGACGGTTGCCGACAACCTTGGCGAGATGAGCTACATCATCCCGTCGAAGGCGCTGGGCGAATTGGCGCGCCTTGCCGACGACTCGGGCGATAACAACGTGACCATTCGTTGCTCGTCGAAGGATATCGATTTTACCTTCGACAACGTTTATATCAAGACGCGCCTGCTGTCGGGCGATTTCCCTCCGTTCGAAAAAGTGATCCCCAAAGAGGCGATCACCACCGTGCGCGTCGACACGATGGATCTGTTGGCGGCGATCGATCGCGTGGGCTTGATATCGCGCGAGACCGATTACAAGACCATCCGCTTTGCGATCGACAAAGAGGGATTGCATCTGTCCTCGACCAGCCCCGATATCGGCAACGCCGAGGAGAGCATTATGGCGGCGATCGAGGGCGAGGACATTGATATCGCCTTCAACGTCAACTATTTGATCGAGGCGCTCAAGGTTATCGACACGAAGATTTGCGTGATCAAGCTGTCGGGTCGCCTCAAGCCGGCCGACATTCGCGAGGCGGATCGCGACGATTTCATCTACATCGTCACGCCTATCCGCACCAACTGATCCGTTGAGCCCCCGAAAATTATTTTTGATGCAGTCGACGGCGGCGGCTGTATCATATTTTTTTATGCTGATCTCGTTCTACATCGACATCGGGCAAGATATGAGCCCGAAATATTATTTCCCGATGTTCGTCCCCGTCGTCGTCGCGATCGTTCTGATGCAATCCGCGCGGAGGACGCTGTTTTTTTGGCGCGACAATCTCCCGAACCTGCTGACCGCCGTCGGCTGGTGCGTGACGTTCCCGATCCTCTACACGTGGACGTATGAGCGCCCGTGGTACATGTCGCTGATCTGCTACGATGCGATCGTCGGGACGGCGATCTTCGTGCTGCTCAACGGGCTCGAGGTGCTGTTGACGGCGCTCGATTGCCCGAGGATATCGGCGGCGGCGATGGCGGCGTTAAATTTTTTTTGCCTGGTCGTGCCGTTCATCCAAGCCGTGTATTATTGCCTGACGTGGCATTGCTTATCGCCCGAGTCGCTGATGGCGCTGTACATGACCAATTGGCGCGAGTCGATTGACTTTCTGCAAGCGACGTTCGGATTTTTTTTGATCCCGCTCGTTTGTTCGATTGCGTTTTTGTTGTCAAAGGCATATAATGTGCATCGAACATTCATCGCGGGTTTCGAGGGCGATTGGCGGCGGCGGTCGATCGGATTGTTGGTCGTGGTCGGAGCGCTCGTGACGTTGAGCGAGTATCTTCCGCAGACATCGATCGCGGGGCTGTGGAAGGACGTGACGGATTACGCGGCACAAATGCAGGAGTATAAGACGGATTACGATCGACGGCTGGCGGAGCTGACGCTTGATCGGTCGGAGGCGCTGTCGACGAAGGCGCGCGGGACGGTGATCGTGGTGATCGGCGAATCGGCTTCGCGCGATTACATGAAGGCGTTCAATCCGAATTACGAGTATGACGACACGCCGTGGCTGTCGGCGCGGACGCTCGAGGAGGGTTTTATCGTTTATCGGAACGCGTACGCGTCGTGGTCGCAGACGGTGCCGGTGCTTCAACGGGCATTGACGGAGCAGAGTCAGTACAACGAGAAGGAGTTTTACGAGTCGGTGTCGCTGCTCGACGTGGCGCGCAAGGCGGGCTATCGAACGTATTGGTTCAGCAATCAGGGGCGCTACGGTGAGTTTGACAGCGCGACGACATTGATAGCGAAGACGGCGGACGATGCGCAGTGGACGGACGACGCCTACGATTTTTCGAGGAAGTACGATATCGAGCTGCTGAATTATCTTGAGGCGCTTGACGGTCGGGAGAATAATTTTGTGGTGTTGCACCTGATCGGCAGTCATATATATTATAACAATCGATATCCGAAGGATTTCAAGCGATGGGTGACGGCGGACGGGACGGGCATGGCGCTGGCGACGGAGGCGTATGCGAACACGATTCTCTACACGGATTATGTTTTGTCGCAGGTGTACGAGTACGCGCGGGCGCATTTGGATTTGCGGGCGATGCTCTATTTCTCCGACCACGGCGAGAATTTGAGGATATCGCATAACCCCGACGTGTTCAGCTTTGACATGGTTCGGATTCCGATGTGGATATATTTGTCGGAGGAATATCG
Source organism: uncultured Selenomonadales bacterium (assembly GCA_946411735.1). Lineage (GTDB taxonomy): Bacteria > Bacillota > Negativicutes > Selenomonadales > Selenomonadaceae > Quinella. The sequence goes on from CAMKFB010000053.1 coordinate 3,941, forward strand.
GGCGGCGCTGCCGTGGCGTGCGGAGCGGCTGATGGAAAATCGCGGGCGGTACTTTACGAATGACATGCTCTACGACACGGTGAGCGGACTGTTGAATGCGCCGTCGAATAAGTATGATGCGCGGCAGGATTTTTCGTCGGCGTCGTATGCGTTCGATCGATCGACGTTGACGACGATGCTCGGTCGCTATCGTTTGACGGACGACCCTGATGGCGACGCGGAGGAGTTTTGATATGAGGATTGCACAGCTGACCTTCAATGTCTACAACAATTACGGCAATATGCTTCAAAAGTATGCGCTGCATCGCGTGTTGAGGCGGCACGGTGAAGCCGATGTCATTTGGCACACGAAGGATGAGTTTTTGCCGGAGACGTGGGAGTGGAATTGGCGCCCGCAATTGGCGAAGATGTCGCGCTCGAGTGAGGAACGGCGGAAATTTACGTTTGAAGTGATCCGCCAAGCGAAGTTTAAGGAATTTGAGCAGCGCCACATCAGGACGCGGTTTGACGTGCGCGCGCTCGAGGATATTGCCGACGAGTATGATTACTTTGTGGTGGGCTCCGATCAAGTGTGGAATCCCGAGTTCACCGAGCAATTTTTTCCCGGGCGCTTTTTGACGTTCGCGCCGAAGGAAAAACGGATCGCTTACGCTGCTTCGATCGCCGTCCCGAGCATACCCGAGCGGTTTCAAGCGGCGTGGCGCAAGGGTATTTTGGGGATGAGCCGAGTCTCGTTGCGGGAGCGGAGCGCCGTCGGGCTCGTCAAAGAACTGACGGGGCTGGAGCCGCCGGCGTTGGTCGATCCCGTCTTTTTGTTGACGGCATCGGAGTGGAGCGAAGTCGCAATCAAACCGCCGTGGCTCGACGGGCGATATGAGAGCGGCTATATCCTGACATATTTTTTGGGGCGAGGCTTGACGATCGACATTCAAAAAATCTCGTCGGAGGTGGGGCTGCCGGTGATCGCGTTGTTCGATCCGCGCGGAAGTTTCGATCACTACAACGTCGGACCTGCCGAATTTTTGTGGCTTGCCGCGCACGCGTCGCTGATTTATACCAATTCGTTTCACGGGACGGCGTTTTCGATCCTGTTCGGGCGCCCGTTCGTGATGTGCAACTTTTTGAATGCGGGCTTCAAACAACCGGTGCTGTCGAGAAATTACGCGTTGCTGGAGATGTGCGGCTTGACGGAGCGGCTGGCGGTTGCCGACAAAAATTTTATGCTCGCTCGACCGCTCGAGATCGATTACTCCGCGCGGGACGAGGTCATGACGCGGGAACGATCAAGGGCGCTGGCTTTCTTGGACGAAGCGTTGGGAGGTGACGGGCGGTGAAGATCGAGGATATGATCGCAGCGAGGCGAGCGGATTGCGCGGGTTGCGAGGCGTGCGCGAATGTTTGTCCCAAGGGTGCGATTGAGATGACCGCTGACGCCGAGGGCTTTTATTATCCGCGCATCGATAAGAGCAAATGCGTCGAGTGCGGGCGTTGCGATCTGACTTGCCCCGTGCTCAACGCGCCCGCTCGTCCGTCGAAAGCGCCGGTTGCGATCGCCGCCGTCAATCGCGATTGGAGCGTCCGTCGCAAGAGTTCTTCAGGCGGCGCGTTCACCGCGATCGCCGAGCTCATTCTAAAGCGTGGCGGGATCATTTTCGGCGCGGCGTTCGATCCCGAGTGGAATGTCGTCCACATTGCGGTCGACGGCATTGACGGTTTGAATCGATTGCGCGGCTCGAAATACGTGCAGAGTCGGATCGGCGACGTCTACCGTCAAGTGAAGGCGGCGCTCGAAAGTGATCGCGAAGTGATGTTTGTCGGCACGCCCTGTCAAGTTGCGGGGCTCAAAAATTTTCTCGGGCGCGAACACGATCGATTGACGCTCGTCGATACCGCCTGCAAGGGCATCACACCGCCCGTCCTTTGGAAAAAATACATCGATTATCGGGGGCGCGGGCATTCGATCTCCGCGATCACTTTTCGCGATAAGCATAACGGTTGGGAGCGCCCGCTGTTCAAAATTATTTTCGAGGACTGCGGCTTGTATTCGTCGGAGATGAATACAGATCTGTTCGGTCAAGGCTTCGGCTTGGGGCTGACGTTGCGTCCGTCGTGCAGCGCCTGTCATTTCAAGGGCGTCGCGCGGATCAGCGATCTCACGTTGGCGGATTTTTGGGGCGTGCGTCAAGTGCAGCCGGAGATGTATGACAACCGCGGCACGTCGCTGGTGCTGATTCATTCCGATAAGGGAGCGCGGCTGATCAACGAGACGCAACTGATCCGCCGTCGAACCGATTTGTCGAAAGCCGTCGAACACAATCCGTGCTTGCTCACATCATTCCCTGCCGATTTGCGCCGCGCGGAATTTTTCAAAGCGTTGGCGACTCCGAACGCCGATCCGATCGCCGTGCTCGATCGATTTTACCTCTACGACTATCGAAAAGAGGCTCAACGGTTGGCGGCGCTGTTGAAGCCGCAAAACATCTTGATCCTCACGACGTGGTGGGAGGGCGGCGGCTCGAATGTATTTCTCGACTATCGCGTGAAGGAGGAGTATGACGGCAAGGGCGTCTACGTGCTCACGCAGGCCGACGCCGCCGATCGGCATTTCGTCATCAGAAATTATCGCAAGCCCGACGAGAAAATTTCAATCGCCTTCGACACCGCCGCGCTCAACAAGGAGGTCAAGCGGCTCGGCATCACGCGGCTGTTCGTCAACAACTTCGTCACGTTCGACATCGCCTTCATCACGCGGTGGGTGGCGACGTGCGGGCTGCCGTACGAGTACTTCATCCACGACTACCTTTGCGTTTGCCCGAATTATATGCTCAGCTGCCTCTGTCGACATTGCGGCGAGTCCGCCACCGACAAGTTCTGTCAACATTATCTGAACAAATACGTTAAGGGCGCGACGCTCGAGCGTTGGCGCGACGCGTTCAAACGGCTGCTGTCGAAGGCGGAGCATGTTTACGCGCCGTCGACGTACGCGGCGAATCTCGTCAAAAAATATCAGCCCGCGCTCAACATCGAAGTGCAGCCGCATAAGTTGTCGCTGCTGCTGTCGAGGACGTTCCGCGCGGAGTTTGCGTCGCGCGCTCGATTGCGGATCGTCTTCCCCGGCTTCATGCGACGCGAGAAGGGCGAGGCGTATTTGCTGATCGCCAATCAGTTTATCCGCGAAAACGATCTGCCGATCGAGCTGATAGTGCTCGGGGAGTATCGAGATGATGTCAAAAATGTGGGCTCGAGAGAGGGCATTATGATCGCCGGCAAATATGACAATCGGCGGACGTCGGAGCTGCTGGCAAAATACGAGACGGCGATCGTGGCGACTCTGAGCAATTGGTACGAGACGTACTGCTATACGGCGAGCGAGGCGATTTTGTCGGGATATCCGGTGCTGTCGATGAACATCGGCGCGCAAGCGTTGAGGATCAGGAAGCACGATTGCGGCTGGCTGATGCCGATCGGCGACAAGAGCGGCGGCGTCGAGTCGCTGAAAAAATTTTTGCGGTTCATCGTGACGCCCGAGGGCAGGAAAAAAATTCTCTCGAAAGCAGCGAATACCGCCAACTTCATCAACGGGACGGAGTGATGCAATGAAAAATTTTTTGCCGGCGGTGTCGGTGATCGTGCCGGTTTACAACGCCGAGAATTACATCGAAGAGTGCCTTCAAAGCCTGCTCGATCAGACTTTCCAAGATTTTGAGGCGCTCGTCATCGACGACGCTTCGACCGATCGCTCCGTCGAGATCGTCGAGTCAATCGCTCCGAAGTTCGACGGTCGATTGATACTCGTCAAGCGCGAAAAAAATTCCGGCGGCATGGTCGCAATCCCGCGCAATATCGGGCTGGGCTTGGCGCGCGGCGATTACATTGCCTTCCTCGACAACGACGATCTCTTGATGCCGACCGCGCTCGACGAACTTTATAAGATCACCGAAGACACTCAAGCCGATGTGCTCAACGCCTCAAAATTTTTTGTCCTGCAAGGCGATGCACCGCGTAAAATTGCTTCCTTTGAAAAACGTCCGCCCGTCGATCGACCGACGCTCCTCGATGATAACTTGGTTCAACGCGTCGACGACTTTATCAGATTCCATTTCCATTTCAATGTGTGGACGAAATTTTATCGCCGCCGTTTCCTGGTCGAAAACGATATCCGCTTCCCCGAGTTGCCCGCCTCTGACGACATGTTCTTCAGCTTTTATTGCTTGATGCGCGCGAAACGCTACGTCCGCATTCCCAATCCGTTTTACATTTGGCGCGTGCGCGACGACTCGGTCAGCCATGAAAAGTTGACGCCCGAGCAGGAAGTTCGCAAGTGGATCACGATCGCCGTCGAGGGGACTCATCATATCGAGGATTTCATGCGACGGACGGAGTTTTTCGAGCGAAATCCGCAGTCACGATATGCGGCGACGAACAGGATTATCAACGATCAATTACATTACCTGCAGCCGAAATATCGTTCGACGCCGATCCCGCAGATGAACGAACTGATCCGCGCGGAGCTGGCGCGGCATTCGACCGACACGACGACGTTGCTCAGTCAAGTCATCAACACGCTCAACGTTTTGCGCATCCAATTACGCAACGAACAACGGCTCAACTCTCAATTGAGACAGCAGTTGACGCAGTTGACGCAGTTGACGAAGGAGGCGACGAAATGAGCACGGAGCCGTTAATGACGGTAATCATCCCGATGTATAATTCGGAGAAATACGTTCGACAGTGCCTGGTGAGCGTGCTGTCGCAGAAGTTGACGGATTACGAGGCGCTGGTGATCGACGATTGCTCGACGGACGGCTCGATCGCGGAGGTCGAGAAGTTAATACCGGCGTTCGACGGGCGGCTCCGATTGATCCGACTCGAAAAAAATTCGGGCGGCGCGGCGATTCCCCGCAACCTGGCGTTGAAGGAAGCGCGCGGCAAGTACATCGTATTTCTCGACAGCGACGACATGTTGATCCCCGAGGCGTTTACGATTCTCGTCAACGAGTCGGAGCAATCAGGCGCGGACGTGTTGCACCTTGAAAAATTTTTTCTGTTCAACGACGACGGGACGGGTCGGTTCAACTCGAAAGAGATGAAGATCGCGACGAACGAGAACCGAAAAAACTTCGTTAAGGATACGACGGTCGAGACGGACGATCTGACGGAGCGGCTCAAATTGCATTGCAAGAAGCGGTTCTATTGGTCGCCGTGCATCAAAACATTTCGGCGCGAGTTGTTGGTCGACAACGGCATCGAGTTCCCCGACATCCCGTATTACGAGGATTTGATTTTCTGTTTCGAGTGCCTGTGCTTGTCGAAGAAGTACGTGCGGGCGCCGTATGTGGTCAACATCATCCGAGTGCGGAGCGATTCGATGTCGAAGAACAGCGGCGATCACAATCAAATTTTTGCGCGGTGGCTGAAGGTGTTCGTCGAGGGGATCAACGCGATGGACGAGTTCATGCGAGGGCAGGAATTTTTTCGGCGCAATCCGCAGTGGCGACATAAGGAGATCGGATTTTTCGTGGAGCGGTGTTTCGAGACGATTGGTAAATTGTTCCGCGATCACGACGATGCGGAGATATACTCGGCGATCTGTCAGAGGCTGGCGCTTGAGCCGCGCAACACTTCGGCGCCGTTGGCGTATCTGATCTCGACGATCAATAATCGACGATAGGAGGAAAAATTTTGATCTCGGTAGTAATTCCGCTCTACAACGCAGAAAAGTTCATCGCTCAATGCCTTGACAGCGTCCGCCGTCAAACCTTCAGCGATTACGAGGTGATTGTGATCGACGACCGATCCACCGACCGCTCCGCTGAGATCGTCGAGTCTATTGCTCCGAAATTCGACGGGCGGCTCCGATTGATCAAGCGCGAGAGTAATTCGGGCGGCGCCGCTCGACCGCGCAACATCGGAATAAATCTTGCGCGCGGCGAATACATTTTTTTTCTTGACGGCGACGACCTCATCACCGAAAACGCGCTCGAAATTCTTGAGCGCTCCGCGCGGAGCTTCGACGCGGATGTGGTGCACGTGGAGAAATATTTTGTGACTGAGGGCGATGAGTTCAACGCCGAATCTAAGTTGCGCGTCGAAACGCATCAGAAGGAGCCGTTCGTCGACAAGCCGACGCTCGAGACCGACGACCGCGCCAAACGCGTCGCGCGTTTTTGTAGCAAGGGCTATATGTGGTGGGGCTGCAGCAAATTATTCCGCCGCGATTTTTTGATCGAGAACGAGTTGAAATTCGTTGCGATCCCGAGCACGGAGGATATGATTTTTACATTCGAGACGGTGTACTTGGCGGAGCGCTTGGTGCGCATTCCGAACATCGTCTACGTCTATCGGCAGACGAAAAACTCGGCGACGCGCGCGGTCGACATCGACGTTGAGAAGCAGCTCAATCGGTTCGCGCGGATCATCTCCGAGGGGACGCGGGAGCTGGAGCGCTTTATGAGCGGGCTGAAATTTTTTAAGGAGCGTCCGGAGTATCGGTATGCGGCGCTCAATTTTTTTGTGCAATTGAACGTGAGTTGGGAGTCGTGGCTGTACACGAAGGTGCCGGCGTTTCGATTGGACGGGCTGTTGAAGAAAAATTTTTCGGCGGAGCTCGAGCGCAACTCGGCGCTGGCGGCGCAACTGCTCAACATGGTCTGCGCTTGTCGAATGGAGCGGGCGCGGATTCAACGGCAACTTGGAGGTAAAAAATCTTGATCTCTATAGTGATCCCGCTTTACAACGCGGAAAAATTTATCGGTCAATGCCTTGCCGGCATTCGCCGTCAGACTTTCGACGACTTTGAAGTGATCGTGGTCGACGATGTTTCGACCGATCGCTCTGTTGAGATCGTTGAGTCGCTCGCTCCGAATTTTGACGGTCGATTGCGGCTCGTCAAGCGCAAAAAAAATTTCGGCGGCAGCGCCGTCCCGCGCAATATCGGTTTAAGGTTGGCGCGCGGAAAATATGTTTTGTTCATCGACAACGACGACATGATTAAGCCTGACGCTCTCGAGCAATTACATTCGATCGCGGAGGCGACAGGGGCGGATGTGCTGCACGCGTCGAAGTGGTACGAGATCACTGCGCCCGACGATCCGTTGCGCGTCAACACATTCGAGCTCGGACCGTACGTCGGGGAGATCACCGTCGAGTCCGAAGATCTCTCCGCGCGGATCAAAGATTACATTCGACGGCGGTATCATTGGCACGTGTGGAATAAATTATTTCGGCGCGATTTTTTGATCGAGCACGAGATCGAATTTCCGCCGTTCTTCACCGGTGAGGACACGATGTTTTGTTTCGAGTGTCTCTGTCGAGCGAAGACCTATGTGCGCATCCCGAATGTGTTTTACATTTGGCGCGTGCGACAAGAGTCGGAGTCGCATCGAGTTGATTCTCTTGAGCGATACTTGCATAAGTACGTGACGTTCTTCGTCGAGTGCGCGCGACGGCTCAACGAAATCATGGACGGCGTGGAATTTTTTGAGCGGCAGCCGCAATATCGGTACGCGGTGACGGATTTTTTCATTCGCGATCACCTGAGCTATATCGAGCGGGCGTATCGATTGGCGCCGGCTCATAAGGTCGAGGCGGTGATGCAATCGGAGCTGGCGTCGGCGACGGGATTGATGCCGCTGACGGCGCAACTTTTTCACCTTGCGAGCGTTTATCGACAGCAGCTCGGCTTGGCGCAACGCCAACTGCAACAGTCAAAGGGAAGGAGCGGGAGATGACAGCGAAAAAAATTCCGGCGGTCTCGATCATCGCGCCGTCTTACAATGTTGAAAGATATGTGGCGCAATGCCTTGACAGCATACTCAAGCAGACATTCGGCGACTATGAGGTGCTGGTGATCGACGACGGCTCGACCGATCGGACGGTTGAAATCGTCGAGAGCTATATCGATCGGTTTAACGGTCGATTGGAATTGATTCGGATGAAAAAAAATACCGGCGGTGCGGCTCAACCGCGTAACGTCGGGATTGGAGTGTCGAGGGGCGAGTACATCACGTTCGTGGACGCGGACGATATGATCACGCGGACGGCGCTCGAAAAACTATACAAAGCCGCCGTCGAGACGAACGCGGACGTGGTGCACACGGAAAAATATTTCATCACGGATGAGGAGGTCGTCACGGCGAAGTCGACGCTCAAGATCAAAACTTCGGAGCATCTGATCGATCTGCACGTCAAAGAATTGACGGTGGAGGATGCCGATTTCGAGGAGCGCATGCGTCGATATGTGCAGGGGCGATATTTTTGGTATCCTTGGGGTAAATTATTTCGGCGCGATCTGCTCGTCGAGAACGGGATCGAGTTTCCAAGCCTGCCGACGGCGGAGGATCAGTTGTTTTGTTTCAAGGTGCTGTGCTTTGCGGAGCGCTACGTTCGGACGCCCGACATCACGAATTTATATCGGACGAATCCGCAGTCGCTGACGAAGAAGGCGCTCGACACGTCGGATTATGTTCGACGGTGGTTGCGAGTGCTCACGGAAGGGACGCGATTGCTCGACGGATTTATGAGCGGACTGCAATTTTTTGAGGAGCATCCCAAGCATCGGTTCAATGTGCTCAATTTTTTTGTGCACGAGAAATTATTGTGGCTGAATCGGGCGCGTGCGGGGCGAACAGTGCACGACTTCGATCGGTTGCTCCGCGCGGAGCTGTCGAAGTCGGAGGACGGGGCGCTGATTTCGTATTTGATCAATGCAGCGCTGTTTTATCGATCATTATCGACAGTTCACGCAAGCGGAGTCGTTGGTTAAGCAGCCAGACGCCGAACATTCTCTCGGCGACGAATCCCAAGATGCGTTTCTGTCGAACGGAGGCACTCTCGAGCGACGGGATAAATTCTTCCGCCGCCGGCAACAGGAACGAGAACAGCCATTGGCAATACGCGTCGAAAACATATTTACGCGCGATCATCATATTGCAACCGAAGAGACTTTGGTTGGCGATGATCTGCTCGAAAGCGTCAAGATACTCGGGCTGATGAAGCTCGAGATTTTTTTTGATGACGTTGATGGCGGCGAAGGCAAGGCGATCGTCATACTCCGCGTCGAAAACGAGAAGCCCGCGTTGCGAATTGGGGCTGATGACCTCGGCGCCGATTATCATGTCGTGATGATCGAGCAGAGCGCGGGCTTGATCGACGGTGAGAATGTCGGCGGCGTTGAAAGCGGTCGAGCCCTTCGACGAAAAGAAGCGGCGATAGTGCGAAATGCCGACAATATCATCGGTCGAGTTGCGCCAAATCCAATAGAGGGCAGTGAGCTCGTTAAGATAGGGATTGAGGTTGGAGATATTGTCGCCGGAGTCGTCGCCGATAAAGCCGAGGTCGGCTCCGAGCGCTCGACCGGCGTGAATGGTTTTGTAGCCGATAGGCATGTCGACGTCGAATTTTTTATGAGCGACGACGTAGACGGCAAAGTTATTATCTCGACGGGGACGGAGGACGAGCCATTGACCGTTGATGGCGTTGAGCGCCTGAACGTTGGCGAAACGATCGAGAGCATCTTTGAGGTCGGTACTTCGACGGACGAAGACAATGAACTCATCAGCCTGATCGGACAATCGACTAAACTCCGCGCGGAGCTCATCGACGTTGCGCTCGGCGGTGAGAAGCACGACGTTGTAATGACGGAGACGGCACTCGTCGAGGGAATTATAAACTCGAGAATAAAAATTGTCGTTGATGGCGAAGGGCGTTGAGTCGATCGCATCGACGGTCAAACGCTCCAAGGGCGCGGGCTTTATATAATATTGCGATCGAGCGAAATAAGCGTCGACGTCGAGCATCGATCGAACGCGCTTTTGAAGGAGGAGTCGAAGCAGGAGCGCATCGTTGTGATAGGAATAGAAGTTCGCTTGGACGTTGCGCGCAAAAAAGTCAGCGGTGACGATGCGCCCGACGGCATTGGCGGCAAAACTTTTGATGCTGCGGAGATAATTGAGGTGGTCGGTGAAAACGATGTAATCAAACTGCGTCTCAATCGAGCGGAGCTGAGTGATGTCCTCGACGACGGCGACGACGTTGACGCGGCGATCGGGCTCGAGTTGCGCGTAAAGCTCATCGACGTTGCCGACGACGATTACATTCGGTACGAACATATTCATGTTGACACTCCCAAAAATTTTTGTTGTGATTATATCATGCCGCCGAAGACAATCAAGGCGCGGGCTGTTGTTTGACAATGCACAGCGCTTGTGATACACTCAACCGAAAATTTGACGGGAATCCGTCTTTTGATTGGGATGGTAAAATGTTCAACGGAAAAAATATTTTGGTGACGGGCGGTACGGGTTCGTTCGGCAAGAAGTTCATCGAGATTTTGACCAAGACGTACACGCCGAATAAGTTGATCGTGTACTCGCGCGATGAGCTCAAGCAATTTGAGATGCAGCAGCGTTTCAATCAGAGCTTCATGCGGTATTTTATCGGCGACGTGCGCGACGAGGCGCGTCTCAAGACGGCGATGTACGGCGTGGACTATGTGGTGCACGCGGCGGCGCTCAAGCAGGTGCCGGCGGCGGAGTATAATCCGATGGAGTGCATCAAGACGAACGTCAACGGCGCGCAAAACGTGATCAACGCGGCAATCGCTTGCGGCGTGCAAAAAGTGATCGCGCTGTCGACGGATAAGGCGGCGAACCCGGTCAATCTCTACGGCGCGACGAAACTTTGCTCGGACAAACTGTTTACGGCGGCAAATAATTTTGTAGGCAATCGCCCGACGAGATTCTCCGTCGTTCGATACGGCAACGTTGTCGGCTCGCGCGGCTCGGTAGTGCCGTTCTTCAAGAAATTGGTGGCGGACGGCGCAAAGGAAATTCCGATCACCGACGAGCGCATGACGCGCTTCTGGCTGAAGTTGGATGATGCGGTCGAGTTCGTATTGAAGGGCTTCCAACGGATGCAAGGCGGTGAAACCTTTGTACCGAAGATCCCGTCGATGCACATCATGGATTTGGCGAAGGCGCTGGCGCCGGACTTGCCAACGAAAATCATCGGAATCCGCCCGGGCGAGAAACTGCACGAGGTGATGTGTCCTTCTGACATCTACTATGACATACTCGAGTTCGCGGATCATTACGTGATAATGCCGTCGGTTCGAATGCAACATTCGATGAAGTACGTGACGAATGCGTTGGGCGAGACGGGCAAGCCGGTGCCGGACGGATTCGAGTACAACTCGGGGACAAACGAGCACTTTTTGACGGTGGAAGAATTGCGAGAGATGGCGAAATGATTTATTACGGTAAGCAGGACGTCAATAATGAAGATATCCGCGCGGTCGAAGAAGTTTTGCGGTCGGATTTTTTAACGCAAGGTCCAGCGATCGAGCGATTTGAAAAGCGTGTTGCGGAGTATTGCGGCGCTAAATACGCAGTGGCGGTTACGAACGCGACTTCGGCATTGCACATCGGATGCAAGGCGCTCGGCTTGACGGACGGAGGATTGCTTTGGACGTCGCCGATCACGTTTGTGGCTTCGGCGAATTGCGGTCGGTACTGCGGCGCGGATGTAGATTTTGTCGACATCGATGATCGGACGTACAACATGAGCGTCGATGCGTTGGAGGCGAAGTTAAAGTCGACCGAGCGGATTCCGAACGTCGTGGTGCCGGTGCATTTGGCGGGACAATCCTGTGACATGGAGCGGATTCATGAGCTGTCGAAGCGCTACGGATTTTCGGTGATGGAGGACGCTTCTCATGCGGTCGGCGCCGATTACAAAGGCGGCAAAGTCGGCAGCTGTCGATATTCCGATCTGACGGTGTTCAGTTTTCATCCGGTCAAAATCATAACGACGGGCGAGGGCGGCATGCTCTTGACGAATAACGCCGAGCTCTACGAGAAGTTGAAACTCTACCGAAGTCATGGTATCACGCGCGATCCTGCTTTGATGACGCACGAGCCCGACGGTCAATGGTACTATCAGCAGATCGATTTGGGCTTCAACTATCGGATGACGGACATACAGGCGGCGCTCGGTTGCAGTCAAATGGATCGGCTCGACGAATTTGTATCGCGGCGGCGGTATTTGGCGGCGCGCTACGATGAGTTGCTTAAGGACTTGCCGTTGAAGACGCCTTATCAATCGGAAGACACGAACTCTTCGTGGCATATCTACGTCGTCCGCTTGGATCGGAGCGCGGTCAAGAAAAGCAAGGTGCAGATATTTGACGAGATGCGCGCGCGCGACGTTGCGTTGAATTTGCATTACATACCGGTGCACACTCAGCCGTATTACGAGCGATTGGGGCATCGACCGGAGGAATGTCCGGCGGCGATGGAGTATTACGCGGAGGCGTTTACGCTGCCGCTTTACTATCGCTTGACGGACGAGCAGCAGGATTATGTGGTCGAGAGCCTTCGTGAGATTTTGCTTTGACGGGAGGTTTTGATGTGAGCATTGGTCAAGAGATGTACGATTTGTGCCGGAAGATGTTTCCTTACAATCGGAGCATCACCGGCGACGGCGTACGTCAGACGCTCGGGGATTTGAAGAAGATCGTTCCCGAGCTCGAGATTTACGAAGTTCCGTCCGGGACGGCGGTTTTCGATTGGATGGTGCCGAAGGAGTGGAATCTCCGCGACGCCTGGATCAAAAATTCGAGCGGCGAAAAAATCTTGGACATCAAGGATACGAACTTGCACGTGCTCGGCTATTCGCTCCCGCTCGACAAGCACGTTACGCTCGACGAGCTGAAGCAGATGATTTACACTCAGCCCGAGCAGCCCGACGCGATCCCTTATGTCACGTCGTATTATAAGGAGCGCTCCGGCTTTTGCATGACAGAAATTCAGAATCAGAGCCTCACGGAGGATGATTACCACGTTTTCATCGACAGCGATCTCAAGGACGGCAGTCTGACTTACGGCGAGATCATTCTTCCTTCAACTGACGGGGGGGGGGCGTCGACGCATGAAATCTTCCTCTCGACTTACGTCTGCCATC